>NZ_JBHVJX010000012.1:143541-249444 GCF_042798755.1 Streptomyces sp. NPDC057743
GGGCGGCCCCCCCGAGCGTGGGGGTCGCCGGCGGGGGGGGGGGGGGGGGGTGGGGGGGGGGGGGGGGGCCCCGGCCCCCCCCCCCACCACTTTCCCGTTCCGTGCGCCGAGCCCTCAGCGCTTCGACAGCGAGTGCCCGTCGGGTTCCGGTGCCGGGGACGGGTCGGGCAGTGAGACGCCCGGGGGCAGGCCCTGCGCCGGTGGCCCGGCGGGCGGGGCGGGGGCCTCGGCCGCCTGCCGGGGCCGACGGGTCACGGCGAGCGCCCGGTCGTAGACGGCCATCAGCTCCTGGGCGCTGCGGTCGATGTCGTACCGCCGCACCACCGGCGGCACCGGCAGCCGGTCCACGCCGTCGCGCCGCAACTCCCGTAGGGCGGTGGCCAGTTCGTGCACGCCGGGGCTGACCCGGCGGGCGCCGGGGGCCTGGTCGGCGGGCAGGTCGTCGACGGCCGGACAGCTGCCGTAGAGGACGGGCAGCCCGGACGCCAGGGCCTCCAGCGCCGCCAGCCCGAACGCCTCGTCCGGGGACGGGGAGACGAAGACGTCGATGGCCGACAGCAGGCCGGGGATGTCCGGCCCGTCGCCGGCCGCCGGCCCGTCCGCGCCGCCGCGCGCGCCGAGCAGGTGGATCCGGTCGCCGGACCCGAACTGCCCGGCCATCCGCCCCAACATCTCCCGCTCCGGCCCGTCGCCGGCCACCATCAGGTGCACGCCGGGGAGCTGGGTGACCGCCCGGACCAGCACGTCGAACCGCTTGCCGGGCACCAGGCGGCCGGCGCCGCCGACCACGAACGCGTCGGGCGGCAGGCCGAGTCGGGCCCGGATCGCGGCCCGGGCGGCGGGGTCGTGGGCGAAGCGGTGCGCCTCGATGCCGTTGGGCACCACGTGGATCCGCGGCTCCGGGACGCCCCAGCGGCGCAGCCGGGCGGCGACGGTGTCGGAGACCGCGACGGTGGCCGAGCCCAGGCGCTCGGTGGCCCGGTACAGGGCGCGGACGCCGCGGGTCAGCCGCCGGCCCTCGATGACCGCGTCGCCCAACGAGTGCTCGGTGGCGACCACGGCGCGGACGCCGGCCAGCCGGGCGGCGATCCGGCCGTAGACGCAGGCCCGGTAGAGGTGGGTGTGGACGAGGTCGGGGCCGCTGGCGCGGATCAGGCCGACCAGACGGGGGAGCGCGGACAGGTCGCGGTGGCCGGTCATGCCGAGGTGGGTGACGGGGGTGCCGTCCGCCTCGATGGCCTCGGCGAGCGGGCCGGGGTTGGTCAGGGTGACGACCTCGCAGTGGGCGGGCAGCCGGCGCAGCAGCAGCCGCAACTGCTGCGCCGCGCCGCCCACTTCGAGGCCGGTGATGACGTGCAGGACTTTCACCGGATCCCTCCAGGGGTAGCGGCCGGGGTGGCCTGGTCGGCGGCCGGGTCGGCCGCGTCGGGGAGCAGCGGACGGCGGTGCGGCGGACAGGGGCGGCGGTCGATCGCCGCCCCCGTGGTCATCGGCCCTCCCTACGGAGCAGCCGCCGGGCCGCCGCCCGCAGCAGGATCCGCAGGTCCGCGCCCGGCGACCAGCCGTCGGCGTAGCGGGCGTCGAACCGCGCCCGGTCCTCGGCGCTGGCGCCCTCGCGCAGCCCGTGCACCTGCGCCAGGCCGGTGAGGCCGGGCGGCATCGCGGCGCCGCGGTCGGGGTGCCGGCGGGTCAACTCGGCGGCGCGCGAGGGCCGTTCGGGGAGCGGCCCGACCAGGCTCAACTCGCCGCGCACCACGTTGAACAGCTGTGGCAGCCCGTCCAACGAGGTGGCGCGCAACCACCGGCCGAGGCGGCCTGGCCGGGCCCCGGGGCGCGCGGTGCGCAGCCGCAGCAGCGCGAAGCGGCGCCCGTTCCGGCCGACGCGGTCCTGCCGGCACAGCACCCCGGGCCCGTCCACCAGCCGGACCGCCAGCGCGCAGCCGGCCAGCAGCGGCGCCGTCAACAGCAGTGCCGCGGAAGCCAGGACGAGGTCCAGCGCCCGTTTGGCCGGACCGCCGGGCCGGCGCCGGCCGGTGCGCAGCGGCCGGCAGGCGAACCCCCACAGGTGCTCGGTATCGGGTGCCGGCGGCTGCCCGTCGTGGCCCGCGGCGGCCCCGGCCAGCCAGACGGCCGCGCCCTGCCGCAGGAACCGGCGCAGCAGCGCCGCGGCGTACGGGTCGCTCTCCGGCGGCAGGAGGAACACCGCGTCGCGGACGGTGTGTCGGATGACCGCGCGGGTCAGCGCCTCGGACGAGCGGAGCAGCGGCACCACGGCGCCCGCCCCGGCCCCGTCGGGCGCGGCTGGCCCGGTGGGCACCACGCCCACCGGGCGCAGCCCGTATTCCGGGTGCGCCACCAGGGCCGCGGCCAGTTGCCGGGCGGTCGGCTCCGGGCCGACCAGCAGCGCCGACCGCGGCCGGCGCCGGGCGGCGGCGCGGCGCGCCCGGTACACCACGGCCCGTCCGGCCGCCGCCAGCACCGCGTGGAGGACCACCCCGGCGGGCAGCGCCACCGGGCCCAGGGCCCGCCCCGGTTGCAGCGCGGCCAGCGCCGCGGCCACCGCACACCAGCCGCCCGCGGCCCGCCCCAGCAGCGGCGCCAACTCCTCCAACGCGGCCGGGGCCGGGCCCGGGCGGAGGAGCCCGGCCCGCGCGGTGAGCAGCAGCAGGACCGGCACCAGCCCGGCGAGCAGCGCCGGATCCGCGCCCACGAGGAGGACCGCGCCACCGGCGGCCAGCGCATCGGCCGCGGCTAGCAGGACGGGGACGGCGCGCCGCGGCACGGCCCGCCCGCCCCGCGCCGCCGACACCGGGGCGGGCGCCGCACCTCGGCCCGTACGGACCGGGGCGGCGGGCCGCGGCAGCACCCCGGCCGGCGGCCTGGGGCCCCGCCCGGCGCGGGCCGGGGGAGTGTGCGCGCGCCCGGCCGTCATCGCCCGGCCCGCGCCGGGGTCAGGACGGGCGGCACGGCGAGCAGTTCCCGGTAGACGTTCAGCACCGCGCCCGCCGTCCGCTGCGCGTCATGGGCCATCCGTACGTGGTCCCGCAGCCGCTCGCCGAGCGTGCTCCGCCGTTCGGGATCGGCCAGCAGGGTGGTCAGGGCACCGGCCAGCGCCGCCGGGTCGTCGGGCGGCACCAGGCAGGCGTCGGCGGCGTCCGGCGGCAGGCACTCCCGGGCCCCGCCGACGTCGCTCAGCACCACGGGCCGGCCGCACGCCATCGCCTCCAACGGGGCCAGCGCCATCCCCTCCCAACGGGACGGCAACACCACCAGGTCCGCGGCCCGGTACCAGCAGACGGTGTTCTCGGCGGCGCCCGCGAACACCACCCCGGGCGGTGCGGTCCGCTCCAACGCCGCCCGGTCCGGCCCGTCGCCGACCAGCACCAGACGGGCGTCCGGTACCGCGGCGGTCACCTCGGGCCAGGCCCGCAACAGCGTCGACTGGCCCTTCTGCGGGCACAGCCGCGCCACGCACACCACCAGCGGCGCCTCGGCCGGCACGGCGTCGCTCAGCGCGGGCAGGGAGTCGCGCAGTTCCTGCCGGGCGTCGTCGTCCCCAGGGGAGAACCGCCGCAGGTCCACGCCGTTGGTGATCACCACCCACCGGCCCGCCAACCGGGCGGCCGCCCCGCGCGCCCGTTGGGCCTCGCTCGCGCACAGCACCCGATGGGTGAAGCGCACCACCCGCCGCTCCCGGGCCTCCCCGGCCCGCACGGTCAGCGCGCCGGCCGCCTCGAACGGCCAGCAGTGCGGCTGGTACACGGTCGGGAGCCGCCCGCGCACCGCCAACCGGACGGCGGCCCCGGCCCGCGCACCGTGGGCGTGGACGAGATGCGGGCGGGTGCGTCGGATCAGCCGGACCAGCCGCCGGGCCCCGGACAGTGCCGACCCGAAGCCGCCGGCCGGCCACAGCACCACCTCGGCGCCCGCGGTGGCGGCCGCCGCGTGCAGGGTGCCACCGGGCGGCGCGGCCACCACCACCCGTAGCCCGGCGGCCACCTGCGACCGCACCAGGCCGGCGACGACTTGGGCGAGCCCGCCGTCGACCGACCGGGACACATGCAGGACCGTGAGCCGCTCCTGGGGCGGCAGGTCTGGTGGCAACACGCGCACTGCTCCCCTGATTACCGAGCCGTCAGAACTTTCGCGGAAATTGCCGGCGCCTTCTCGCTCAGTGCCGCAGATCGGCCTGGACGAAGAGCGCGCCGAGCAAATAACCCGCCTTTCGGGTGGTGAAGCGGAATGCCAACCGGTCGCCCCCGGACCGGAGCGCCGGCGTCAGGTCGAAGACCCCGGAATCGAAACCTTCGGCGTTGCGGTAGGCGGGTGTACCGGGCCGCTTCCGGTCGAAATCCGAATGAGTCGAGTGCGCCGCCGCATTCGCCGGTTCGGCGGAATGTCGGAGCACGACTGGAGTAATGTGGCCGGCCCGGGCAGAGATTTCGCTCCCGCTTCCGGGCGTTCCGTGATACGCGACGACGCCGGCCCGTCCCCGGGCGTGCGCGGGAATGTGCAATCCGGCGAGTCGCACCGCGAACGCCCGGCGGTGCCCACCCAGCGCCTCGAATCCGTCCCACACCGCCAGCCGCCGCAACGGCTCCCGGCGGTTCTCGTACGCGACGATCAGCGCCCAGCCACCGCAGGCCCCGGCCCGTTCCCCCGCGCCCGGCCGGGCCGCCGTGTACGTGCCCGCGCCGCCCCGCCGCACCAGCGCGGTGACGTCCGCGGACGCCTGGTAGTCGTCGGCCCGAGGGGTGCTGCGCCGCCCGATCGGGTTGTCCGCGGGCACCTCCTGGTACCGGCCGCGGGGGCCGGCGAGCAGCACCCGGTGCCCGCTGGAGCGCAGGTCACCGCCCCAGTACAGCCGGGCGAAGCGCACCCGGGAGCCGGCCGGCAGCCGCAGCGCGGCGCGGCTGGAGCCGGCCGCACCCGGGGCGTCGTCGACGTGCGCGGCCCGGGGCCCAAAGCGGCCGGCCGCCGCGCACTCCCGCCGCCCGGCGCGGCCCGCGGGTCGGCGGCAGGTCACCCAGGAATTGGCGGCCCGAGCGATACCGCCGTGCCCGGTCGCATGGAAGCGCTCGGCGAAAGGAATTCGGGAGGATTCCCGCGGGGGCGGGGCGGCCACTGCCGAAGTCAGCGCGGCCGACAAAGCCAGGGCGGCGACCGCGCATACGGCGCCGCGCCCGGTGCGGTCCATCGACTTCCGCATGTCTTCTCTCCGACTTCAATCAGTCAAACAGGAGAGCACTCTGACAGAAATCATGCTGGAAATCGCGGCAGGCACGCCGCGCTGCCGTCCGGGTTTCCGATCAGCGGAATACCAGCCAGACAGCCTAATGAATCCGCTCAAGTGGTAACGGACGCATCCATAACCCATATTGTTCGTTGTGTCCGATGCCCCATTCGCGAACTGAAAGGAGAATGGGATGAAGCGGTTCGTCAAGACCGCCGCGATGGCCGCGGCCTCCTCAGCCCTGGTGCTGGGCGGCGCGGGTGTCGCAACCGCCAGCGGGGACGGTGGCCACCACGGGCGTGAGGGCCGGCACCACCACGGCCACCACGGCCGTGACTTCGGCCGCTACGACGAGGGTCGTCACCACGGCCGGCACGGCGCGTACGCGGCGGGCTTCGCCGCACACTCGCCGGGTCTCATCAGCGGCAACGTGATCCAGGTTCCGATCAACCTCCCGATCAACTTGTGCGGCAACAGCATCGACGTGATCGGGCTGCTGAACCCGGCCTTCGGGAACAAGTGCCTCAACAAGTGATCCGGCGCCGGTCCGGAGGGACATCGGACCGGCTTGGGTTCCTGGCATAACAGGGGTGGACCGCCCACGGCCCAGGCCGCTGGGTGGTCCACCACCCGGCCCCCCGCACAGCGCCTGACCAGCTAATTTGTCACTGTGGCGGCACGCCATACTGGTGGCATGGGAAGAACCAGGCGCGGGCGCGGCGGCCCGGAGTCCGTCACCGGCACGGTCGGCGGCGGCATCGCGGAACTGCGGCCCGACCGGGACCGGCCGCGCGGATGGACGCTGTTGATCGACGGCGCCCCGCAGTCCCATGTGGACCTCGACGACCCGGCGCATCTGGAATTCTCCTACCAGCGGCGGCTCGGCCACATCGCCGATCTGGCCGCCCCGACCGGTGCGCCGCTGCGCGTCGTCCATCTCGGCGGTGGCGCGCTGACACTGGCGCGGTACATCGCCGCGACCCGGCCCCGCTCCACCCAGCAGGTCGTGGAGATCGACACCCCGCTCGTCCAACTGGTCCGCGAGCGGCTCCCGTTGGAGAGCGGCTGGCGGATACGGGTGCGCGGCGCGGACGCCCGCGCCGGACTGGCCAAGATCCCGGACGGCTGGGCGGACCTGGTCATCGCGGACGTCTTCGCCGGGGCCCGCACGCCCGCGCATCTGACCAGCGGCGAATTCGTGGCGGAGGTGCGGCGGGCGCTTCGGCCCGGCGGGCTCTACGCGGCCAACCTCGCCGACGGGCCGCCGCTTTCGTTCCTGCGCGGGCAGATCGCCACCGTGCACACCGTCTTCCCCGAGTTGGCGCTGACCGCCGAGCCGGCCGTGCTGCGCGGCAGGCGGTTCGGCAACGCCGTGCTGCTCGCCGGGGACCTGCCGCTGCCGGTCGGGGAGTTGACCCGGCGGGCGGCCGGCGATCCGCACGCCGGGCGAGTCGAACACGGCCGGGCGCTGCTGGACTTCACCGGTGGCGCGGCGCCGGTCACCGATGCCACCGCGGTCGTCTCTCCGGCTCCGCCCGACGGCGCTTTTGCGTGAGGTGACCTGATGGGGCGTCAATGCTCCTGTTAGGTGGTGTGGTTGAGGGTTTCGACTACCGGTGGGTGGCCGTTCCAGGTGCAGATCACCGAGGTGTGGGAGCCGTTGCCGGTGAAGTCGACGCGGAGCCACTGGTCCTGCTTCCAGACCTGCATCTCCCAGCCCGGGTTGGGGGTCGCCGAGACCAACTCGGCGGAGTCGGTGCCCAGGGAGAGGACCACCCGGCCGCCGGGGGTGGCGTAGTTGTGGACCCGGCCGCCGGTGGCCGGGGGCGCGTTGGTGCCCGGGGTGTTCGCGGGGGTGGCGGTCGGGCTGCTGGCGGTGTGGGACGGGGCGACGGGCCGCGCCGGGCGGTCGTCGGAGGACGGGGTGGGGCTCGCGGAGGGCGAGGCGGACGGTCTGGGGCGGTGGGTGGAGGAGACCTGCGGCAGGGCCGAGGAGTCCACCTGGTCGGACAGGGGCAGCGCGCGCGGGGCGTCGTACGCCGTGCCGGACAGCACGGTGTGCACGCCGAACCACGACAGGGTGACCGCGGCGCCGGTCGCCAGCGTCCAGGCCGCCGCGTGAACCAGACCTCGTTGCATCTGCGTCATCTTGCCCCACCCGTAGGGCCGCTCGCAGCCCGTCCGGTACCGGGGGCAGCGGTGTCCGGTCGTCAACCTCGGGGCGGGAAACCCGCTCGTATGGCGTACGGTGCGGCCCATGGCACGAGTGCTCGTCGTCGAGGACGACCAGTTCGTACGCTCCGCGCTGATCCGGCACCTGACCGAGGCCGGGCACGCGGTGCGCAGCGTCGCAACCGCCCTGGAGGCGCTGCGCGAGGTCGCGCACGTCGGCTTCGACCTGGTCGTCCTCGACCTCGGGCTGCCCGATCTGGACGGTGGCGAGGCGCTGAAGATGCTGCGCGGCATCACCGACGTCCCGGTGATCATCGCCACCGCGCGGGACGACGAGGCCGAGATCGTCCGGCTGTTGAACGACGGCGCCGACGACTACCTCACCAAGCCGTTCTCGGTCGAGCACCTCTCGGCCCGGATGGCCGCCGTGTTGCGCAGGTCCCGAGGCGGCGGCCCCGGGGCGGAACCGCCCTCACGAGTGATCCGGGTCGGCGGGCTGGCCATCGATCCGCTGCGCCGCCAGGCCGAGTTGGACGGCACCGCGCTCGACCTGACCCGCCGCGAGTTCGACCTGCTGGCCTTCCTCGCCGAGCGCCCCGGCGTCGTCGTCCCCCGTAAGGAGCTGCTGGCCGAGGTGTGGCGGCAGTCCTACGGGGACGACCAGACCATCGACGTCCATCTGTCCTGGCTGCGCCGGAAGTTGGGGGAGACCGCCGCCCGGCCGCGGTACCTGCACACCCTGCGCGGCGTCGGCGTGAAGCTGGAGCCCCCGCGGTGAGGGGCGGCGCGCGGTGAGGTGGGCGCTGGTGAAGGTGGCCCTGGCGGTCACCACGATGGTCGTGGTCGCGTTCGCCGTCCCGTTGGGGCTGGTGGTCAAGGAGATGGCGTCCGACCGCGCCTACGGGGGCGCCGAGCGGCAGGCCGCCGCCCTCGGGCCGGTGCTCGCCATCACCACCGACCGCACCCAGCTCGAACGGGCCCTGGCCAGCGCCGAGACCGGTCCCGGCGAGCGGATCGGCATCCACGTACCGGCGGGCGCCCAGGGCGGCGGGCCGGCCGAGATCGGCGCCCGCCGGGCCGCCCCCGTCGACGTCGCCGCCGCGGTCCGGCTCGGCCGGGCCTCCATCGCCCAGGTGTCCGGCGGCACCGCGCTGCTCCAACCCACCGCGGTGGCCTCCGGCATCGCCGTCATCGAGGTCTACGTCCCCGACGCGGCGCTCACCAACGGGGTGGCCACCTCCTGGGCGATCCTGGCCGGCGTCGGCCTGGCGCTGGTGATCGGCTCGGTCGCGGTCGCCGACCGGCTCGGCACCAAGATGGTGCGCCCCGCCGAGCGACTGGCCGTCGCCGCCCACGACTTGGGGCGGGGCGACCTCGGCGTCCGGGTTCGGGAGGACGGACCGAAGGAGTTGCGCTCGGCGGCCAGCGCGTTCAACTCGATGGCCGACCAGGTCGTCCAACTGCTGGCCAACGAGCGGGAGTTGGCCGCCGACCTCTCGCACCGGCTGCGCACCCCGCTGACCGTGCTGCGGCTCAACGCCGCCTCGCTCGGCGACGGCCCGGCCGCCGAGCAGACCCGGGCCGCCGTCGAGCAGTTGGAGCACGAGGTCGACCAGATCATCCGCACCGCCCGCGCCCAACGGGAGCTCAGCGCCCAGGCCGCCGCGGCGGCTGGCTGTGACGCCGCCGAGGTGATCCGCGAACGGATGGACTTCTGGTCGGCGTTGGCCGAGGACGAGGGCCGCACCGTCCGGGTCGCCGGCGCGGACCGCCCGGTGCGGGTCCCGGCCGCCCGACCCGACCTCGCCGCGGCCCTGGACGCCATGCTCGGCAACGTCTTCCGGCACACACCCGAGGGCACCGCGTTCGCCGTCGACGTCCACAACGCCGACGACGCGGTGATCGTGCTGGTCTCCGACGCCGGTCCGGGCATCGCCGACCCGGCCGCCGCGCTGCGCCGCGGCCACGGGGGCGGCGGCGCGGGCTCCACCGGCCTGGGCCTGGACATCGTCCGCCGGCTCGCGGAGTCCACCGGCGGCGACGTGCGGATCGGCCGCTCGGTGCTCGGCGGCACCGAGGTCCGGGTCTGGCTGGCCCTGGGCGGGCGGCGCGCCGCCGGCACCCGGCGCGGGCGCCGGCTGCGCCGCCGGCTCGGCGCCCGCCGCCGACGGGGTGCCCGCACCGCGCCGGACGCCGGGGACCGCCGGCCTTAACCGCCCCCTTCGGCTTCCTTAACGCGGCCATAAGTCCCCCAACCGCCGTACCGAAACCGGCATTTGTCCGTTTCGTTGCCGCTAGCGTGCGGGACGCACCCCTAGGTGGTGCGCCCCCACCCCATGCGATGACAGGCAGGCACGCCATGAGTTCCTCGGCACACCGGCGCCGTACGAGCCGCACCACCAAGCTGATCGGGACCGCGGTGGCCGGCGCGCTGGCGGTCGGCGGCGGGATCGCGGTCGCCGGCTCCGCGCTGGCCACCAAGGCCCCGCAGCCCAACACCGCCGCCCGCGCCGGCTTCTCCCCGTACGTGGACACCTCCCTCTACCCCGCCTACGACCTGACCGGCACCGCCCAGAAGGCCGGGGTGAAGGAGTTCACCCTCGCCTTCCTCACCTCCGGCGGCGGCTGCGTCCCCAAGTGGGGCGGCTCGGGCGACCTCGGCGCGGACGCGGTGGCCAAGCAGATACCGGCGCTGCGCAAGGCCGGCGGCGACGTCCGGGTCTCCTTCGGCGGTGCCAACGGCACCGAACTGGCCGCCGCCTGCTCCTCCGCGTCCCAACTGGCCGCCGCCTACGGCAAGGCCCTCGACCAGTTCAAGCTCACCAAGGTCGACTTCGACATCGAGGGCGGTGCGCTGCCGAACGCGGCCGCCAACACCCGCCGGGCGCAAGCCATCGCCCAGCTCCAGAAGCAACACCCGGGCCTGGACGTCTCGTTCACCCTCCCGGTGATGCCCGAGGGCCTCACCCAGGACGGCGTGGACCTCCTCGCCGACGCCAAGAAGAACGGCGTCAAGATCTCCGCCGTCAACATCATGGCGATGGACTACGGCTCCTCCTACAGCGGCAACATGGGCACCTACGCCACCCGGGCCGCCACCGCCACCCAGGGCCAGTTGAAGAAGGCCCTCGGCCTGAGCGACGCGGACGCCTGGAAGGCCGTCGCCGTCACCCCGATGATCGGCGTCAACGACGTCCAGGGCGAGGTCTTCACGCTCGACGACGCGGCCGCCCTGGTGAAGTTCGCCAAGAGCAAGCACCTGTCCCGGCTGTCGATGTGGTCCGCCACCCGCGACAAGCCCTGCCCCGGTGGACCGTCCCACTCCGCCCAGCCGACCTGTAGCTCCATCGCCCAGGCCCCGCTGGCCTTCAGCAAGGCGTTCGCCGCCTACACCGGCTGACCCCCCACCGGTCCGGAGCCCCACCTCCCGGACCGCTCCTACGGCGGGGCGCGGCGGCCCCCACCCCCACCCGCTGCGCCCCGCCCCTTCTTACGTGCGGCAGACGGTCACCGGTCAGCCGCCGGCGCGCACCGCGGCCCGGAACGCGATCGGCGTGATCCCGGCCTGCCGTTGGAAGAACTTGCTGAAGTTGGTGGCGTCCGCGAAACCCAGCCGGTCCGCGATCCGCGCGGCCGGCTGGTCGCCGTGCGCCAACAGCCGCTTGGCCTCCAGCACCACCCGCCGGTCGATGAACTCCTTCGCCCCGACGCCGGCCGCCGACTCGGTGGCCCGGGAGAGCGTGCGGGGCGCATAGCCCAACGACCGGGCGTAGTCGGCGACCCGGCGGCTGCGGGTGAACCCCCGCTCCACCGCGTCCCGGAACCGCAGATACGTCTCGCCCGCCTCACACGTCCCGCCGTCCGGCCCGTCCGCCGACCCGTCGAGGTGCGCGGCCCGCAGCACCAGGACGGCCAACAGGTGCCGCAGCACGTCCAGATGCGCCTCCAGCGGCAGCCCGCCCAACGCCCCGAACTCGCGGTGCAGATGCCCCAGCGCCTCCTCCAGCGCGCGGGCGGCGGCGCCCTCGGGGTGTCGCACGGCGGGCCCGTACCAGTCCTCGATCCGGGCCGCGGTGGCGGTCGCCGGGTCCAGGAAATCGGACTCGAAGAGCACCAACCGCCCCTCCGCGCCCGTGAGATCGCCGAAGTGCTGCACCTGCCCGGGCCGCGACCACAGCAGGTCGCCGGGCGTGAGGAGGTGCTCCCGGAAGTCGACGGTGTGGACCAGTCGCCCGCGGTCCAGGGCCAGCAGGTGGTGGAAACCGGGCCGGTGCGGCGTCGACAGCCCGCAGGCGTCCGCGCGCCCGCGCAGCTCGGCGAGGGTCAGCACCTCCACCCCGGCCGGCCGCCCGACCGGAGCGGAGAACGGCACCTCGCGGATCGCCGCTGCATCCTCTCGGGGATCCTGTCGCTTTTTCACCATGACCCGTCGCCTCGCTACCCCGGAATCTCCCGTTCGTACCCCTAGCGTAGGAGACGTCAGCACTGCTGATGGCGGAAAACGGCAGCCACACCTCGGCGACCGGAACACCGCGGTCCGTAGGGCATCCTTCGCCCCCTCAATGAACCACTGGGAGAACCCACCATGTCCAAGATCGCTCTCTTCGGGGCCAACGGCACCATCGGCAGCCGCATCCTCGACGAGGCCCTGCGCCGCGGCCACCAGGTCACCGCGGTCGTCCGCGACCCCGCCAAGCTCACCAAGAGCGACCCCAACCTCACCGTGGTCACCGGCGACGTCCTCGACCCGGAGTCCGTCGCCGAGGTCGTCAAGGGCCAGGACGTGGTGGTCAGCGCGGTCGGCGGCGGCGACGGCCCGGGCCACATCGCCACCATCCGGCCCGCCGCGGAGGCGCTGGTCGCCGGGGTGCGGACGCTGGGCGGGGACGCGCCGCGGCTGCTCTCGGTCGGCGGCGCCGGCTCGCTCCGCAAGCCGGACGGCACCCAGGTCTGGGACGCCGCCGGCCTCCCGGTCTTCCTGCTCCAGATCATGCACGCACACGGCGACGCGCTGGACTTCTACCGCACCGTCTCCGACGTCCGTTGGACCAACCTCAGCCCGGCCGCCACCATCGAGCCCGGCGAGCGCACCGGCACCTACCGGACCGCCACCGACGACCTCGTCGTCGCCGAGGACGGCAGCAGCCGGATCTCCGCCGAGGACTACGCCGTTGCCCTCCTGGACGAGATCGAGGAGCCGCGCCACATCGGCGAGCGCTTCACCGTCGGCTACTGAGCATCCGTCCGGCGGCCCGTCGCCCTTGTGTGCGGCGGCACTTGACCCGGAAAACACCCGAGGCCCCCGATCCGAAGATCGGGGGCCTCGATGCTGGGGTGAGTAACGGGACTCGAACCCGCGACATCCTGGACCACAACCAGGTGCTCTACCAGCTGAGCTATACCCACCAAGACCGGTGCTGTGTGGTTCCTTTTCCCCACCGGCTGAGAAAAAGTGTACAGGCTCCGGAGGGGTGCTCGCTCCCAGGTTTCGTGTCCCCGGGAGCGAGCTGCGTCACTGCTTCGCCGACTCCGGTTCGGCGGACAGCTGGTGCTTGGCCGCGATGGCCTTCGCGGTCTCCGAGTCCGGCCCCGGTTGGGGCACGAACACGGCCTCCCGGTAGTAGCGCAACTCCGCGATGGATTCACGGATGTCGGCCAGCGCCCGGTGGTTGCCGTTCTTGTCCGGACTGTTGAAGTACGCCCGCGGGAACCAGCGCCGGGCCAGTTCCTTCACGGACGACACATCGACGATCCGGTAGTGCAGGTAGCTCTCCAGTGTGGGCATGTCGCGCAGCAGGAAGCCGCGGTCGGTCCCGACGGAGTTACCGCACAACGGCGCCTTCCCCGGCTCCGGCACATGCTGCTTGATGTACTCCAGCACCTGTGCCTCGGCCGCTTCCAGCGTCGTCCCGGAGTCCAGCTCGGCCAGCAGCCCGGAGGCGGTGTGCATCTGCCGCACCACCTCCGGCATGGTGGTCAGCGCCTCGGCCGGGGGACGGATCACCACATCCACCCCGTCACCCAGCACGTTCAGTTCCGAGTCGGTGACCAGGGCGGCCACCTCGATAAGCGCGTCACTCGCCAGCGAGAGTCCGGTCATCTCGCAGTCGATCCACACCATGCGATCGTTCATACGTCTCACCCTACGGGGCGCTCCCGCTGGCCGGGGAGCACGGGGCGAGCGGCCCCGCGGCCGACCGGGGTCTCCGGGAGACGTGCGGCATACCCCTCCGGCTGGGGCCGGCCCGCGTCGACCGCCTCGGCGGCCAACCCGTGCCCGCCCAGCGCGGCCGCGGAGAACCGCTCGGCCGCCAGCGCCGCCCGCTCGCGCTCCGGCGAACGGTCGGCCCGCTCCGGTCGCAGGGCGGGCTCCGGCGCGCCGTTCTGCGGTCGACGGGCGCGGTAGGCCGCCCGGTAGGCCGCGGGCGAGGCGCCGAGCTGCCGTCGGAAGTGGCCGCGCAGCGCGACCGGCGAGCGGAACCCGCAGCGGCCGGCGACCTCGTCCACCGAGTAGTCGGAGGTCTCCAGCAGCCGCTGGGCCTGGAGGACCCGTTGGGTGATCAGCCACTGGAGCGGTGCGCTGCCCGTGAGGGAGCGGAACCGCCGGTCGAAGGTGCGCCGGCTCATGTACGCGCGGGCGGCCAGCGTCTCCACGTCGAACTGCTCGTGGAGGTGCTCCAGCGCCCAGGCGACGACCTCGGCGAGCGGGTCGGCGCCGATCTCCTCTGGTAACGACCTGTCCAGGTAGCGCTGGTGCCCGAGGTCGGACGCGGTCCGCCGGGGCGGGACGACCAGGCGGCGGGCGAGCGCGTTGGCCGCGTCGGCGCCGTGGTCGGTGCGCACGATGTGCAGGCAGAGGTCGATGCCGGCGGCGGTACCCGCGGAGGTGAGCACGTCGCCGTCGTCGACGAACAGCTCGCGCGGGTCCACGTGGACGGACGGATAACGCTTGGCGAGCGTCGGCGCGTACATCCAGTGGGTGGTGGCCGGGCGGCCGTCGAGCAGTCCGGCCGCGGCGAGGACGAACGCCCCCGTGCACAGCCCGACGATCCTGGCCCCCTCCTCGTGCGCGCGGCGCAGTGCGTCGAGCGCCGCGGGCGGCGGGGCCTGGGTGATGGAGCGCCAGGCCGGCACGACGACCGTCCCGGCGCGGGAGATCGCCTCCAGCCCGTAGGGGGCGGAGAGTTCGAGCCCCCCGGTGGTGCGCAAAGGCGCATCTTCGCCAGCGCACACAAGTAGTCGGTACCTCGGAACACCGGCATCCTGTCGATCGATGCCGAAGACCGAGAGCGGAATAGAGCTCTCGAAAATGGGGCCGCCACTAAAGAGGAGCACCGCGACTATTTCGCGGCGTCGTCGGGCGGCGAGCTTGCGTGCGGCGTCTGGTACAGCAGCGGAGTCCTGGCTCATGGCACTTAAGCCCCCCTCGGTCGTCTCGCCCTCTCGGTCCTGCACAGTTCCCCCGCCGTCCCAACCAAGATCGAACCTACTGTGCCCCGTGAGGATGGAGCGCCAAGTTCACCACCCACTGGTATGTCGATATGGCAACTTGGCGCGAAGCATTCGATCACGAAGCGTTCCACTCGTCGGCCCTGCATGAAAAGTGCGCGTCTCGGCTCTGCCCGTTCGCAGTAGGGCACAACCATGCCCACCGGTCCTTTCCGCCCAGCTCACACCTGGGTTGAGGGGGGTCGGGGGCAAGGGTTCAGCCAGGGCTCGAAGTTGGCCGAAAACGGTCGTGCGCAGACTTGCGAACGCCTCAATCGACCGGCGTACGCCTTTCGTTGTGCCGTCCACCCCCTTGTGCTTCCGTCCCGTTACGCCCGCTTTTGTTCAGGGGGTGTTCTGCGCTCGTGGTACGTGCCACCGGCACACCAATCGTTCTCCCGTGGGGAGTCGGGGGAGAGGGTGCCCTTCTTTGTTCGGGACCTGGCGCGGGTGATCAAGGTGACGGGCGTCGGCGGCGACCCGAGGCGTCGCGTGGTCGCGTCGGAGCTCACCGGGTCGAGTGATCTCTTAGGCGGCGCCGGCGACATGGCGCTCAGCGCGGTCCGGCCACTACCGCACCGCCGTCGACGTCCACAAGGCGTCGCCGGGGTACGTACGGGGGCATGACGGGGCATTGCCATCCGCGCCACGCTCCGGCATGCTCCGGGGAACGCTTGCGGCCCCGGGCGCTCCTGGAGGGCGTCACCGGACCGTGTGCGTTCTGGGCAGTGGAGGAGTAGCGCCGTACTCTTGGGGTATCGGCTTGGGAAGACGATTCCTAGTCGTATCGTTCCTCTTTGAACTAAGGCGCCGGCTCCTCGACCGAGCCGCCCAGGTCAACTGCCGGATCAAGTCAATCGCCGTTCCCCGTTCGCCCCTCCGCAAGAGGACGTTCTCGCCGAGACACCCATGGCCGGTCACGAATCCCCCGAACCCGCGGACCGCAAGCAGGTCGCCGATCCGATGGCGGACCTCGAAGCAGCGGAACAGAAGCGCCACTCATGCGATCCCGCCTTCCAGCACGGCGTCGTGGTCGGCTTCGACGGCTCCATGTCGAGCGAACGCGCGTTGGCGTATGCAATCGGTATGGCCCGCCGCCACGGCTCCGGCCTGATCATCGTCCACGTCGCCAACCGGCTGCCGACGACGGTCTGGGCGGGCTGCGAGCCCCCGGTCTTCGTCGACGTCCCCGACCATCGCACCGAGGTGTTGGGGCTGGAGCTCGCCTGCGCCGACCACCTCGCCGAGGTCCCCTGGATCCTCGTCGAGCGCGGCGGCGACATCTGTCACGAGCTGGAGGAGGTCGGTCGGGAGTACGAGGCCGACGCGATCGTGGTCGGCTCGACCCACGGCATCGTCGGCCGGATCTTCGGCTCGGTCGCCGGCCGGCTCGCCCGCCGCGCACAGCGGCCGGTCATGGTCATCCCCTAAGGGCCCGCGAGGGTCGTTGGCGCGTGTGCCCCGATGCGCCCTCGTGCGCCCTGCGGTGGCGCGCGCTGGTGCGCGGGGTCAACTCCCTTGCACGCCCGACCAGTTGATCGATTCTCCTTCGTGCGTCCACAGTTGAGAGGGCGTCATGAGGATTGTGGGTAGCGGGCGTCCGGTTGCCGTCCGGAGGTTGGTTGTGCGCTTGTGACGGGTAGAAAACGGTCGCAACCGCGTGCTGCCGACCAGGAAGTGACGGATCCCGGGGCGGCGGCATCCCGCCGGCGTAATGGGCGACGCCGGCAAGGGGAGGCGCCGGCTCCGCGTGCGTATGGTGGCACGCATGCGGAGCCAGCGCCGTGTTGTGCGGCTAGGGCCCACCCGGCCCTGACCCATCGGGCAGGACCTAGGCCGCCGCTTTCGTGGACCGGGCAAGGTCCGGTCCACCAGTTGGTGTGGGTTACTCCACCGTCACGGACTTGGCGAGGTTGCGGGGCTTGTCGATGTCCCGGCCGAGGGCCAACGCGGTGTGGTAAGCGAGGAGTTGGAGCGGGATGCCCATCAGGATCGGGTCCAGCTCGGGCTCGTTCTTCGGCACCACGATGGTGTGGTCGGCCTTCTCCTGCTCGTCGTGCGCGACGGCGAGGATCCGGCCGCTGCGGGCCTTGATCTCCTCCAGCGCGGCGCGGTTCTTCTCCAGCAGGTCGTCGTCCGGCACGATCGCCACGGTCGGCATCGCCGGCTCGATGAGCGCCAGCGGGCCGTGCTTGAGCTCCGAGGCCGGGTACGCCTCGGCGTGGATGTACGAGACCTCCTTGAGCTTCAACGACGCCTCGCGGGCCACCGGGTAGCCGCGCACCCGGCCGATGAACATCATCGACTTGGCGTCCGCGTACAGCGCCGACAGCCGCTTGATCTCGTCCTCGCCCTTGAGGATCTCGTCGATCTGGCCGGGCAGCTTCCGCAGGCCCTCGATGATCCGCTTGCCGTCCGCGACCGACAGGTCCCGGATGCGGCCCAGGTGCAGGGCGAGCAGCGCGAACGAAACCACCATGTTGGTGAAGCACTTGGTGGAGACCACGCAGACCTCGGGGCCGGCGTGCACGTAGATGCCGCCGTCGGTCTCGCGGGCGATCGCCGAGCCGACCACGTTGACCAGGCCCAGCACCCGGGCGCCCTTGCGCTTGAGCTCCTGGACGGCGGCCAGCACGTCGTAGGTCTCACCGGACTGGGAGACCGCGACGTAGAGGGTGTCGGGGTCCACGACCGGGTTGCGGTAGCGGAACTCGGAGGCCGGCTCGGCGTCCGAGGGGATGCGGGCCAACTCCTCGATCATCTGGGCGCCGATCTGGCCGGCGTGGTACGAGGTGCCGCAGCCGAGGATCTTCACCCGGCGCACCCCGCGCGCCTCACGGGCGTCGAGGTTGAGGCCGCCGAGGTGGACGGTGGAGAAGCGGTCGTCGATCCGGCCGCGCAGCGCCCGGTCCACCGCCTCCGCCTGCTCGGAGATCTCCTTGTGCATGTAGGTGTCGTGGCCGCCCAGGTCGTAGGACTCGGCCGCGTACTCGACGGTCTCCGGCGTCGCCGTCGTCCGCGAGCCCTCGGTCGTGTAGGTGCGGTAGTCGTCGGCCTTGAGGGTGGCCATCTCGCCGTCGTCCAGGGTGACGACCTGGCGGGTGTGCGAGACCAGCGCGGCGACGTCGGAGGAGACGAACATCTCGTGCTCGCCGATGCCGAGGACGACCGGGGAGCCGTTGCGGGCGACCACGATGCGGTCGGCGAAGTCGGCGTGCAGGACGGCGATGCCGTAGGTGCCCTCGACGTGGCGGAGCGCCTCGCGGACCTTCTCCTCCAGGGTGGCGGCGGTGGAGCGGCCGACGAGGTGGGCGAGCACCTCGGTGTCGGTCTCGGAGGCGAAGGTCACGCCGTCGGCGGTCAGACGGGCGCGCAGGTCGGCGGCGTTGTCGATGATGCCGTTGTGGACGACGGCGACCTTGCCCTCGGCGTCGAGGTGCGGGTGGGCGTTCTCGTCGGTGGGGGCGCCGTGGGTGGCCCAACGGGTGTGCGCGATGCCGGTGGTGCCCGCGAACCGCTTCGGCAGCCGGGACTCCAGCTCGCGGACCCGGCCCTTGGCCTTGGCGGTCTTCAGGCCGCCGGCCTTGCCGGTGCCGCTCGCGTGGATGGCGATGCCGGCCGAGTCGTAACCGCGGTACTCCAGGCGCTGAAGGCCCTCAAGGAGCAGCGGCGCGACATCGCGCTTGCCGATGTATCCGACGATCCCGCACATACGGTGACCCTTCTCATTGGCGTTCGGTGGGTGCCCGGTCGTCTTCGACCCGTCCGGGGCTGTGGTCCGGTCGCGTCGCGGCCGTCAGCCGTAGACGAGGCGGCGTAGCTGGCGGAGCGAGAGCGGCGGTGGGGACACGGCGCGGTGCGGCAGCTCGTGGGAGATCCGCTCGAAGATCGCCTCGTTCCGCAGCCCCTGGGACTGCAGTTCGCGGTGTCTGCGGCGGACGAAGCCCTCCGTCGTCTCGTCGAAGTACGCCAGCACGTCCAGCACCACCCGGGCCGCCTCGCCGCGCTGGAGCGGCGTGCTGCGGACCAGGTGGTCGATGAGGTCCTCATGGGACGGACGGCGTTCGAGCACCCGTCGATATTGCGGGGCGCCGGAGAGAATCGCAAGAAATCTGCCCGTTATCGGGCAGGGAGTGTGGAACGTGCCCGGAAGTTGGTCTGCACCTTGACCGGCCCCCGCGCGCGCGGTACGCATGGTAGCCATCCGGTCGCTCCACGCCATGCAGAAACGTGCCGCCACAGAACGTGCCGCCGACGTAGCTCGCCGAAGGGACGTCCATGAGACGACCAAGACTGCTGATTCCGCTGTTGCTGGTCGCGGCGGCGGGTACGGCGACAGGCGCGTCCGCCGCCGCCCCCGCGCCGGGCGCACCGGCCGCCGCCACCCCGCTGGACCGGGTCGTCCCGGCGCCCGCCGCGGTCCGCCCGGGCGGCGCCGCGTTCACGCTCGGCAGCGGGACCCGCATCCGGGTGCCCGCGGGCTCCGGCGAGGCCCGGCGGATCGCCGGTTATCTGGCGGGGCTGCTGCGGCCGTCCACCGGCTTCCCGCTACCGGTCACCACCCGCGGCGGCGCGGACGGCATCGTCTTCCGGCTCGGCGGCCGGGACGCCCGCGGGCTGGGCGAGGAGGGGTACCGGCTCACCTCCGGCGGCCGCGCGGTCACCATCAGCGCCGCCCGCCCCGCCGGCCTCTTCCACGGCATGCAGACCCTGCGGCAACTGCTGCCGGCCGCCGTCGAGAAGCGCAGCCGGCAGCCGGGGCCCTGGCGGGTCGCCGGCGGCACCATCCTCGACACCCCGCGCTACGCCTACCGCGGCGCGATGCTGGACGTCTCCCGGCACTTCTTCACCGTCGAGCAGGTCAAGCGGTACATCGACCAGCTCGCCCAGTACAAGGTCAACAAGCTGCATCTGCACCTCTCCGACGACCAGGGGTGGCGGATCGCCATCGACTCCTGGCCGCGGCTGGCGCGTTACGGCGGCTCCACCCAGGTCGGCGGCGGTCGTGGCGGCCACTACAGCAAGGCCGACTATCGCGAGATCGTCCGCTACGCCGCCAGCCGCTATCTGACCGTGATCCCCGAGATCGACATGCCCGGCCACACCAACGCCGCGCTCGCCTCGTACGCCGACCTCAACTGCGACGGGAAGGCGCCGCCGCTCTACACCGGCACCAAGGTCGGCTTCAGCTCGCTGTGCGTCTCCAAGAAGCTCACCTACCAGTTCGTCGACGACGTCCTTCGCGAGCTCGCGGCGCTCACCCCCGGCCGCTATCTGCACATCGGCGGCGACGAGACGCACGCCACCAGTCACCCGGACTACGTCACCTTCATGGACACGGTGCAGCCGCTGGTCGCCAAGTACGGGAAGACCGTGGTGGGTTGGCACGAGCTGACCGGGGCGCACCCGGTCAAGGGCGCCATCGCCCAGTACTGGGGACGGGACAAGACGGGCGCGGCGGAGCGGCAGCGGGTCGTCGACGCGACCCAGCACGGCACCCGCCTCGTCCTGTCGCCCGCCGACCGCGCCTACCTCGACATGAAGTACGACAAGGACACCCCGCTGGGCCTGGAATGGGCCGGCTATGTGAGCGTCCGGCGCTCCTACGACTGGGACCCGGGCAGCTATCTGGCGGGGGTGCCGGCCGGTGCGGTGCTGGGCGTCGAGGCGCCGATGTGGGCGGAGACGCTGGGGAGTTCGGCGAACCTCGAATACCTGGCCTTCCCGCGGCTGGCCGGAATCGCGGAGCTGGGCTGGTCGCCGGCGCGGACGCACGACTGGGACGCGTACCGGGTGCGGTTGGCCGCCCAGGGGCCACGCTGGGACGCGCAGGGGATCGATTACTACCGGGCGCCGGAGGTGCCTTGGGTGGGGCGGTGAGGGGGCGCCCCGCGTGGCCGGGCCGGTAAGTGCCGGGCGGGGCCGACGCGTTGAGGCCGGGCGGCACCGGCGGCGCACGGTCTGACGGCCGCCCGCTCACGGCCGGTCCCACTCGCCGCGGCGGGCGACCACCGCGTACGACGCGAGGGCGTCCCCTTCGACGCGCTGCTGTTCCCGGCCGGCGGCGCCGTACAGCGGGCGCAGCAGCCACACCGGGCGGCGGGTGTTCGCGCCGGTGATGTCCGTGCACACCCACTTCGTGCCGGTCGTGTGCGCGACGACGAGGTCGCCGACTTCGGGGTGCGGGCTGCTCACCGTGGCGCTGCCTCGGTGAGCGCGGCCTCGATTTCGTCCTCGGACGCCGGGCGTAGTGCGCCTGGCTCGGCCTGCCATGCCGGTGCGGACCCGGTGAGCGGCACCACCAGGACGCAGACGCAGTCCAGGCAACTGGGCGGGTACGCCTCCGGGTCCGCCACTCTGCCGACGGCGTTGGCGATGATGTCGTAGACGGCGGTGCCTGGTGGGTAGGTGACGACGTTCTGCTTGTCCTGAACGGTGTGGTGTGTGGTCATCGCGGCCTCGGTTCGCTTGCAGGGGACGGGATGGGTGTCAGCCACCCGCGCACCATGGGGGAAGGCAGGCTCAACTCGATTGGCGCTGCCGTTCGTTGACGCCAGGACGACCGCGTGGGACGCATGTCGGTTTTGGTGAGCTCGGGCGGCTGACATCCAGCCAACCCCCTTACGCAGGGCGGAGTAAGGGGGCACAGTGAAGAGTCGGTTGAACCGGTTGAACGCACCTGGGATACGTGATGGCAAGACGATCGAGGACACCGAACACCGCGCTTGCGGCCTTGATGCAGGAAGGGCGCATCGAGAACGCGCAACTGGCGCGTACCGTCAACCGCCTCGGCCAAGAAGGCGGCCTGGCCCTCCACTACGACAAGTCCTCCGTCTCACACTGGCTGAAGGGCTCGAAGCCCAAGCCCGAAGTGCGGCCTGCGATTGTCGAGGCGCTGTGCCGGCTCCTTGGCCGGACGGTGAGTTCCGCGGAAGCCGGGCTGGGCGGGGTGGCGGAGGCGCTCCCTCAGCCGGACGCGGTATCCGGTTTGATGGAACTCGGGAAGGCAGACATGGATCCTTCGCGCCGTGCCGTCCTCAGCGCGGCTCTGTATTCCGCGACACTGATGGCTCCCGCCTACCAGGATGTCGTCGGTCGGTTGGAGAAGGCGGCTGCCGGGCGTACCACTCGTATCGGGATGGGCGACGTCACCACCGTGCGCGTCATGACGGAGAAGATCGCCGGCATCCTGGATGAACTCGGCGGCGGCCATGCTCGTCCGATGGCCGCTTCGTTCCTCGTGAACTCCGTCGAGCCCTGGTTGCGGGCGGCCGGCACTGTGGAGGCGCAGAAGGCGATGCGTTCGGCCGCGGCTGACCTGGTGTACCTCACCGGTTGGATGGCGATGTACGAACGACGCCAAGGGCTCGGGCAGCGGTACTACGTGAGCGCGCTCAAACTCGCCGGCGAAGGCGAGGATCACGTGACCTACTGCCGTACGCTCCGCGGAATGGCGCTGCAAGCGTCCCACCTCCGTCACGGTCCCAAGGCACTCGAACTCGCCGACGCCGCCGCCGAAGCGGCACCGGTGGCCGGCCCCCGGTTGGTCGCCTTCCTCCGAGGCCAACAGGCCCACGGAGCAGCCATGGTCAAGGACCGCAGGCAGGCGTTCCGGCGACTCCGCGAGACGGAACAGGCGCTGTCCCGGGCGGACGGACGCAACGAGGCCCTGGGTGGCTACGACCGCGCCGCCTACGAGTTCCACGTCGCCCACGTGCTGTGGGAACTCGGCGACCGCCCCGGCTCGATCAGGGCCCTGCGCCGCTCCACCCGAGTCCGGCCCCGCCACGAACGCCAAGGTCGGGTCCACGCCAACGGGCTCCTTGCGGCGCGCCTCATGGAGATGCGCCACGTCGAAGAAGCCTGCGAGGAGTGGGGCCACTTCTTGGACGACTACGCCACCGTCTCCAGCGCCCGAGGGGACGAGCACTTCGACACCCTCCGGAGCCGACTGCGTCCGTTCGGCAAGCTGCCCGTCGTCCAGGCGCTCTCCGGGCGGGTTCGGGAGGTGTCCCGCCTGAAGGCGGCGTAGTGGAGAGCGCTTGGGGTTGGACCTCGCTGGTGTCCTCGCCGATTTCCAGCCCCCCAAGGCCGTGCGGGAATTCGACCAACGCCTCCACGGCGTCTACCTGTAGGGAGCTCGGCGATGCGCGTGGGGATCACCGGTCACCGTGGACTCGGTCCGGACGTCGAACGGCGAGTGCGGTCCATGTTGGAAGCGGCCGTGAGCGCGTATGAGCCGGCGGAGCTCGTCGGGATCTCCTGTATCGCGGACGGGCCCGACGCCTGGTTCGCCGAGGCCGTGCTCCGGCACGGCGGGCGCCTTGAGGTGATCGTCCCGGCCGGTGAATACCGCGCCGGCCTCCCGGTGTGGCACCACGCCACCTACGACGCGCTGCTCGGTCGGGCCGCCGACGTCCACGCAACCGGGCTGACGATCTCCGACTCCGACGCGCACATGGCGGGCTCCGAAATCCTCGTCCGCCTCTCGGACGAAGTGCTGGCCGTCTGGGACGGGAAGCCGGCCCGCGGGTACGGCGGCACCGCCGACGTGGTCGCCTACGCCGAGCGGGCCGGCAGGCCGGTACGGGTCCTGTGGCCGGCGGGCGCCGCCCGCTGACCTCCCGGGCGGCACGTGCGCGCATCCTGCCCAGAGGGTTCGCCCACCGGGTGGGCGAACCTTGGAAGGGGCGTGCTCAAAACCCCAACTCCCGCGCGATCAGCATGCGTTGGACCTCGCTGGTGCCCTCGCCGATTTCCAGGATCTTGGCGTCGCGCCACATGCGGGCGACCGGGTACTCGTTCATGAAGCCGTAGCCGCCGTGGATCTGGGTGGCCTCGCGGGCGTTGTCCACCGCGATTTCGGAGGAGTAGAGCTTGGCGAGCGCGGCCTGCTTCTTGAAGGGCTCGCCGTGGACGAGGCGGGAGGCGGCGTCGCGCCAGGCCAGTCGGGAGGTGTGGGCGCGCATCTCCATGTCGGCCAGCTTGAACTGGATGGCCTGGTTGGCGCCGATGGGGCGGCCGAAGGCGTGCCGCTCCTTGGCGTACTTCACCGATTCGTCGACGCAGCCCTGGGCCAGGCCCGTCGCCAGGGCGGCGATGGCGATCCGGCCCTCGTCGAGGGTGCGCAGGAACTGGGCGTAGCCGCGGCCCTCCTCGCCGAGGAGGTTGGCGGCCGGCACGCGGACGTCGGAGAAGGAGAGTTCGCGGGTGTCGGAGGCGTTCCAGCCGACCTTGGAGTAGGGGGCGGCGACGGTGAAGCCGGGGGTGCCGGACGGCACGATGATCGCGGAGATGAGCGGGGAGCCGTCGGGCTTGCGGCCGGTGACCGCGGTGACGGTCACCAGGCCGGTGAGGTCCGTGCCGGAGTTGGTGATGAAGCACTTGCTGCCGTTGATGACCCAGTCGTCGCCTTCGCGGACGGCCGTGGTGCGGGTGGCGCCGGCGTCCGAGCCGCCGTCCGGTTCGGTGAGGCCGAAGGCGCCCAGCACCTCGCCGCTGCAGAGCTTCGGCAGCCAGGCGCGCTTCTGTTCCTCGGTGCCGAAGCGGTAGACCGGCATGGCGCCCAGCGAGACGCCGGCCTCCAGGGTGATGGCCACCGAGGAGTCGACCCGGGCCAGCTCCTCCAGGGCGATGCCGAGCGCCAGGTAGTCGCCGCCCATCCCGCCGTACTCCTCGGGGAACGGCAGGCCGAACAGGCCCATCTGCCCCATCTGGCGGACGATGTCGTAGGGGAAGGCGTGCTGCTCGTAGTACGCGCCGATCTCCGGGGCGACGACGTCATGCGCGAACGCCTCGACGGTGCGCCGGAGTTCCTCCAGCTCGTCGGGCAGGCGGTGGTCCAGGGACATGGTCACTCACTCCTTGTGGGAGAGGGCACGGACGGTGCGCGAGGGACTGGGGCGGCCCAGGACCCCGGCCAGCCAGGCGCTGGTCGCGGTGAGTCGCTCCAGGTCGACGCCGGTCTCGATGCCGAGGCCGTGCAACATCCACACGAGGTCTTCGGTGGCGAGGTTGCCGGTGGCGCTCTTGGCGTACGGGCAGCCGCCCAGGCCGCCCGCCGAGGCGTCGATGGTGGTGACGCCGTGCTGGAGCGCGGCGAAGGTGTTGGCGAGCGCCTGCCCGTAGGTGTCGTGGAAGTGGACGCCGAGTGCGGAGGTCGGCACGCCCGCCTCGTTGAGCGCCGCGAGCAGGTGCTGGACGTGGCCGGGGGTGGCCACGCCGATGGTGTCGCCGAGGCTCAACTCGTCGCAGCCCAGGTCGAACAGGGCCCGGCAGACCCGGACGACCTGGGCGATCGGGACCGCGCCCTCCCAGGGGTCGCCGAAGCACATCGAGAGGTAGCCGCGGACGTGCACCTTCTCGTCCCGGGCGCGGCGGACGACCGGGGCGAACATGGCCAGCGCCTCGTCGACGGTGCGGTTGAGGTTGGCCCTAGCGAACGACTCGGTGGCGCTGCCGAACACCGCGATCCGGCGGGCGCCCAGCGCCAGGGCCCGGGTCAGGCCCCGCTCGTTGGGCACCAGCACCGGCAGCCGCCGCGGGTCCAGGCCGTCCAGCAGCGGGAACAGCTGCTCGGCGTCGGCGAGTTGGGGCACCCACTTGGGGTGCACGAAGCTGGTGGCCTCGATCACCGGCAGCCCGGCGGCGGCCAGCTTGCGGATGAACTCGGCCTTGATCTCGGTGGGGACGACGGTCTGCTCGTTCTGGAGGCCGTCGCGGGGGCCGACCTCGTGGATCCGCACGCGGGTGGGCAGGCCCTCGGCGGCCACCTCCATCGGCAGCCCGGTGGCCGGGGTTGCGGTCGGCTCGGTCATGCCGTGGCCTCCTCGTCGGTGCGCGGGGCGGGGTCGTCCTGGGGTGTGGCGTCCTCGTGCGGGGCGACGACGGCCAGGACCTGGTCCATGGCGACCGTGCTGCCGGGGGTGACGTCCAGCTCGGTGACCGTCCCGGCGTGCGGGGCGGAGATCACGTGCTCCATCTTCATCGCCTCCACCACCAACAGGCCCTGGCCGGCGGCCACTTCGTCGCCGACCGCGACCTTGACGACGGTGACGGTGCCCGGCATCGGGGCGGCGAGGGTGTCCACGCCGTGCCCGCGGGCCGCCGCGCGCAGCGCCTCGGCCACCGGGTCGTGGTCGGTGACGTGCCAGGCGTCGCCGTCCCGGCCCAGCCAGTCGCCGCCGCGGTGGAAGGTGTGCCGGACGCCGTCGACGGTGACGGTGACCTCGTCCGCGGTGACCTCGTAGCGCTCGGGGGCGGTGCCGGGCCGGACGTCGTAGGCCACCGGGTCGTGGCCGGGGACGCGCAGCCAGTGGCGGACGGGGGCGGGCTCGCCGCCGAGTCGGAAGCCGGTGGGGGCGGCGAACGGGTCGCGCCAGCCGGCCTCGTCGGCGGCCGGCTCCAGGGCGGCCTGCCGGATCGCGGCGGCCGCCGCGTACACCTCGTCCGGCACCCCGTCGGCCACCAGGTCGGCCGCCACCCGCTCGACCAGGCCGGTGTCCAACTCGCCGGAGACCACGTCCGGGTGGGCCAGCAGCCGGCGCAGGAAGCCGGCGTTGGTGGGCACGCCGAGGGTGACGGTGGCGGCCAGCGCGGCCCGCAGCGTGCGCAGCGCGCCGGCCCGGTCGGGGCCGCGCGCGATGACCTTGGCGAGCATCGGGTCGTAGCGGCTGCCGACCTCGACGCCCTCGGTGAGGCCGGAGTCGGTGCGCACCTGCTCGCCGGTCGGCTCGCGCAGGGTCAGCACGGTGCCGCCGGTCGGCAGGAAGTCGCGGGACCCGCCTTTGATGGACAGGGTCTCGGCGCAGATCCGGGCCTCGATCGCGTGCCCGGTGAAGGTGACGTCGTCCTGGGTGTGCGGCAGGCGGGCGCCGGCGGCGATCCGCACCTGCCACGCGACGAGGTCGAGCGGGCCGGCGTCCGGGCCGAGGGAGACGGCGAGTTCGGTGACCGGGTGCTCCACCTGGAGGCGGGTGTTCATCTCCATGAAGCAGTAGCCGGCCGGGTCCTTGCCGGGGACGATGAACTCGACGGTGCCGGCGCCGCGGTAGCCGCAGGAGCGGGCCGCCTGGACGGCCGCCGCGCCCATCGCGGCCCGGGTCGCCTCGTCCAGCAGCGGCGAGGGCGCCTCCTCGATGATCTTCTGGTGGCGGCGCTGGAGGGAGCACTCGCGCTCGCCGAGGTGGAGGACGGTGCCGTGGCCGTCGGCCAGCACCTGGATCTCGATGTGCCGGGGCCGGTCGATCCACCGCTCCACCAGCAGGGTGTCGTCCCCGAAGGACGAGCGGGCCTCGCGGCGGGCGGCGGCGATCTCGTCGGCCAGGCGGGCCCCGTCCCGCACCAGGCGCATGCCCTTGCCGCCGCCGCCCGCGGACGGCTTGAGCAGCACCGGCATGCCGATCTCCCGGGCGGCGGCGGCCAGTTGGTCGTCGGTCAGGCCGCTGCCGGCGGAGCCGGGGACGACCGGGACGCCGGCGGCGCGGACCGTCTCCTTGGCCCGGATCTTGTCGCCCATCAGGTCGATGGCGTCCGCCGGCGGCCCGATGAAGACCAGTCCGGCGTCGGTGCAGGCGCGGGCGAAGGCGGCGTTCTCGGCGAGGAAGCCGTAGCCGGGGTGGACGGCCTGGGCGCCGGTGCGGGCGGCCGCGTCCAGCAGGCGCTCGATGGAGAGGTAGCTCTCCGCGGCCGGGGCCGGGCCGATCCGGACCGCGGTGTCGGCCTCGCGGACGTGCCGGGCGTCGGCGTCCGCGTCGCTGTAGACCGCGACGGAGCGGATGCCGAGGGCGCGCAGCGTCCGGATGACGCGGACCGCGATCTCCCCGCGGTTGGCGACCAGGACGGTGTCGAACAGGCCGTTCTCGAAGCTGGGCATAGGTCCTCTCACATCCGGAAGACGCCGAAGCCGGGGTCGCCCAGGGGGGCGTTGGCGCAGGCGGTCAGCGCCAGGCCGAGGACCTGGCGGGTCTCCAGTGGGTCGATGACCCCGTCGTCCCACAGTCGGGCGGTCGCGTAGTAGGCGTTGCCCTGGGTCTCGTACTGGGCGCGGATCGGGTCCTTGAAGGCGGTCTCGTCCTCGGCGCTCCACTCCTCGCCACGCGCCTCCAACTGGTCGCGCTTGACGGTGGCGAGGACGGAGGCGGCCTGTTCGCCGCCCATCACCGAGATCTTGGCGTTGGGCCACATCCACATCAGGCGGGGGGAGTAGGCCCGGCCGCACATCGAGTAGTTGCCCGCCCCGTAGGAGCCGCCGATGACGACGGTCAACTTGGGGACGCGGGTGCAGGCGACCGCGGTGACCATCTTCGCGCCGTGCTTGGCGATGCCGCCGGCCTCGTAGTCGCGGCCGACCATGAAGCCGGAGATGTTCTGGAGGAAGAGCAGCGGGATGCCGCGCTGGTCGCACAGCTCGATGAAGTGGGCGCCCTTCTGGGCGGATTCGGAGAACAGGATACCGTTGTTGGCGACGATGCCCACCGGATGGCCGTGGAGATGGGCGAAGCCGGTGACCAGGGTGGTGCCGTACTCGGCCTTGAACTCGGCGAAGCGGGAGCCGTCGACGATCCGGGCGATCACCTCGCGGACGTCGTAGGGGGTGCGGGAGTCCACCGGCACCGCGCCGTAGAGCCCGGCGGGGTCGACCTTGGGCTCCTCGACGGGCCGGACGGCCCAGGGCAGCGGCGGGCGGTCGCCGAGGGTGGCGACGATGGTGCGGACGATCCGCAGGGCGTGCGCGTCGTCCTCGGCGAGGTGGTCGGTGACGCCGGAGGTGCGGGAGTGCACCTCGCCGCCGCCCAACTCCTCGGCGGTGACGACCTCTCCGGTGGCGGCCTTCACCAGCGGCGGGCCGCCGAGGAAGATCGTGCCCTGGTTTCGCACGATCACCGCCTCGTCGCTCATCGCCGGGACGTAGGCGCCGCCAGCCGTGCAGGAGCCGAGGACCGCGGCGATCTGCGGGATGCCGGCGCCGGACATCCGCGCCTGGTTGTAGAAGATCCGCCCGAAGTGCTCGCGGTCGGGGAAGACTTCGTCCTGCATCGGCAGGAACGCGCCGCCGGAGTCGACCAGATACAGGCAGGGCAGGCGGTTCTCCAGCGCGACCTCCTGGGCGCGCAGGTGCTTCTTGACCGTCATCGGGTAGTACGTGCCGCCCTTGACGGTGGCGTCGTTGGCGACGATCACCGTCTCCCGGCCGCTGACCCGGCCGATGCCGGCGATCACCCCGGCGGCCGGGGCGGCCCCGTCGTACATCCCGTCCGCGGCCAGCGGCGCCAGCTCCAGGAACGGGGAGCCGGGGTCCAGCAGGGCGTCCACCCGGTCGCGGGGCAGCAGCTTGCCGCGGGCGGTGTGCCGGGCCCGGGCCTTCTCGCCGCCGCCCAGCCGGGCCGCGGCCAGCTTGGTGTGCAGTTGCCCGGCCAGTTCGCGGTGCGCGGCCTCGTTGGCCCGCCAGGCGTCGGACGCCGGGTCGGCGGTGCTGGCCAGCACCGGTGCCTGCTCGATGGCCTCCATCGCCATGGGCCCCCTCGCTTGGGTCGGCTGCCCGCCCGGTGCCGCGGGGGTTCTCCCGGGGCCGGGCGGGTTAATAGGCGTTAACCTCATCCCCTTCAGGTTAACGACCACTAACCCGGCTGTCTACAATCGACGTCATGAGCAACGCGCACGCCCCCGCCCCGACCAGCCGCCGCGAGCAGATCCTCAAGGAGGCCGCCCGCCTCTTCGCGGAGCGCGGCTTCCACGGCGTCGGCGTGGACGAGATAGGGGCGGCCGTGGGCATCTCGGGGCCCGGCCTCTACCGGCACTTCGCCGGCAAGGACGCGATGCTCGCCGAGCTCCTCGTCGGGATCAGCGAACGGCTGCTGGCCGGCGGGCGGATGCGGATCGAGGAGGGCGGCGAGACCCCCGCCGCGGTGCTCGACGCGCTGATCGACGGCCATATCGACTTCGCGCTCGACGACCGGCCCCTGATCACCCTGCACGACCGCGAGTTGGACCGGCTGCGGGAGGCCGACCGCAAGCGGGTGCGGCAGCTCCAGCGGCAGTACGTCGAGCTGTGGGTGGCGGTCGTGCGGCAGGTCCACCCCGAGTCGTCGGAGTCCGAGGTGCGGGCGGCGGTGCACGCGGTCTTCGGGCTGCTGAACTCCACCCCGCACCTGGGGCGGCCCGGTTCCCTCCCGGGCCGCACGGAGATGGCCCGGCTGCTGCACCGGCTGGCGCTGGGGGCGTTCGGGGCGGTGGACGGCGACGCCGGCCCGCTGCGCGGCTGAGCGGGGCGCCTTGGCCGGGTGTGTTCGCGCCGCTCGGCGGCGAGTTGGGGCCCCTTCTGTCCGCTCTGCCGGCTGCTCTTCCGCCTGCTGGACAACCCCTGGACAGTGAGGTGACCGCCGGGTAGCTTTCGGCTGAGCAAACGCTTAGCCGAGAGCATGGCGAGGGAGGCCCAGAGCATGCGTCGCACGGTGTTCAACGAGGACCACGAGGCGTTCCGCGCGACCATACGCGCCTTCATCGAGGCCGAGGTGGTGCCGGTCCACGACGACTGGTACGCGGCCGGCCAGGTCCCCCGCGACTTCTACTACAAGCTCGCCGAGCTGGGCATCTTCGGCATCCGCGTCCCCGAGGAGTACGGCGGCGCCGGCATCGACTCGCACAAGTTCGAGGCCGTGATGTACGAGGAGACCGCCCGCGCCGGCGTCTCCTTCGGCGGCTCCGGCGTCCACGTCCTGCTCGGCCTGCCCTACCTCCAGATGCTCGCCACCGAGGAGCAGAAGAAGCGCTACCTGCCCAAGTTCGTCTCCGGCGAGGAGATGTGGGCGCTGGCGATGACCGAGCCGGGCACCGGCTCCGACCTCGCCGGCATGAAGACCACCGCCAAGCTCTCCGCGGACGGCACCCACTACGTCCTCAACGGCGCCAAGACCTTCATCACCGGCGGCGTGCACGCCGACCGCGTCATCGTCTGCGCCCGCACCGCCGCCCCGCGCGAGGACGACCGTCGGTTCGGCATCTCCCTCTTCGCCGTGGACACGAAGTCCGAGGGCTACTCCGTCGGCCGCAAGCTCGACAAGCTCGGCCTGAAGGTCTCCGACACCGCCGAGTTGGCGTTCGTCGACGTCAAGGTGCCCGTCGAGGACCTGCTCGGCGAGGAGAACAAGGGCTTCTCCTACCTCGGTCGCAACCTCCCCTCCGAGCGCTGGGGCATCGCCTTCGGCGCCTACGCGCAGGCCAAGGCCGCCGTCCGGTTCGCCCAGAGTTACGTCCAGGAGCGGACCGTCTTCGGCAAGACCGTCGCCTCCTTCCAGAACACCAAGTTCGAACTGGCCGCCTGCCAGGCCGAGGTGGACGCCGCCGAGGCCGTCGCCGACCGCGCCCTGGAGGCCCTGGACGCCGGCGAGCTGACGGCGGCCGAGGCCGCCTCCGCCAAGCTCTTCTGCACCGAGGTCGCCCACCGCGTCATCGACCGCTGCCTTCAACTGCACGGCGGCTACGGCTTCATGAACGAGTACCCGATCGCCCGCCTCTACGCCGACAACCGCGTCAACCGCATCTACGGCGGCACCAGCGAGGTCATGAAGTCCATCATCGCCAAGTCCATGGGCCTGTAACGGCGTTACGGACCGGTACGCACGTGAACGACGCACTGCGGTCGCTGCTCGACCTGCTCGATCTGGAGCGGATCGAGCAGGACATCTTCCGCGGGTGGAGCCGGGCCTCGGTCGTGCCCCGGGTCTTCGGCGGCCAGGTCGCCGCGCAGGCCCTGGTCGCGGCCGGCCGCACGGTCCCGGCCGACCGTCCGCCCCACTCCCTGCACGCCTACTTCCTCCGGCCCGGCGACCCCGGCGCGCCCCTCGTCTACACCGTCGACCGGATCCGCGACGGCCGGTCCTTCACCACCCGCCGGGTCGTCGCCGTCCAGCACGGCCAGCCGATCTTCCACCTCACCGCGTCCTTCCACGGGGACGAGGAGGGGGCGGCGACGCTGGAGCACCAGGAACCGATGCCGGCGGCGCCCGACCCGCTGGAACTGCCCACCGCCGCCGAGCTGTTGCCCCGCCACGCCGAGCGCTACCTCTCGCCGGAGGTCGCCGAGCGGCTGCGTCAGGCCCGCGCCGCGATCGACCTGCGGTACGTCGACGAGCCGCCCTACGCCACCGTCGGCCGGCCGCGCGAACCCCGCTCCCAGGTCTGGTTCCGCACCCAGGGCAAGCTGGACGACGACGGCCCGATCCCCCGTCCGCTCCTCGACGTCTGCCTGGTCACCTACGTCTCCGACATGACGCTGCTGGACTCGGTGCTGTTGGCGCACGGGCGGGGTGGATGGGCGGTCGGCGACGTGGTCGGCGCGAGCCTCGACCATGCGATGTGGTTCCACCGGCCGGTGCGGGCCGATGAGTGGCTGCTCTACGACCAGGAGTCGCCGACTTCGCAGGGCGGTCGCGGACTTGGGCAGGGGCGCATCTTCGCTGCGGATGGGCAGTTGGTGGTGACGGTGATGCAGGAGGGGGTTGTGCGCGTGCCTCGGTGAGGGCTTCCCACGTTGGGGTGGGGGTGGGTTGGCTTTCCGCCGGACCCTGGCGGTTGGTGGTTGCTCGCCGTGGCGGCGGGGTGGTTTGTGGACGGCCGTCGATTTCGGCTGTCCCGCCGTGCTGCTCGCGGTGGCCTCGGCGTCCCGTCGTGGGTGGGGCCGGAGGGGCTGTCCCGGGGTACGTCCTCGGTGCGGGCGCCTCTGGTCAGTCAGATGAGGAATGCCCGGTTAGTTTGCTCCAGATCCTGCGGGCGCACCCCGGGACATCCCCTCCGGCCCGCGCCGTTGCCGGCTTTCCGACGGTGGGGCCGTACGTCGCGGGAACGCCCGGGTGGTGATGTCCCGTTGGCGGCCGTCCGTGGTGGGTGGGGTCAGACCAAGTCGGCTGCTGCGAGCAGGTAGTTGGTCAGCGGGTCGTAGTGGCGGGGGCTGAGGACGTGGTCGTCCAGGGGGATGGTGACCTGGAGGGTGCCCTCGGATTCGGCGAGGAAGAGGGCCGGGTCGTTGCAGTCGGCGAAGCCGATGGTGGGGATGGCGCGTTGGGCCGCGCAGCCCGCCCAGCCGTGGTCGGCCATGACCAGGTCGGGGTGGTCCGCGGGGGCCAGGGCGTCGAGGATGGCGGCCATCGGTTCGGGGGAGTGGGTGTGCCACAAGGTGGCGCCGCGCTCCAGCATTGCCACGTCGCCGAACTGGAAGACCATGCCGTCGTCGGCCTGGAGCCCGTCGGGGATCACCATGATCTCGCAGCCGTGGGTGCGCAGCGCCTGGGCCGTGGCCCGGTGGACGTCCAGCAGGCCGCCGGGGTGGCCGGTGGCGAACAGGATCCGCTGGCGGTCGGCGGCGGCCTTGCGCAGCACGGCGGCCGCGCGGTCCAGGGCGTCGACGGTCAGTTCGGGGTCGATGGTGTCCTGGCCCTGCCGGTGGTTCGGGTCGTCGCTGACGCCGCAGCGCTCCGCCATCACGGCCAGCACGTCCTGCTCGTCCGTCCAGCGGTCGCCCAGTTCCAGGCCGAACCAGTAGTGGCGGTCGCCGTTCGCGAGCCGGCGGTAGTGGAGGAGGTTGTTCTCGCGGGGGGTGGCGACCTCGCCCGCGATCCGGGTCCGTATGAGGTGGTCGACGAGTTCTACGCGCGAGGGGGCAGCAGCGGCTATCGGCATAGCGTCATTGTGCCCGGCCGGATTTCTGGGGGCGGGGCGTTCCGCGTGCCGGACGCGGGCGGGTGGACAGAATGTCGAACGGACGAGGGGTCGGGGCCGTAAATGTCCATGGAGCGGGGGTGTGGTGATCCCTAGCCTGACCTCCATGACCACCGCATCGAACGAGCCCGTGGGCCCCGTCGACTCCTCCCGTGTTCCGCGCTACGCAGGGCCCGCGACCTTCGCCCGGCTGCCCCGCCTCGACGAGGTCGGCGGCCGCACCGATGTCGCCGTCGTCGGTGTCCCCTTCGACACCGGCGTCTCCTACCGGCCGGGCGCCCGCTTCGGCGGCAACGCGATCCGCGAGGCGTCGCGGCTGCTGCGGCCGTACAACCCGGCGCAGGACGCCTCGCCGTTCGCGCTGGCGCAGGTCGCGGACGCCGGGGACATCGCGGCCAACCCGTTCAACATCAACGAGGCCGTGGAGACCATCGAGGCCGCCGCGGACGACCTGCTGGCCTCCGGTGCCCGGATGATGACGCTCGGTGGCGACCACACCATCGCGCTGCCGCTGCTGCGCTCGGTCGCCAAGAAGCACGGGCCGGTGGCGCTGCTGCACTTCGATGCGCACCTGGACACCTGGGACACCTACTTCGGCGCCGAGTACACCCACGGGACGCCGTTCCGCCGGGCCGTCGAGGAGGGCATCCTCGACACCTCCGCGCTCTCCCACGTCGGCACCCGCGGTCCGCTCTACGGCAAGAAGGACCTCACCGACGACGAGAAGATGGGCTTCGGCATCGTCACCTCCGCTGACGTCTACCGTCGCGGCGCCGACGAGGTCGCCGACCAGCTCCGCCAGCGCATCGGCGACCGCCCGCTCTACATCTCCATCGACATCGACTGCCTGGACCCGGCGCACGCCCCCGGCACCGGCACCCCCGAGGCCGGCGGCATGACCTCCCGCGAACTGCTGGAGATCCTGCGCGGGTTGGCCTCCTGCAACCTGGTCTCCGCCGACGTGGTGGAGGTCGCCCCCGCCTACGACCACGCCGAGATCACCGCGGTGGCCGCCTCGCACACCGCCTACGAGCTGACCACGATCATGTCCCGCCAGATCGCGGACGCGCGCGGCTGACGGAGCAGCACGGACGGTAGGCAACAGCTGCCGGTGGGCCAACGGGCCCGCCGGCAGCTGTCGTTGTGGCTGCGGCTACTCGTTGTGGAGGGGGTAGACCCACGCGCCGGCGTCGGAGCACTCCCAGTCGACGTCGAAGAGCGCGTCTTCGATGTGCTGGCGCAGCAGGTGGGCCTCGTCGCGGTTGTCGAGGCTCATCAGGATGCGGCGGCCGGAGACGAAGAGGGCGGCCATGGTGAGGAAGTTCTCCAGGTCGGTGGCGACCAGGGCGCCGTCCTCGGCGATGGTGTCGTCGGAGTAGCCGGGGCAGCGCAGGACGTGCCCGCTCGGGCCGTCGACGACGACGTCGCCGCCCATCCAGAGGCCGATCCGGTAGAACGGGCCGGTCTCGTCCGGCTCTTCGGGGAAGTCCTCCGGCCAGGAGACCTCGTCGAGGAAGTCGGGGGCAAAGGGTTCGAGGGCGATTCCCTGGTCCTCGAAGGCGGGGAGGCCGGTGTCGGTGAGGACGCGTCGGGCGGTGGGGTCGGTGAGGCCCTCGGGGAGTCGTTCGGGGGGTGTGGTGACGTAGGCGTCGGCGCCGAAGAGAACGGCGAGGTCCTGGGGGGAGGGGGCGGGGGCGTCGGCGGGGGTGGTCGGGCCGGTGGCCGTCAGATTGCCCAACGGCAGTTCGGTCCACGGCTGTTGGAGTGCGTCGACGTCCACGCCAGGCTGCGGCTGCACGGCGAAGAGGCCGCCGGGGCCGGCGATCACGACGGGGGCGGGGGTGCTGGCGTGTTCCGCTACCAGGTAGACGTAGAGCGGGCCTTCGAGGGCGTCGGCCCAGCCCTCGGCGTCGCCCACCGTGTCGCTGAGCGCGCGGACCGAGTCCGGCCCGGGGGTGGGGTGACCGTCGGTGGCCCATGTGAGGGCGGGGCGGGCGGTGGTGGGGAAGTCCTCGCCCGACGCCCAGGGGCCGGCGAGGAGTTCGCCGGAGGTCGGGTCCCAGAGGTGGGTGCCGTTGTCGCCGTCGGAGAGGACGGCCGGGCGGCCTTCCCAGCGGACGGGGTACAAGTCGTCGATCGGTCCGGGGTGGAGGTAGCTGGGGTGGTAGCCGCCCGGGGGGCGCCAGTGTGTCCAGAGGGTCTGCCAGGGCAGTCGGAGGCCCGAGCGGGCGATGCCGTCGGCGAGCGCGGTGTCGCCGCGGGCGGTCGCCATGAGGTGCAGCCAGGCCGCCCAGGTGGGTTGGGCGGGTCGGCCCAGGCCGTTCATCTGGAGGTGGACGGCGTCGGTGGCGGCGTTGTTGCCGGGGAGGGAGCCGTCGTGGGCGCAGTGTGCGGCGTCGATGAGGACGTCCGGCGGGAGCTGGGCGACGACGGTGCCGTCGGTGAGCAACGCGTCGAAGAGGCCGGCCTGCACGGCGTGCATGGCGAGGCCGTCGGCGGCGTAGCGGCCCAGGGGGCCGGCGGCGGTCCAGCCGTCGGGGTGGTGGAAGTCGGGGGCCTGCTGGCGTAGCCAGGTGACCAGGTGGCGGCCGATGGCAGCCGGGACTTCCGGGGCGTGCGCCCGGCGGATGGCGTCGGCGGTCCGCTCGTCGAGGAAGGAGACGTGGCCGTCGGCGTGGCGGAGGTGATCCGGGAACTGGTCGGCCAGGGCGGCCAGTTCGGCGTCGGTGGTGGGCGGGCCCCACCCGCTGGTGGGTGCGGGCAGACCCGCGGCGACGGCCGCCGTGATCAGCTCGCGCCATACGGGCAGCGGGACCCGCCGGGGCTCGGAGAAGGCGAGGGCCTGGAGGGGAAGGGGGAGGGTGCTCGGGTCGGCGGCGCCGTCCGTCGGATCGGGGGCGAGCGTGAGGGTGAGGCTCGACCGGGACGGCGTGTGGCGATCCGCCGGTACGACGACGACGGGGGTGACGCCGTCGGCCAGGGCCAGTACCTCGGCCAACCGCTGGGCCACCAAGGCGGGTTGGGCGGAACGGCGGGTGCCGCCGGCCGCCCCGGTGTGGCCGATGAGAATCAGGCGATCCTGATCCAGGTCCCGCAGCGCCTGGCGCCATGTGGTGCCGAAACGGGGCTGCGCCACACCGAACCCGTCGAGCAACTCGTCGAACAGCCCCTGGGCCGTCTTCCCGGTGGCGTCGAGCAGCACGCTGCCGGGGACCCGGCGGTGCACCTCCCGTAGGACGGCGTCGGCGGCCGGGGCGTCCCGCTCCACGGAGAGGTCGACCCGGCTCGCGTCGTCGCCGTGGTTCTCCCACCAGTCGAGGATGCGGGCGGTGGCCTGCTCGGGGGTGAGCGGCTGCTGTTCGGGGGGCAGTTCGGTCATGAGGAAGTCTTCCGCTCCGGAACGGCGTGCATCATCGACGCGGTCCAGATCTTGCCGACGGCCGCCAGATGGTGGTCCATCTCGGCATCGGCCGCCAGTTTCGGTCCAACGGGCAATTGTATCTTCTTGGCCTCCTTGTCAATCTCCTTCTCGATCTTCGCGAGCTCCTTCTCTCGCGCCTTGGTCTGCGCCGGTGTTTCGTTATCCTTCGGCGTCGTTGCTTCCTCGATCTTCTTCGCGTATTGGTTTTCGCGCAGCTCCTGGGCCTTCGCCTCTCTGTTCCTTTCCAGGCCCTCATGGTCAGCACGGTACGTGGTGTTGTAGTACACCGGCTTGTTCTTCATGTACTCGTGCTCCCGGAGCAACTTCGAACAATCAGCGTGTCCACTCTGGTTTTTGTTGAGGCCGCACGGTTCTCGCTCAGTGTAGAGGCTGGCGACCGTGTACTTCTCCCCGTCTTTCCGTTGTGAATTCTGTCGTTCCATCCAGTCCAGCAGATGCTTCTCGGAGTGCCGCGGGGTCACCCCAGGCAGGCTGGCGGGAACCGAGGAGTCGACTACGTAAGTGGTGTTGCCCTTGTGGTCGGTGACCTCGATCACCGCGTAGTTCTTCCCGGAGAAGTCCGGCTTGTGCGGTGAAACGGCCTTGATGATGCGCCCGACTTCCGGGTTGGTCGGCGTCGGCCTTGACTTTCTTCCGGTGAGCCGCTCGTGCAAGGTCGAGAGCTTGTCCTTGGTCGCCTGGTCGTCGCGGTACTTCGGCGGGAAATTCGCCTTGGCCTTCTCCCGCGCGGAGGCGCTCGCCGAACGGTCCATCTCCTTGGCCTTGTCCCCGTCCCTGGCGTTCGCGTAAGGCTCGGAGTCGTGCTGAGGGTTGTGGCCGACGCCCTGACTCTCGTGGTAATTGCCGCTCATACGGGCGAGGGTGGCGACGACGGTCATACGCTCGCCAGGGTTCATCTTCCGGAAGTCGGCGCCGAGTGCATGTTCCAACTCGCGCTGGGTGAACGCGGTCCTCGGGACGTCGTCCTTGAGGCTCATCTGCCGGAACCTGTCGCCGACATGATCCACGTCACTGCCGGTCGCCGGGTTGTGGCTCTGTTCGCTCGCGTCCTTCTGTGCCTTGAGGGCCTCGCGCTCCGCTTCGAGACGCTTGTGAGAGTCCTCAAGGAGCTTGTTCAGCTTCCCTTCTTCGGCCCACTTGTGCATCTGTTCGTGGACCGGGGCCAGGGGGATGCGGTGAACGGGCGACTCGTTGCGCAGGGCCGCCTGCGATGTGTCCGGCACGACGCCGAGATGCCGCTTGTCAGCGTCTTCCTTGTCCGGCAGGGGGTGTTGGTTGTCGTGTTGGCCCTGGTTTTGGCCCTGGTTTTGGTCGTGGTTTTCGTTGTTCTGCTTCGGGTGGTTGGTGTCGTGGTGGGACTCGGCGTCCGACATATGCGTGTCGCCGTCACCGTGGTGGTGCTCGTCTTGCTTGGTGCGCTTGGGCTCCGGGTGCTGGGGCTCCCAGTTCATGTCTTCCGTCGACCGCTCGCGCTTGAGGTGGCCCCGCTCGCCCGACTGCGGTTGGTGCGACGGGTCCATGCCCGGGTTCTTGGGCGGGGGCGTAGCGCCGTGCTGGTGCTCGGAGTTGGAGTGGGATTCAGGGGCCCCCGCCGGGTGGTGGCCGCCGCCGTGCTGCTGCTGGTTCGGGACGTGTTGCTGCGGCTGGTGTTGCGGGTGCGGTTGCTGTTGCTGAACGTGCGGCTGCTGCTGGTGGTGTTGCTGCTGCTGCGGGTACGGCTGGTGGTGTTGGGGCTGTTGGGCGTGCGGCTGTTGCGGGTGCGGTTGCTGCACGTGCGGTTGCTGCGGGTGCTGCACGTTGGGGTGCTGCGGATGCTGTTGCGGCTGCGGCTGGTGGTGCTGGTTTGGGCCCGGGGTGTGCTGCTGGGGGTAGGGCTGCTGGTGCGGGTGCTGCGGCTGGCCCTGGTGCGGCTGTTGGTACGGGTTGTGCTGCGGTTGCTGGCCCTGGTGCTGCTGGTACGGGTTCTGGGGGTGCTGCTGTTGGGGCTGTTGGTAGGGGTTGTGCTGTTGGTGCTGCTGCGGTTGCGGCTGGTGTTGGCCGTACTGCGGCTGCTGGTGGTGTTGTTGCTGCTGCGGGTACGGCTGGTTGTGCTGCGGCTGCTGGGCGTGCGGCTGCGGCTGCGGTTGTTGTGCGTGCGGCTGGGGCTGCTGGTACGGGTTGTGTTGCTGGTACGGGGTTTGGGGCTGGTGCTGCCCGTACTGCTGGTGTTGGCCGTACTGCTGTTGCTGCTGCCCGTGCTGCTGTTGTTGCTGGTGCTGGGGCTGTTGGCCGTACTGGGGGTGTTGTTGCTGTTGGGGGTGGGGCTGGTTTTGCTGGGTGTGCTGCTGCTGCTGTTGCTGCTGCTGGGCGTGCTGTTGCTGTTGTTGCTGGGGGTGGTGCTGTTGGCCCTGGCCCTGGCCCTGGCCCTGGTGTTGGGTGGCGGTGGGGTCGAAGGGCTGGCGGTTGCCGTCGAGGGTGAGGTGCCAGACGCCCTCGGCGTTGGTGTGGATCGGCTTGTGGCTGATCTCGCCCGTCTGGCTGTCGACCCACACGACCTTGCCGTTGTGGTTGACCGCGTTGAAGACGTGGGCGCCGCCGCCAGAGCCGTCCGCGTTCTTCGGCCACGTCACCAGGACCGCCGAGGCCGAGCCGTGGCCCGACTGCTGGAGCTCGTGGGCGATGTTGTTGTAGCTCTCGTGGGCGTTCTGGCCCGAGTGGCGGAAGTTGGTGCCGGCCCAATTCTGGATGTTGTTGGTGCCGTCGCGTTCACCGCTGGCGCGGTCCAGGTTGCCGTGCGCGTCGCTGTCGTAGGTGCGTACCGCCGAGACCTGGGGGTTGCCGTACCAGGACTCGATGAACGAACGGGTGCAGTCGGCACAGTTGTTGGAGCGGCCGGGGACGGTCGGGCCGCCGTCGTTCTGGTACTTGGCCCACGGCTGGAACGGGTCGGCGTGCACCTGCGGGGTGCCGTCCGGGTTCCGCGGGAAGTTGTGCTCCAGCGCCTGCTGGTCGTGCGGGAACGGTGAATACAGGCCGCCGGGGTGGTGGTTGAGGCTCGCCCGGACGTCGTTCAGGCTCGGCTTCGGGTGCGGCTGCTGTTCCTGCTGTTGGTGCTGGTTCTGATCCTGGGGGTGATGCGGCTGTTGCTGCTGCTGGTGGTGGTCCTGCGGCTGCTGCTGGTGTTGATTTGGGTGCTGTTGTTGCTGGTGCGGGGCTTGCTGTTGGTCGTGCGGCTGCTGGTGCTGGTTGGGGTGTTGTTGCTGAGGGTGGTGCTGGTTTCCCTGCTGGGGGTGCTGGCTCTGCGGGGTGGGCTGCTGAGGGTGCTGAGCCTGTTGCTGGTGTGGGGCGGGGTGTTGGTTCTGTTGGGGGTGCGGCTGCTGGTGGGGCTGCTGCGGTTGCGGCTGAGGCTGGTGGTGCTGGTTCTGGTTGTGGTTCTGGTGTTGCTGGGGGTGTTGGGGCTGGTGTTGGCCCTGGCCCTGGCCCTGGTGGTTTTGCGGGTGCTGTTGGGAGGTGGGGGAGTGTGGTTGCCCCTGGTGCTGCTGCTGGGAGGCGGAGTTGGGGCGGTGGTCCTCGGGGTGGGGCGTTTCCGGGTGCTTGGCGTCGGGGCGGTGGTCCGACTGCTCGGGGCGGTGCTCCGGCTGGTCGGGGTGGTGCTGCGACTGCTCGGGGCGGTGTTCGGGCTGGTGGTCCTGAGGACGTTGGGTGGGGTGGTCGTCCTTGGGGTGGTTGCCCTGCGCGTCCGGGTGCGGGGTGTTGGGGTGATCCGGCTTGGCTTCGTTGGCTTCCGGGTGCGGGGAATCCGGACGGGGCGATTCCGGGCGCGGTGAGTCCGGGTGCGGCTGCTTGGCTTCCGGGTGGTGCTGGTTGGCGTCCGGGTGCGGCTGCTGGGATTCCGGGTGCTGGTTGGGCTGGGGGTGCTTGGTGTCCGCGTGGGGCTGGTTCGCGTCCGCGTGGGGCTGGGGGGTGGGCCGGTTCGTGGTGGGCTCGGGGCGTTGCTGCCGGGAGCCGTCGTGGCCGGACTGGGAGCCGTCGGGGCGGCGGTTCGGGCCCTGCGCGGTGGGGGTGTTGGGGCGGGAGTTCTCCGGGCGCGGGGTGGTGGCCGAGCGTTCCGGGGAGCGCTGCTGGGGAACGTCGCGGGTCGGCTGGGAGCCGTCCGGGCGGCGGTTGGGCTGGCTGGGGCCGTCGGCCGTCGGGCGGGCGGACGAGGCGTGGGGAGCGCTCGCCCCCGACGCGCCGGAGCCGCCGCCGTGGTTGGGGACGGAGGTGGGCATGCCCATCATCGGGCCGGAGGTGGGCGCAGCGCCCTGCGACGGCTGGGGCGAACTGGTCGCGGAATTCGGGGTGTTGGGGCCGCCGGTCGCCGTGTCGGCGTGCTGGGTGGGGGGCGGCGCGGTCATGGTGTCGGCGGACTGGGTGCGCACGGTGGTGTCGTGCTCGTCGCCGACGTGGGGCATGGGGTCGCCCGGTGCGGGGTCGCGGTGCTGGGTGGGCTGATGACCCGTGGTGTGCTGGACGGGCGCGCCCTGGGAGGGCATGCCCATGTTCGGCATGGAGGGGCGGCTGCCCATGCCGGCTCCGCCGGAGGAGCTCGACGAGCCGGAGGAGCCCGAGGAGCCGGAGGAGTTGGACGAGTCCCCGTGGTTGTTGCTGTGGCCGCCGTTGCCGTTGCCGCTGCTGTTGTCGTGACTGTTGGCGTTGCCGCTGTCGTTGCCGGAACCGCCGTCGTGGGACGGGGGCGAGGTGGGGGTGGGGGACGGCGACGGTTCGGAGCCGGAGCCCTGGACGCCGTGCGAAGGCCCGTCGTGGGTGGGGGAGTTGGACGGGTGGTTGCCCTGTGCGTCCGGGGTGTGGTCGGGGGTGGGGTGGGTGTCGTTGGGGGCGACGTTGTGTGGGCTCGGGCTCTGGTCCGGGGTCGGGTGCGTGCTGACCGGGTCCGGGGTGGGGTGGTTGCCCTGTGCGTCCGGAGTGTGGTCGGGCGTGGGGTGGTTGCTGACCGGGTCCGGGGTGGGGTGGTTGCCCTGTGCGTCCGGAGTGTGGTCCGGCGTGGGGTGGTTGCTGACCGAGTCCGGCGTCGGGTGGTTGCCCTGTGCGTCTGGGGTGTGGTCCGGGGTCGGTTGGGTGCTGACCGGGTCCGGGTGTGCCGACTGGGGGGTGCTGTCCGGCGTGGGGTGGGTGTTGCCGGAGTCCGGGGTGGGGTGGGTGCTGACGCCGTCGGGGTGGCCGGAGTTCGGGTTGTGGCCCGAGTCGGCGGGGGAGCCACCGTGGCCGGATTCGGGCGTCGCGCCCGTGTCGGGGGTGTGGGCCCCGGAGTACGGGTCGTGGTTGCCGCCGCCCTGGAAGCCCTCGTCGAACGGGGTGCGGTGCGCCGCGTCCGGCAGGGGCTCGGGCGTGGGCCTGGTGTGGTCGCCACCGGAACCGGAGCCCGAACCGGAGCCAGATCCGGAACCGGAGTCAGGGCCGGTACCGGAGCCGGAGTTGTTGTGTTCGGGGGTGGTGGACGGGCTGTCGCCCGGGCGCGGGGCGTGGGACGGGTTGTCGGAGCCGGACCCCGAGCCGGAGCCGGTACCTGAGCCGCCGTGGTCACCCGTGCCGGAGCCGCCGCCCGAGCCGGAGTGCTCGCCGGAACCGGACCCGGCACCGGAACCCGATCCGGACCCCGCACCCGAGCCGCTCCCGCCGCCGGAACCGCCGTGCTCCCCGCCGCCGGACCCGGACCCCGAGCCGGAACCCGACCCGGCCCCCGAACCCGCACCGGATCCGGAGCCCGAACCGCCTTCCCCGCTGCCGCCGTGCTCCCCGCTGCCGCCGTGCTCCCCGCTGCCGCCGTGCTCGCCACTGCCGCCGTGCTCGCCGTCACCGCCGTGTTCGCCGCCGCGGCCGGCCGCGTGGTCCAGGCCGCTGCGGGCGTGCTGGCCGGCCTTGCCGCCCAGGGCGTCGCGGAAGTTGGTGCCGAGGTTCTCGCCGGTGTTCTTGATGGAGTCCGTGGCGGAGTCGGCGCCCGTCTTGAGGCTGCGGTTGACGTCGAACCCGTTCTGGGCGCCGAACGACATGTTGACGCCCTGGGCGATGGCGTCGGAGATCATGGCCTGGAGCGCGTCCATGGCCGGCTGCTTGACGGTGTTCACGATCGCCTCGACCAGGGCGTCGCGCGCTTCCTTGAGGATGCGACGGACGATGAGGCGAGTGGCTTGTGTGGCGCCGGCCGCTGCGACTTCGGATAGCCCGAAGGTGAACGGCGCGGCCGCCTGGGCCGCGATGATCTCCGCCGCGAGGATCGCCAACTGGGCGATCACCGCGACTTTCATCCCGACGATGATCACCGACCCGCCGTCCATCGCGACGGCTATCAACTCGGCCGCCTCACGCGCGTCGTTGAGGTAGCCGTTGCCGCCGTCGGAGAACTTCTCCCAGGTCTTGCTGAAGCCGTCGATGCTGTCGCCGCTGTTCGCCGACAGGACGTTGCCGGCGGCGGTGACGCCCTCCGACTGCAACTGCTCCACCGCGTTCGCGAACTCCCGCCACTGGCTGGCGGACTCGTTCATCTTGTCCTCGTCGCCCGTCGGCCAGTCGTAGCCGAGCATTTGGAGGACCCACTCCAGCCAATCCGGCAGCATCATTGACATTGGGAATCCCCCGTAGGACGGCGAAGCGGTGGGCGAGGTGCGGACGGCGTCCCGCGCTCCGCCGGGGGCGAAGTGCACGGGTGCCGTGGGCAGTTGGGCAGTTGGTGGTGGGGCGGTTCAGGGTGCGTGGCTACTCGGGCCGGTGAGCGGCGTCCCGCCGCCGTCCGCCACTCAGCGGGGCGGCTGGGGCGGACGGGACGGGTGCGCCCGGGTGGTGAGGCAGGGCGGGCGCGGTCGCGGACTCAGGCCTCGACGTTGGGGCGCTTGAGGGCGAAGATTTCCTTGCTCTCGGCTTCCTCGTTGGCGACGTGCTGCTGCATCAGGGCGTGGGTGAAGTCCTCGTTGCCCTCATGGTTGTTGGCCATGGTGTTCAACCCGCCGCCGATCTCCTGGAGTTTGGCGGCGAGATGGCCCATGGACTCGTACATGCCGTCGCGCAGGCCCTCGTAGACGACGCCGAACTTTGAGCCGATGTCGTCGTCGCCCCAGGGGGGCACGTCCTTGCCTTCGAGGTCGGTCAGGCCGTTCTTCAGCTTCTCGACGGCGTTTTGATAGCGCTCGCCGATGTTGGTGAAGGCGCTGCCGCCCGACTTCAGTGACGGTACGTCTGCTTGCAGACCGTCGCCGGCCATTGCCGTTCCCCCCGCTCAGAGCTCATTACATACCGTTGGGTCGTGGGTAAATTCTAGTCGCGCCGTTCAACTATCCATCAAGGCGCTTGTGTCACAGGGCCGTCACCGTTGAGTCGTTGTGCCGGCTGCATCCACGACCGTCATGTCACGCACAGATGCGTTGTGTCCGTTGTGTTCGTTGTGTCTGCGGCGCCGCCCGTCGTTGCCCGTCGTTCTCGCCGTGCCCGTTGTGTTCGTCGGGCCGTGTCCGCGTGCGGCGGTGACGGGTGGTCGGAGTCGGTCCTGCGCTGCGCCGTCACGCCGTTCCGGGGCGGTACCACTGGCGGTAGACCGCAATAGCCGATTCCGGGGGGAAGTTGGGCACAGTGGTCACATCGCCGTTGGCCTTGGTGATCACGATGTTGGTGCCACCGGGGTTGGCGGGCGGGGCGGTGGGGTCCTCCGGGGCGGGCCAGCCGGCGTGGATGAGGTAGCCCTCGGCGAATTCGTGCACGAAGAGGGAGATCGGACCGCCCGGCGAGCCGACCGGCGGGAAGTAGGCGCTGCCGATCTCCCGGGCGTGCTCGGCGGAGGTCGGGATCACCTTGGGCGGGGCGGCGCCGGGCTGTTGGCCGGGTACGGCGCTCGGCGGGTACGGCGGCGGCACGGGCGGCTGGCCGCCGGTGGCTCCCTCCGGGGCTCCCGCGTTGCCGCTCGCGTTGCCGCCGTGGCTGGCGCCCGCGCCGCCGGCCGGGGTGCCGGATGCGGAGTCCGTCATGGGGGTCCCTCCCGTGTTGCCTGGTTGGTCACGTCGACTGTCCTGACGTGGGGTCACACCGGGTCAAGGTCAAGTCAGGGCCCCGGCGCTGGATCCCCGGTCAACTTAGTCGACGCTCTGCGAGCGTACGTGGTTCACCTGCGCGGATGGTACGGGGGAGGGGTGGGGGCGATGGTGTGGGTGGGGAACGGGTGGGGTGTTATGGCGACTTGGGTGGATCGGTCGGTTCAGTGGCTTTATTCCCTTACTGTCGCTGGGTACCTCTGGTCATCTCTGGCCATCTCTGACTATCTCCGGCTACCTCTGGCGGCTTCTGGCTACATCTCTGTTTTCTGGCCGCCACTAGCCGCCTCTGGTCGTCTCTGTCGCTCCCGGCCGTCTCTGTTGTCCCTGGCCGTCCCTGGCCTTCTCCGGCTGCCTCTCTCTATTGGTTCCCGAGCGGTGTGTCCCCTCAGTGGGGGCGGTGGGTGTCCGAGGTGCGAGGGGCATCCGGGAGGTCCGTGGGTTCCTCCAGGGTGCGGAGGGCGAACCACAGCTCCATACGGGCGTCGGGGGCGTCCAGGTCGGTGTCCAGGAGGGTGGCGATGCGAGTGATGCGTTGGCGGACGGTGTTGCGGTGGATGCCCAGGGTGGTGGCCGTACGGTCCCAACTTCCGTGCAGGGCGAGCCAGTTGTGGAGGGTGGTGAGGAGGGGAGGGGAGTCGAGGAGGGGGGAGAGGAGGGACCGGGCGTGGTGCTGGGCATCCGTGGGGTCGATGAGGGTGCGGACGCCGGGCGGGCCGGCGGCGTGATGGCGTACGGCCCCGGTGCGGCGGGCGAGGGCGCGGCGGAGGGCGGTCGCGGCGTGCCGGTCGGCGGTAGGCAGTTCGGCCACCGGGACGGGGGCGCTGATGCCCAGCGTCCAACCGGGGAGGGTGGCTGGCACGCGGTCGGTGGACGCGTGGTCGGCCGGGGCGAGGGCGCGCAGGGCGCCGCCCGGGGACGGATCGGCGGCCACCAACGGGGTGTTGAGGGCGGCGGCCAGGGAGGCCGGTGTGCCGGGGGTATCCCGGCGGGGCGCGGCGTGGACGACGGTCCAGAGCTGCGGGCCGAGGAGCGGGGCGACGTCGGCCGGGCGGGCGCCGAGGAGGAGGTGGGTCAGCGCCGCGGTGAGTTCGGCTCCCGGTGGGCCGTTGGGGGAGTCGGCGCCGGTGCGGGTGGTGGCGGAGGGGCCGGTGATCAGGGAGAGGAGGACGGCGGCGACGCCGGCGATGGTGTGCGCGGGCGGGTCGTCGGGGCCGGTGGCGACCACAAGGGCGAGCCCCTGCCGACCGGCTGCCCGCTCCGCCGCCCCGCTCCCGCTCGTTGCGCCTTTCCCGTTGGCCGCCGCTTTCCTCTCGGTCGCTTTCCTCTCGGTCGCTTTCCTCTCGGTCGCTTTCCTCTCGGTCGTGCCGCTGTTGTTCGCCGCCCTGCTCCCCTTTGCCGTCCTGCTTCCGTCAGCCGCCTCGCTCCCGCTTACCGCCTCGCCCCCGTTTGTTGCCCCGCTCCCGTTTGCCGCTCCGCTTCCCTCGGCCGCCCCTCTCCTCTTCGGTGAACTCTGGCCGCCCGTAAGGCCGTAGGCGGTCAGGTGGGTGCCAGGGAGGGAGTCGGCGGCCGAGGCGGGGCCGTCGGTGGCGACCACGCCGGCCAGGCGGACGGCGGCGGCCCGGCAGGCGGCGGCGGGGCGCGCGCCGGCCGAGCCGTGTTCGGTGCCGTCGGGGGCGAGCAGCGCGGCCCAGCCGTGCGCGTGGCGGGCCAGTGCGCGCAGCACCGCGGCCGCCGGCTCCGGGCGGGCGGCGGCCGCGGCCAGGGCGCGCTGGGCCTCGCCGATCCGGGTCAGTTCGCGGTGCCGAGCCTCGGTGACGGCCTGCCAGACGGCGCTCTCCACGGCCGTGAACGGCGTCTCCTCCGGCACCTCGACGAGCGGTAGCCCGTGCCGTTCGCAGGCGTCCACCAGGGCGCGCGGGACGGTCCGGTGCACCGGCGCGATCCCGAAACCGAGGGCGGCGGCCCCGGCCGCGACCGTACGGGCGGCATAGCCGTCCAGGTAGGCGTCGAGGGCGTCGTCGTCCCCGGCTGACACCGCCTCGGCCAGGTGGACGCCGGCGGTCAACAGCAGTTCGCCGCCCAGGAGATACGGCACCGGGTCGGCCATCTCCGAGGTGTGCACCCAGTGGAGCGTCACGCCCTCGCGGGGGCCGGCCAGTTGGCGCAGACCCAGGTCCCTACGGGCCAGCAGGCTGGCCAGGGGGACCGGCGGGGTGGACGGCGGGGGGAGCGGGCGCGACATGTGCGGATCCTCCACGTAAGGGGCGTCGGAGTGGAGGAAACGTACACTTCAGCGTCGCCCGCGCGCCTCCTAGGGTCAACGCCCGAGACGGGATGCCCCACCGCCCCGCTCGTAGCTCCCCTCGTAACTCCCCTCCCTCACGTTCACTTGCTCAACAGGCGCAGCACCCCCCAGCACCCCCAGCACCCTCCATCTCCCCCCCCACCTCCCCATCCCCCTCCCCTCGGCGCAGCTGGCAGGCAGCTGGAAGGGACGGCCCATGGCTGTCGACTACGCGGTGATCGTTCTCTACCTGGCCGGCATGCTCGGCATGGGCTGGTGGGGCATGCGGCGCGCCACCTCCAAGAGCGACTTCCTGGTCGCCGGGCGCCGCCTCGGCCCCGCGATGTACTCCGGGACGATGGCCGCGATCGTGCTCGGCGGCGCCTCCACCATCGGTGGCGTCGGCCTCGGTTACCAGTACGGGTTGTCCGGGGCCTGGATGGTCTTCACCATCGGCCTCGGACTGTTGGCCCTGAGCATCTTCTTCTCGGCCCGGATCGCCCGGCTGAAGGTCTACACCGTCTCCGAGATGCTGGACCTGCGCTACGGCGGCGCCGCCGGAATCATCTCCGGCGTGGTCATGTGGGCGTACACCCTGATGCTCGCGGTGACCTCGACCCTCGCCTACGCGACCATCTTCGACGTCCTCTTCGGGCTGGACCGCACGCTGGCGATCGTCCTCGGCGGGGCGATCGTGGTGGCCTACTCGACGCTCGGCGGAATGTGGTCGATCACCCTGACCGACATGGTGCAGTTCGTCGTCAAGACGATCGGGGTGCTGCTGCTCCTGCTGCCGCTCGCCCTCATCAAGGCCGGCGGCTTCGCGGGGCTCGCGTCCCGGTTGCCGGCCGACTACTTCGCCCCGTTGGGCATCGGCGGCCGCACCGTCTTCACCTACGTGCTGATCTACTCCTTCGGGATGCTGATCGGGCAGGACATCTGGCAGCGGGTGTTCACCGCGCGCAGCGACCGGGTGGCCCGCCTGGGCGGCACCGCGGCCGGCACGTACTGCCTGGTGTACGCGCTCGCGGGGGCGGTCATCGGCACCGCCGCCAAGGTCCTCTACCCCCAACTCGGCAGCCCCGACGACGCGTTCGCGACGATCGTGAAGGACGCGCTGCCGGTGGGGGTGCGCGGGCTGGTGCTGGCGGCGGCGCTGTCGGCGGTGATGTCGACGTCGTCGGGGGCGCTGATCGCCTGCGCCACGGTGGCCAACAACGACATCTGGGCGCGGGTGAGGCGACTGCGGTCGCGCCACCGAGCCACTGCCGCCCCCGAAGCTCCCACCCCCTATGGAGCGCCCGGCTCCCGCAAAGCCACCCGCCTCCACCAAACCCCGCAACCCCACCAAACCCCGCAACCCCACGACGAGGTGCGCGGCAACCGGCTGTTCATCCTCCTCATGGGCGTCGCGGTGATCGTCATCGCGATCGCGCTGAACGATGTCGTCGAGGCGCTCACCCTCGCCTACAACCTCCTGGTGGGCGGGCTGTTGGTGCCGATCCTCGGCGGGCTGCTGTGGCGGCGCGGCAACGCGGCCGGGGCGCTGGCCGCGGTCGCGGTCGGCGGGCTGACCGTCGTCGGCCTGATGGTCGCGCTCGGGGTGCTCGCCAACGAGCCCATCTACTACGGGCTGATCGCCTCCCTCGTGGCCTACGTGGCGGTCAGCCTGGCCACCCGTCCCACGGACGCGGCAATCCTGGCGGCCTGGCGGGAACGGCTGAGCCCGCCGGCCACCGCGGTGTCGAGCACTCCGGGCCCGTCCGGCAACTGACCACACTGACCACAACGACACGGAGAGAGCCACCCCCATGAGCGCCACCCCGACCCCCGCCCCCACCCCCGCGGCCGTGCCGCCCCGTACGTCTCGTACGTCCCGTACGGGTGGCGACCTGGTCATCGAGTCGCTCACCGCGCTCGGCGCCGACACCGTCTTCGGGCTGCCCGGCCAGCACGCGCTCGGCCTGTTCGACGCGCTCCGGCGCGCGCCCGGCGTGCGGTACGTGGGGCTGCGGGTGGAGAACAACGCGGGCTTCGCCGCCGACGCCTATGCGCGATCCACCCGCGGGGTCGCGCCGCTGCTGGTCTCCACCGGGCCGGGCGCGCTGCTGACGCTGCCCGCGCTCCAGGAAGCGGCCGCCGGCTCGGCCGCCGTCCTGGCCGTCGGCAGCCAGGTGCCGGTGGCCGGGCTCGGCGGCGGCCGCCACGGCTATCTGCACGAACTCGCCGACCAGTCGGCCGCGTTCCGGCCCGTGGTCAAGTCCGTGCACACGGTGCGTACGGCGTCCCAGATCCCGTCCGCGGTGGTCGCGGCGTGGGAGTCGGCGCTGAGCGCCCCGCACGGGCCGGTGTGGCTGGAGATCCCGCAGGACGTCCTCCTGGCGCCGGTCGACGTCCCGGTGGTCGCCGAACTGACCGCCACCCCACGGGCGTTGGCACCGCGCCCGGAGGTGATCGCCGAGGCGGCCCGGCGGCTGGGCGCGGCCCGGCGGCCGGTGGTGTTGGCCGGCGGCGGGGTGGTGCGCGCCGGCGCGGAGGGCGAACTGCTGGCGCTGGCCGAGCGGTTGCGGGCGCCGGTGGCGACCACCTTCGGGGGCAAGGGTGCCTTCCCGTGGGAGCATCCGCTCTCCCTCCAGTCCTGGTTGGAGGACCGGTACACCACCGACTTCCTGGAGGAGGCGGACGTCCTGTTGGTGGTCGGTTCGGGGCTCGGCGAACTCTCCTCGAACTACCACACGTTCCGGCCGCGCGGCCGCGTCCTCCAGATCGAGGCGGACCTCGGGAAGCTGGAGTCCAACCACGCCGCGCTCGGCATCCACGCGGACGCCCGCGCGGCACTGACCGCACTGCTGACGGAGTTTCCGGAGTTTCCGGCGCTCCCGGAGCGGGGCCACGACCCGGAGCAACCCCAGGAGCCGAGCCCCGCCGAGTCGTCCCCCGTTTCCCCCACCCCCATTTCCCCGTCCCCCGTTTCCCCATCTCCCGAAGCCGCCGTCGCCGCGCTGTTGGACCGGGTGCGTGGCCGGCTGGACGGGCAGCGGCTCGACCTGGAGCGGGCGGCCCTCGCCGCGGTGCGCGCGGCGCTGCCCGACGACGCGGTGAGCTGCTGGGACATGACGATCCTGGCGTACTGGGCCTGGTCGGCCTTCGATCCGCGGCGGAGCAACGCGTTCCACTCCGCGCAGGGCGCCGGCGGCCTCGGCTACGGCTTCCCGGCGGCGCTGGGCGCGGCCCTCGCCACCCCGGACCGCCCGGTGTTGGCGGTCTCCGGCGACGGCGGCGCGATGTACTCGCTCGCCGAACTGGCCACCGCGCGCCAGTACGACCTCCCGGTGACCTGGCTCATCGTGGACGACGGCGGCTACGGCATCCTGCGGGAGTACATGACCGACGCGTTCGGCGCGACCGCGGCCGAGGCCACCGAGCTGACCCGGCCCGACTTCGTGGCGCTGGCGGAGTCGTTCGGCGTGCCGGCGGTCCGGACGGACCCGGAGCGGCTCGGCGCGGACCTCGCGGCGGCGCTGGCCGCCCCCGGCCCGTCGGTCGTCGTCCTGCCGGCCCGGCTGCGGATGTTCGCCCCCACGCACCTGCCGGACTGACGCCAAGGGGAGCTATCGGGCACCAGGCAACCGGGCACCAGGCAACCGGGCGCCGGGCTACCGGGCACGGGGCAACCGGGCACCACGCAACCGGGCACACGGCTTCGAAGGGAAAAGAAAAACCGGGCCCGGAGACGAGGTCTACCGGGCCCGGCGGGGTGATGGCGCCCTACGCCCCCACGCGCCCCTGCACCAGTTGGGAGAGCGCGGCGTGCACCTCGTTGACCGAGCGTTCCGGCTGGAACGACTGCCAGTCCAGCGCGGCGACCAGCACCATGCCCAACAGGGCGGAGGCGGTGAGCGGGACGTCGAGTTCGTCGCTCAACTCCCCGGTGCGCACGGCGTCCTGGAGGACCGACTCGACCACCGCCAGGGCGCGGCCCCGTACGGAGGTGAGGGTGGCACGCCAGGTGCGGTTGGTGCGCCAGAGTTCGGCGACGTAGAGCTGGGTGAGGGCGTGGTAGCCGGCGATGAAGTCCAGGCCGGCGCGGATCATCGCGTCGAGGGCGTCGACCCGGGTGCCGCCGTCGGCGACGGTGCGGTCGGCGGCGGTGCGCAGGGAGCCGGCGAGCAGATCGATGCCGTCCCGCAGGAGTTCCTCGTAGAGGACGTTCTTGCTGCTGAAGTTGTAGTAGACGGTGCCCTTGGCGACGCCGGCGCGGTCCGCGATCTCGTCGACGGTGGTGGCGGAGAAGCCCTGTTCGGCGATGAGGGTGACGGCGGCGTCGAAGAGCCGGCGCCGGGTCGAGGCACGACGGGAGGCCGCGGGGGCGACGCCGGTGACGGCGCCGCCCCCGTTCCCGGAGCGGGTGCTCACAGGCTGAGCTCCGGGTGCAGGTCCTTCATCCGGACCACCTGGCGGCTGCGGGCCGCGAGGGCGGTCAGGGCCAGCGCGCCGAGCGTGAACGCGGCGAGCACGATGCTGCCCTGCCAGACGATGGCCAGGTCGCCGCCGGTGATCAGCCGTCGCAGGCCGTCGACGACGTAACTCATCGGCAGGTAGGGGTGGATCCAAGAGAAGAAGCCCGGGCTGGTCTGCACCGGGTAGGTGCCGCCCGCCGAGGTCAGCTGGAGCATCAGGATGACCAGCGTCAACACCCGGCCCGCCGGACCGAAGAAGGCGCTCAGCAGCTGGATGACGGCGGTGAAGCAGGCCGTCGCCAGCATCAGGAAGCCGATGGTGGCGCCCGCGCGCTCCATCTCCAGGCCGAGGGCCCAGTGCAGCACGGCCATCAGGGCCAGCACCTGGACGACACCGATGGCGAACGCCGGCAGCCAGGAGCCGAGCGCGATCCGCCAGCCGGGCGCGCCCGCGGCCAACGCCCGCTTGCCCAGCGGCGCCAGCAGCATGTACGCGACCATCGCGCCGACCCAGAGGGACAGCGGGATGAAGTACGGGGCAAGGCCGGTGCCGTAGTTGGGCGCCTTGTGCATGGACTTGGCGGCCAGCTTGACCGGGTCGGACATCACGCCGGTGCGGTCGTCGCGGTCCTTCTTGTCGTAGTCCGGGATCTTGGCGACGCCGCTGTGCAGGCCGCTGGCCAGCTGGTTGGCGCCGTCCTTGAGCTGGTAGAGCCCACCGCTGAGCTTCTCGGCACCGTCGTGGGCGGTGCCGATGCCGTCGTGCAACTGACCGGCGCCGTTGGCGAGGTCACCGGCACCCTTGTGGAGCTGACCGGCACCGTTGGCGAGGTCGCCGGCGCCGTTGGCCAGGGCCCCGATGCCGTTCGCGAACTGGCCCGCGCCCGTGGCGACCTTGTGGGCGCCCGAGTTGAGCGTGTTGATCTGGCCGATGGCGGTGTCCGCACGGTCCGCGATGCCGGGCGCCTGTTGGGCGACCATCGTGGCGCCCTGGTGCAGCTCCTGCAGCTTGCTGTGCCACGTGGCGAAGTCGGTGTGCGCGATGGTGTCGTTGACCTTCTCGGCCAGGTCGGCACCGGCCGCGGAACCGTCCGCGATGCCCTTCAGCTTGGCGCAGTCGAGGTCGCCGGAGGAGGTCAGCCCGCCACAGCGCTCCCGGTAGAGGGCCGCGGCGTCATCGGCGTTCTTACGGGCCTTGGCCGCGCTCTTGGCGGAGTTGCCGGGCAGCTTGCTGAGGTCGTCGTCCAGCTTCTGGCTGAGGTCGGCGACGACCTGGGCCTTCTCGCCGATGTCCTTGCCGTGTTCCCGCAGGAAGGGCAGGTCCTTCTTGGCGATGCCCTGGACCTTGTCGGCGAGCTGCTGGGTGCCGTCGGCGATCTGGCCGGCGCCCTTGCTGAGCTCCTTGGCCTTGGCGGCAGCCTGGCTGGCGCCGTTGCTCAGGTCCCCCGCGCCCTTGCCGAGCTTGCCGGCGCCGTTGCTGAGGTCGCCGGCGCCCTTGTCCAGCTTGCCGGCGCCGTCGTTCAACTTGCCCAGACCGTCGGCGAGTTCGCCGGACTTCTGGCTGGCGGTGCCGAGCCCGTCATCCACCTTCCCCGCCCCATCGGCGGCCTTGGCGGTCTCGTCGTGCAGGTCCGAGAACGACACGAAGATCTTGTCGAAGAAGGCCCGGGTGGACTTCGACGACGTCTTGGCGCGGATCTCCGAGAACACCGTCTTGGAGATGGAGCCGACGATGTAGTTGTTGGCGTCGTTGGTGCGCACCTGGAGCGCGCCGGTCTGCGGGTCGTTGCCGCCGCTGGAGGCGATCTTCTGGCTGAAGTCCTTGGGGACGGTCAGCGAGAGGTAGTACTTGCCCTGCTCCAGGCCCTTGGCGGCGTCCTTGGAGCTGACCTCCTTCCAGTCGAACGTCTTGCTGTCCTTGACGTTCGACGCCAGGTCGGCGCCGGCGGTCAGCTTCTTGCCGTCGGAGGTGGCGCCCTGGTCCTCGTTGACCAGCGCGACCGGGATCTTGTCCAGTCGCGCGTACGGGTCCCAGAAGGAGCAGAGGTAGAGCGCTCCGTACAGCAGCGGGATCAGCATCAGGGCGACGAGGCCAAGGCGGGGGAGCTTGCCCCTGCCGAAGCGCCTGAGCTCAAGCGCGGCCAGTCTCGGCGAACGCATGCGCCGCTTCCTCCTCGTGGGTTTCGGGCTGGTGGGTCTCGGGGGTGGCGTCCGCGGCGGTCGATACGACCAGGGCGTCCGCCGGGGCGTCGGAGGCGACGGCGACCACGGTGGTGCCGGTCATCGCCACGTCCCGCAGCAACTGCCAGGCCGCGGCGCGCTCTTCGGACGACAGCTTCAGGTCGAGGTCGTCGACGGCCAGCAGGCGCGGCTGGTGCATCACCGCGAGCGCCACCGACAGGCGCAGCGCCTCCAGCCGCTCCAGGTCGCGGACGCAGGTCCGCAGCCCCTTGGGCAGGGTGTCCGGGTCGAGGCCGGCGGTCGCCAGCGCGGCGTCGACCAGGGCCCGGGTGGCCTCCTTGCGGCGGCGGCCCCACAGGGGCGTGCCGCGGTGGCCCAACAGGGCCTGTTCCTGGAGGTGTTCGGCGACGGTGAGGGCCGGTTCGAGGTCGGCGACGCCGGGCACGTGCGCCACCGCGGTGCGGCTGCGGACCGTCCCCATCCGCTTGGGCAGCGGGAAGCCGGCGACCGTGGCGGCGCCCGCGGTGAGCCGCATCCGTCCGGTGAGCGCGAGCAGCAGGCAGGTGCGGCCGGAGCCGGACGGTCCCTGCACGGCGATCAGCGACCCGGGGTCCGCGGTGATGTCGACGCCTCTGAAGGCCCACCCGCGTGGGCCCTTCACTCCGATTCCCCGGGCGTTGACGGCCGCCCCCTGACGGGTGGTCTCCACAACCCCTCCTTTTGATCTGACTGGTCAGTCTAAAAGTGTGCCGTACGGGGGCCCGCGTTGACCAATCGGGGGCGGCGCACGGCCGGAAATCGACGGCCACGGCCGGAAGTCGACGAATCCGCGGAGAAACGGGTGACGCGGGGACGGTCGGGCCATAGGGTGCGCAGACGTCGGTCAGAGCCGAGGCTGGGTCCGGGCGCAGACGCGGCCCGGGCGCGCGGGGACGGAGAGCCATGGACCACACGGAGCGGACGCCGCACCACGATCACGCCGCCGGACGCACGCCGCCGCCGGCCCGTAGCACCGGACGCCGCCCGCGCGGCCCGCTCGCCGCGCTGCTCGCCGGCGCACTGGTCGCGGCCCTCGCCCCCGCCGCCCCGGCCGTCGCCGCGGACGGCCCGCCGACGGCCGACCCGGCCCGACAGTCCTGCACCGCCCCCGGTTGGGCCGCCACCGCCACCTCCCCCGAAGCCACCGCCGACTACCACGCCTACGTCGGCAACGGCTACCTCGGCGGGCGGGTGCCGCCCAACGGGACGGGCTACGCCGCCCCCGGAGGCACCACCGGCTGGCCGCTCAAGACCCCCGAATACGACGGCGCGTTCGTCTCCGGCCTCTACGCCAAGGGCCCCGCCGACCTCAAGGGCCGCCAGGCCATCGCCGCGCTCCCCACCTGGAGCACCCTCGACGTCACCACCGGGGGCGCGCACGCCGAGACCTTCTCCTCGGCCACCGCCCCGGTCCGCCTCACCCACTACCGGCAGACCGTCTCGCTGCGCTGCGGCACCGTCCGCACCTCGCTGACCTGGACCGCCGCCGACGGCCGGGCCACCGACCTGGTCTACGACGTGCTCGCCGACCGGGCCGACCCGCACACCGCCGCGGTCCGGCTGCGGATGACGCCCCACTGGAGCGGCGAGGCGACCGTCACCGACACCCTGGACGGCCGCGGCGCCCGCCGGATGCACCCCGCGGGGCCGGCGCCGGGCGGGCGCGACGGCACCGTCGCGGTCGGCTTCCGCACCGACGGCACCGACACCGCGGGCGCCGTCGCCTCCACCCTCCGTGCCGGGCACGGCGTCCACGCCGGCCGGCCCCGCACCGAGCCGCGCGCCGGGACCGCCGGTGCAGCGACCACCGCCGAGGACCTCACCGCCCACCAGCGGCTGACCTTCCCGGTTCGGGGCAACCACACCTACGAGCTCACCAAGTACGTCGGCGTGGACACCGCGCTCACCTCCCGTACGCCCCGCACCGCCGCCGAGACCGCCTCCCGCCGGGCCGCCGACCGCGGATGGACCGCCCTGACCGCCCAACACCGCGCCGCCTGGCGGGCGTTGTGGCGCAGCGACATCGAGGTGACCGGGCAGCCCGCCCTCCAGTCCTGGATCCGCTCCGCCGAGTACGGCCTGCTGTCCGCCACCCGCCGCTCCAGCGCCAACAGCATCGGCCCCACCGGCCTGACCAGCGACAACTACGCCGGCGAGATCTTCTGGGACGCCGAGACCTGGATGTACCCGGGGTTGCTGGCCACCCACCCCGACCTCGCCCGCTCGATCGTCGACTACCGCTACCGCACCCGGGACGTCGCCCGCGCCAACGCCCGCCGCCTCGGCTACCGCGGCCTGTTCTACTCCTGGACCAGCGGCAGCACCGGCGACCTGTGGACCGAGTGCCACAGTTGGGACCCGCCGCACTGCAAGACCCAGAACCACCTCATGGGCGACATCTCGCTGGCCGCCTGGCAGTACTACCTCGCCACCAAGGACACCGCCTGGCTCAAGTCCCGCGGCTGGCCCGTCCTTTCGGGCATCGCCGACTTCTGGGCCTCCCGCGCCACCCGCAACACCGACGGCAGCTACTCGATCAAGAACGTCGCCGGCCCCGACGAGTACAGCAACGGCGTCAACGACGGGGTCTTCACCAATGCCGGCGCCGCCACCGCCCTGCGCCACGCCGCCCGCGCCGCCGCCCTCCTGGGCCGGCCGGTCCCCGCCGCCTGGAAGACCGTCGCCGACAAGCTGCGCATCCCCTACGACCCGGGCAAGAAGGTCTTCGAGCAGTACGCCGGCTACAAGGGGACGACCATAAAGCAGGCCGACACGGTCCTGCTGATGTATCCCCTGCAGTGGCCGATGACCCAGCAGCAGGCCGCGGCCACCCTCGACTACTACGCGGCCCGCACCGACCCCGACGGCCCGGCCATGACCGACTCGGTGCACGCCATCGACTCCGCCGCCCTGGGGGAGCCCGGCTGCGCCACGTACACCTATCTCCAGCGCGCCATCCGGCCGTTCGTCCGCGGCCCGTTCGCGGAGTTCTCCGAGGCCCGCGGCGCCAAGGCCGGCGCCGGCGACCCGCACGCCGGCCGCCCCGCCCAGGACTTCCTCACCGGCAAGGGCGGCTTCCTCCAGGTCTTCACCCACGGCCTGACCGGCCTGCGGATGGCCGAGGACCGGGTCCACCTGGACCCGCTGCTGCCGCCCCAACTGGCCGGCGGCGTCACCCTGCGCGGCCTGCACTGGCAGGGCCGCACCTTCGACGTCGCGCTCGGCGCCCACCACACCACCGTCACCCTGACCTCAGGCCCGGCCCTGCCGCTGGCCACCCCCGAGGGCGACAAGCTGGTCAGCCGCGGCGTCCCCGCCGTCCTCAAGACCCGCCGCCCCGACCTCACCCCGACCACCGACGCCGCCCGCTGCGCCACCGCCACCGCGACCTCCGAGGAGCCCGGTTCGTACGCCGCCGCCGCGGTCGACGGCAACGCCACCACCGCCTGGGTCCCGAACGCCGCCGACGGCACCCTCACCGTCGACCTCGGCCGCACCGTCACCGTCGGGCAGATCACCCCGCACTGGACCGCCACCCACCCCCGCTCCTACGTCGTCCAGGTCTCCCGGGACGGCACCCACTGGACCGGCACCGGCTACGCGGGCCGCAGCCCGGCCCGGTACGTCCGTATCGTGGTCCACGGCGACACCCGGCCCGGTCCCGGCGGCAAGCCCGCCCCGCACCCGGGCCTGACGGAGCTGGAGGTGACCCGGGCCCGCTGATCCGGACCCGGTGACCTGGGCCGGGGCATCCCGTAGGGGATCCCCGGCCCGCCCTGCGGGATGTCCCGGATTTCGCGCGTCGGATTATTACGGCGGGATGAAATCCCGGGCCCTCGGCGTTGGCCCGTGCGAACAGACGACGCACGGGAGGCATCGGGTGGCGGGGACGGACACGGCACACAAGGGTTGGGCTCGACGGCTGAGCCGGGACTGTTGGCGGTATCGCAAGGACGCCGTGCTGGCGCTCCTCGCCTCGCTCGCGGGGATGGCCGTCACCGCCCTCGTCCCGCTCATCCCGAAGCTGATCATCGACGACGTGATCGTGCGGCACGAGCGGTCCCTCGCCCCCTGGGCGACGCTCCTGATCGCCGCCGCCGTCGTGGTCTACGTCCTCACCTACCTCCGTCGCTTCTACGGCGGCCGGCTCGCCCTGGACGTCCAGCACGACCTGCGCACCCGCATGTTCGACGCGATAGCCCGGCTCGACGGGCGCCGGCAGGACGAGCTGAGCACCGGCCAGGTCGTGGGCCGCGCCACCAGCGACCTCCAGCTCATCCAGAGCCTGCTGTTCATGCTCCCGATGATGATCGGGAACGTCCTGCTCTTCGCCGTCTCCCTGGCCGTGATGGCAGTCCTCTCCCCGCTGCTGACCGTCGTCGCGCTGGCCGTCGCCCCGGCCCTGTGGTTCATCGCCCGGCGCAGCCGCGCCCGCCTCTTCCCCGCCACCTGGTACGCCCAGGGGCAGGCCGCCGCTGTCGCCACCGTCGTGGACGGCGCGGTCTCCGGAGTCCGGGTCGTCAAGGGCTTCGGCCAGGAGGACCAGGAGACCGGCAAGCTGCGCGCGGTCAGCCGCCGGCTGTTCGCCGCCCGGCTGCGCACCGTCCGCCTCAACTCCCGCTACACCCCCGCCCTCCAGTCCGTCCCCGCCCTCGGCCAGGTCGCGATGCTGGCGCTCGGCGGCTGGATGGCCACCCAGGGCCACATCACCCTCGGCACCTTCGTCGCCTTCTCCACCTACCTCGCGCAACTGGTCGGCCCGGTCCGGATGCTGGCGATGATGCTGACCGTCGCCCAGCAGGCCCGGGCCGGTGTGGAGCGGGTCTACGAGCTCATCGACACCGAGCCGACCATCACCGAGTGCCCGGACGCCCACGCACTGCCCGCCGACGCCCCGGCCACCGTGGTCTTCGACGAGGTGACCTTCGGCTACGGCCCCCACCACGACCCGTCCGCCCACGCCCCGTCCACCGCCGACGAGGACGGCCGGTCCGACGCAGGCGCCCGCGCCGATGCCGCGCCCGCGCCCCGCCCCGTCCTGGACGCCTTCTCGCTGCGCATCGACGCCGGCGAGACCGTCGCCGTCATCGGCACCTCCGGCAGCGGCAAGTCCACCGTCTCCCTGCTGCTGCCCCGCTTCTACGACGTCACGGCCGGCCGCATCCTGGTCGGCGGCCACGACGTCCGCGACCTCACCCTGGAGTCGTTGCGCGCCGCCATCGGCCTGGTCCCCGAGAGCAGCTTCCTGTTCTCCGACTCCATACGGGACAACATCGCCTACGGCCACCCCGAGGCCACCGACGAGCAGATCCGCGCCGCCGCCCGCGCCGCCCAGGCCGACGGCTTCATCAGCGAGCTGCCCCACGGCTACGACACCGAGGTCGGCGAGCAGGGCCTGACCCTCTCCGGCGGCCAGCGGCAGCGGATAGCGCTGGCCCGCGCCATCCTCACCGACCCCCGGCTGCTGGTCCTCGACGACGCCACCTCCGCCGTCGACGCCCGCGTCGAGCACGAGATCCACGAGGCGCTGCGCGGCGTCATGGCCGGCCGGACCACGCTGCTGATCGCCCACCGCGCCTCCACCCTCGCCCTCGCCGACCGGGTCGCGGTCCTCGACGGCGGCCGACTGGTCGACATCGGCACCCAGGAGGAGCTCACCGAGCGCTGCCCCCTCTACCGCCGACTGCTCACCGACCCCGAGGAGTTGGGCGGCGTCCCGCACGACCCGGCCGGCGCCGTGGCCGAAAGGGGTCTCCCCTGCTCGAACGGAGCTGAGAGCTTGGGGAACTTCGACGGCGAGTCCGCCGCGTCCGGCACCACCGCCCTGCTGGAGCCTGCCACCGACGCCCCCCGCCGCTTCCCCACCGAGGCCCTGGTCGACGGCGACCCGGAGGAGCCCGCCGCCGACCCCGCCGCCGCGGCCGCCACCGGCGGCATCACCCCCGAGCTGTGGGTCCGCCGCGAGCAGGAGGCCGAGGAGGGCGCCGCCGGCACCGCGCCCCGCGCGGCCACCACCGCCGCCGCCGGCCCCGGCATCGCCGCCGCCATGGCCGGCGCCCCCGCCACCCCCGAACTCCTCGCCCGGGTCGCCGCGTTGCCCCCGGCCACCGACACCCCCGACATCGACGAGGCCGCAGCCGTCCGCCCCGAGCGCTCCTACGGCCTGCGCCGCCTGCTGCACGGCTTCGGCAGGCCGCTGCTGCTGGCCCTCCTGCTGGTCGCCGTGGACGCCCTCGCCTCGCTGCTGCTGCCGGTCCTCATCCGGCAGGGCATCGACGACGGCGTCCGCCGCGGCGTCCTCGCCGGCGTGTGGACCGCCGCCGCCCTCGCCCTGGCCGTGGTCCTCGTCCAATGGGCCGCCCAGATCGGCGCCAACCGCATGACCGGCCGCACCGGCGAACGCGTGCTGTATTCCCTCCGGTTGAAGATCTTCGCCCAGCTCCAGCGCCTCGGCCTGGACTACTACGAGCGCGAGCTGACCGGCCGGATCATGACGCGGATGACCACCGACGTCGACGCCCTGTCCACGTTCCTCCAGACCGGCCTGGTCACCGCCGTCGTCTCGGTCCTCACCTTCCTCGGCATACTCGTCGCCCTGCTCGTCATCGACGTCCAGCTCGCCCTGGTCGTCTTCGTCACCCTCCCCCCGCTGATCCTCGGCACCTACGTCTTCCGCAAGCGCAGCGTCAAGGCGTACGAGCTCGCCCGCGAGCGGATCAGCACCGTCAACGGCGACCTCCAGGAGAACGTCGCCGGGCTGCGGATCGTCCAGGCGTTCCGCCGCGAGGGCCACGGAGCGCAGCGGTACGCCGGGCACAGCGACGCCTACCGCCGGGCCCGGGTGCGCGGCCAGTTCCTGATATCCGTCTACTTCCCCTTCGTCCAGCTGCTGTCGTCGGTGGCGTCCGCCCTGGTGCTGATCGTCGGCGCCGACCGGATCGCCGGGCACACCCTCAGCGCCGGCGCCCTGGTCGCCTACCTCCTCTACATCGACCTGTTCTTCGCCCCCGTCCAGCAGCTCTCCCAGGTCTTCGACGGCTACCAGCAGGCGTCCGTCTCGCTCGGCCGGATCCGCGAGCTCCTCGCCCAGCCCACCTCCACCCCGCCCGCCGCGGACCCCCGCCCGGTCCCCGCACTGCGCGGCGAGATCACCTTCGACGGCGTCCACTTCCACTACGGCGACCACGACGAGTTGGCCCTGGCCGGCGTCGACCTGACCATCCCCGCCGGCCAGACCGTCGCCTTCGTCGGCGAGACCGGCGCCGGCAAGTCCACCCTGGTCAAGCTGGTCGCCCGCTTCTACGACCCGACCTTGGGCGCGGTCCGCGTCGACGGCACCGACCTGCGCGAGCTGGACCTGACCGGCTACCGCCGCCGACTCGGCGTCGTCCCCCAGGAGTCCTACCTCTTCGCCGGCACGGTCCGCGACGCCATCGCCTACGGCCGCCCGGACGCCTCCGACGCCGAGGTGGAGGCCGCCGCCAGGGCCGTCGGCGCCCACGCCATGATCGCCACCCTCGACGGCGGCTACCTCCACGAGGTCGCCGAGCGCGGCCGCAACCTCTCCGCCGGCCAGCGCCAGCTCCTCGCCCTGGCCCGCGCCGAACTCACCGGCCCCGACATCCTGTTGCTCGACGAGGCCACCGCCGCCCTGGACCTGGCCACCGAGGCCGTCGTCAACCAGGCCACCGACCGGCTCTCCGCCCGCCGCGCCGACACCGGCTCCCGCACCACCCTGATCGTCGCCCACCGGCTCACCACCGCCGCCAGGGCCGACCGGGTGGTGGTCCTCGACCGCGGCCGGATCGCCGAGGACGGCACCCACGCCCAACTCCTCGCCCAAGGCGGCCGGTACGCACAGCTCTGGCGGACCTTCACCGGCGAGGAAGAGGCCCTACGGGTGTGAGCGCGGCGCGTAGGCGGGGGCTGGTGGCGCCCCGGATGCGCCGATAGGTTCGGCGCGACCTGACGTCACTCACGGGAGGGCCCATGCGCACGCGCAAGAGAGGGTTGCTGACGCTCGCCGCACTGATAGGCGCGGTGAGCGTCAGCGCACCGACCACCGCCGCCTCCGCCGCCGGCCGGGACGGCACCGACATCAAGGACCGCCTCCTGGCGATCCCCGGCATGCACCTCGTCGAGGAGCAGCCGGTCGACGGCTACCGCTACTTCGTCCTCACCTACACCCAGCCGATCGACCACCGGCACCCGGACCGGGGCACCTTCCAGCAACGGCTGACCGTGCTCCACAAGTCCGTGGACCGCCCCACGGTCTTCTACACCTCCGGCTACAACGTCAGCACCACACCGTCCCGCAGCGAACCCACCAAGATCATCGACGGTAACCAAGTCTCCCTGGAATACCGCTACTTCACCCCCTCCCGCCCGGTGCCCACCGACTGGAAGAAACTGGACATCAAGCAGGCCGCCACCGACCAGCACCGCATCTTCCAGGCCCTGCACGCCCTCTATCCCAAGAACTGGATCGCCACCGGCGGCAGCAAGGGCGGCATGACGGCCACCTACTACCGCCGCTTCTTCCCGCACGACATGAACGGCACCGTCGCCTACGTCGCCCCCAACAACACCGACCGCACCGACACCCGCCCCTACGACCGCTTCTTCGCCACCGTCGGCACCCCCGCCTGCCGCACCGCCGTCGGCAAGATCGAGCGCGAGGCGCTGCTCCGCCGCGACGAGATGGTGAACCGCTACGAGAAGTGGGCCGGCGACAACAAGCGCACCTTCCGCCTCATCGGCAACGCCGACCGGGCCTACGAAGTCCTCGTCACCGACCTGGTCTTCGGCTTCTGGCAGTACCAGCCGGCCAAGACCGCCTGCGCCGAGCTGCCGGCCCCCACCGCCTCCACCGACACCCTGTGGACCTGGATCGACAAGGTCGGCGGCTTCGACTCCTACACCGACCAGGGCCTTGAGAAGTACCAGCCGTACTACTACCAGGCCGGCACCCAGCTCGGTGAGCCCAAGTACCACTACCCCCACCTCCGCGGCCTGCTGCGCTACCCGGGCATCAACAACTCCCGCAGCTTCGTGCCCCGTTCAATCCCCATGCCCTTCGACCGGCGCGCGATGCCCGACGTCGACCGCTGGGTGCGGCAGCACGCCACCCGCATGATGTTCGTCAACGGGCAGTTCGACCCCTGGAGCGCCAAGCACTTCCAACTCGGCCGCGGCGCGCGGGACTCGTACCTCTACACCGTCCCCGGCGGCAACCACGGCTCCAACATCGCCCAGCTCAAGGACGCCGACCGCACCAAGGCCACCGCCTCGCTCCTCACCTGGGCCGGCCTGCCGGTGCCCGCGAGCGGCCGGGCCCTCGCCCAGGCCCCCTACAACGCCACCCTGGACCGACCGCAGCGCCACCAGGAGTTGACCCTGCGCCCGTAGGGCCACAGGCGCCTACGGGCCCGCCCGCGCACGGCCCGTAGACACCAGGGTGCGCTCCTCTCTTCCCGCCGTACGACGCGAAGAGAGGAGCGCGCGCACCCACCGCGCCTCGCTGCTGGGGCCTGTCCGATGGGGCAGGGGCGAGGGCCTATCCGACCCTGACCCTCGGACAGGCCCTAATACCGCAGCCCGTGCCCGATTTGATACAGCGCCCGGTGCGGCGCGTCCGCGCGCATTATCGGCACCGGCAGCCGGCCCGCCGGATCCCGCCGCCCGGCGATCACCCGGGCCGCCGCCCGCAGCTCCACGTCCGTCCACGAATAGCTCGCCAGCGCCGCCCGCACCCCGTCCAACACCGCGATGTCGTAGGGATTCCGGACCGCCAACTGCACCACCGGCTTCCCCGTCGCCAACAGCTCCGCGACCAGCACGCGCTGCGCCGACGACGCGGTGACGTCATACGTGGCCACCACCGCCGCATCCCGCTCGGCCAGCGCCGCCCGCGCCCGGGCGATCAGCTCCCGGGACGGCGCCGTCCCCGTGGACAGCGCGGTCGCCGCGAAGCCCAGCCCGGTCAACTCCCGGGCCAACACCTTCGTCGGCGGCCCGCCGGTGCCCGACGGCGCGTCCGGATCCGCCCCGGCCACCAGCAGCCGGCCGGTCCGCCGCCGGGACAGCGGCAGCAGCCCGCCGTCGTTGCGCAGCAGCGTGGTGGTGCGGTCCGCGATCCGGTCCGCGGCGGCCCGGTGCGCGCGCACCCCGACCACCTGGTCCACCTGCTGCCGCGAGGTGTACGGATCGGCGAACAGCCCCCGGCGCTCCTTCAGCAGCAGGATCCGCAGCAGCTTGGCGTCGACCTCCCGCTCGCTCAACTCCCCGTCGCGCAGCGCCCGGACGACCGCGCCGTGCGCGACGGACAGGTCCGGCGGGTTCAGCAACTGGTCCACGCCGGCCTTCAGCGCCAGCACCGGCACCCGGGCGTCCCCGTACTTCACCCGGACGCCCTGCATCCCCAGCGAGTCCGTCACCACCACCCCGTCGTAGCCGAGCCGCTGCCGCAGCACGCCGGTGACGATCGGATGGGACAGCGTCGCCGGATCGCCGCTGGGATCGAGGGCCGGCACCACGATGTGCGCGGTCATCAACGAGTCGATCCCGGCCGCGATCGCCGCCTTGAAGGGCGGCGCGTCCAGCCGCTCCCACTCCTGGGCGGAGTGGTGGATGTAGGGCAGCCCGACATGGCTGTCGGTGTCGGTGTCGCCGTGCCCGGGGAAGTGCTTGGCGCAGGCCGCCACCCCCGCGCCCTGGTAGCCGTGCACCTGGGCGGCGACCATACGGGCCACGGCCTGCGGATCGGCGCCGAAGGACCGCACGCCGATGATGGGGTTGGCGGGGTTGACGTTGACGTCGGCGTCCGGTGCGTAGTCCTGCCGGATGCCCATCGCCAGCAGCTCCTGCCCGGAGATCCGCCCCGCCTCCCGGGCGTGGTCGACGGACCTGGCGGCGCCCAGCGCCATCGCCCCGGGCAGCAGCGTCGCCGGCGCCCCGATCCTGGCCACTATGCCGTGCTCCTGGTCGGTCGAGATCAGCACCGGGACGGGGACGCGCTGGGTGGCGGCGGCCTTCTGGATGCCGTTGGAGAGCGCGGCGATCTGGTGCGGATCGCGGGTGTTGTGCGCCCAGCCGAAGTAGATGATGCCGCCGACGTGGTACTTGGCGATCAGCTCGGCGGCGTTGGCGACGCCGATCTCCTTGCGGTTGGCGGCGACGTCGGCCGGGTCGGGGTCGGTCGCGGAGTGCCCGTACACCCGCATCACGAAGAGCTGCCCGGCCTTCTCCTCCGGCGTCATCCGGGCGATGAGCCGACGCAACCGCTCACGGGTGGCGCGCGGGGCCGGTGGGGCGGGGGAGGGGGCGGCGTCCGCCGGGCCGGTGCCCAGGGCGGCGGCCGCGGCGGCAGCGGCGGCGGTGGTCAGGACGGTACGTCTGGAGTGCATCTGCGCTCCTTCCGGGGGGCTTCCTCGAACGCATGAAGGAAAGAGAACGTCCAAGGAGTCACGGATAACCGGAAAACCGGGACCGGTCAACGACGACGAGGGCCGGCGCCGCCCAGGGATTGCGGGCGGCGCGGGGGTGTGGTGGGGGCGCCCGCCGCACTCCCGCACGAACGCACCCTCGCACCCCCGCACGACGGCCGGCGAGCGGCTCGCGTGACCGTCCGTCAGACGCTGCCCTTCTGACCTCTTCCACCACCCCCGCCCCCGGCCGCGCCGCCGACCAGCCGCTTCAGAGAGGCCCGGCCCCCCGCCAACAGCCCCGACAGCTCCGCCGCCCCCGGATACCACCGCTTCTCGTACTCCCAACACAGCCATCCCCCGCTCTCCGGCCCGAGCGCCGCCACCACCTCCGCCAGCGGCAGCACCCCCGCCCCCAACGGAAGCGGCGTCAGATCCCGAGCCGACGCCACGTCCTTGACCTGCACATATCCCAGATGGCGGCCCAATGCGGCCCGGGTCGCGGCCGGCGCCTCCCCACCGAGCCAGCCGTGCAACACGTCCCACAGCGCCCCCACATGCGGATGGTCCACCGCCGCGAGGATCCGCGCCGCCGCCGCGCCGGTGCGGTGCGAGTCGTGGGTCTCCAACAGCACCCGCACCCCGCGCTCCGCGGCCAGCGGCGCCACCGCGGACAGCCGACGGACCGCGTCCGCCTCCGCCCGCTCCACCGGACGGCCCCCGCCCCCGGGGAAGACCCGGACGTACCCCGCCCCCAAGTCGGCCGCCAGATGCACCAGTTCGGCCAGCTCGTGCGCCAGCGCCGCCTCCGCCGCCGCATCGGCGCACTCCGCCGCGACCCTCGCGTACCCGGCGACGGCCAGCACCGCCACCCCCGCCGCCGCGAACCGCCCCCGCACCGCGGCCCGTTCGCGCGCCCGCAGCCCCAGGTGCACCGGCTCCTCGGGATGCGCCCGCAACTCCACCCCCTGATAGCCGCACGACACGGCCAACCGCACCACCTCGGCCACCGGCAACCCCGGCACCCCGAGCGTGGAGAACGCCGCCCGCACCCCCACCGGGCCGCCGCCCCCGTCCCTGCCGCCTCGCATACCGGCCTCCCACCGTCACAACTGCACGCGGATCAGCGCCTGTTACGCACCCTTGTTGGTGATCTGCTCCGCAGGCTAGCGTCCCTCACGACGCAGCCGCTCGTTATCCACAGGCACCCCTCGCCGACTGTCCACAGGCACTCCTCCGCGCACCCCCTGTCCCCACTCCGTCCCCGCCGCACGCGGGAGAGAGGCCGGGCCATGACACGCCGGACCGTACGCATCGCCATGAACGGCGTGACCGGGCGCATGGGCCACCACCAGCACCTGGTCCGCTCCCTCCTCGCCCTGCGCGACCAGGGCGGACTCCCCCTGGACGACGGCACGGTGCTCTGGCCGGAGCCGGTCCTGGTCGGCCGCTCCGCGCCGCGCGTGCGGGCGCTGGCCGACCGCCACGGCCTGGCCTGGAGCCGCGACCTCGACACCGTCCTGGCCGACGACAGCGTCGAGATCTACTTCGACGCCCAGATCACCGCCGCCCGCGAAGGGGCCGTGAAGAAGGCGATCGCCGCCGGAAAACACCTCTACGTGGAGAAGCCCACCGCCACCGGCCTCGCCGGCGCCGTGGAACTCGCCCGGCTCGCCCAGGAGGCCGGTGTCAAACACGGCGTCGTCCAGGACAAGCTGTTCCTCCCGGGGCTGCGCAAACTCCGCCGCCTGGTGGACGGCGGCTTCTTCGGACAAGTCCTGTCCGTACGCGGCGAGTTCGGCTACTGGGTCTTCGAGGGCGACTGGCAGGCGGCCCAGCGCCCCTCCTGGAACTACCGCGCCGCGGACGGCGGCGGGATCGCCGCCGACATGTTCCCGCACTGGGAGTACGTCCTGCACGAGCTGTTCGGGCCGGTCCGCGCCGTCCAGGCCCGGGTCGCCACCCACCTCCCGCGCCGCTGGGACGAGTCCGGCGCCCCATATGAGGCGACCGCGGACGACGCCGCCTACGCCCTCTTCGAGCTCGACGGCGGCACCCTCGCCCAGATCAACTCCTCCTGGGCGGTCCGGGTCCACCGCGACGAACTGCTGGAATTCCAGGTCGACGGCACCGAGGGCTCCGCCGTCGCCGGGCTGCGCCGCTGCCGCGTCCAACACCGCGCCACCACCCCCAAACCGGTCTGGAACCCCGACCTCCCGTCCACCGAACCGTTCCGCGACCAGTGGCAGGAGGTCCCCGACAACGCCGCGTTCGACAACGCCTTCAAGGCCCAATGGGAGCTCTTCCTGCGCCACGTGGTGGCCGACGCGCCCTGGCACTGGGACCTCTGGGCGGGCGCCCGCGGCGTCCAACTCGCCGAACTGGGCCTGCGCTCCTCGGCCGAGGGCCGCCGGCTCCCCGTACCGGAGCTGTCCCGTTGACCGGCCCGCCGACCGCGACCCCCAACGGGCGGCCCCCACAGCCGCGCTCCCGTACGGTCCTCGCCGCCGCCCACGTGGTCGCCGACCCCCGCGCCGACACCAACCCGGACGGCCCGGCCGCCCTCGACTGGGACGCCACCCTCGCCTTCCGCCACCACCTCTGGGCACACGGGCTGGGCGTGGCCGAGGCGATGGACACCGCACAGCGCGGCATGGGCCTGGACTGGCCCGGCGCCGCCGAGCTGATCCGCCGCTCGGCCGCCGAGGCCCGTACCGTCGGCGGCCGCCTCGCCTGCGGCACCGGCACCGACCAACTCCCGCCAAGCGGCGCCACGTTGGCGGACGTCCGAGCCGCCTACGAGGAGCAACTCGCCGTCGCCGAGGACGCCGGCGCCCAGCCCGTCCTGATGGCCTCCCGCCAACTCGCCGCCCTCGGGGCCGGCCCCGACACCTACCGCGACCTCTACGGGCACCTACTGCGCCAGACCACCCGTCCGGTGATCCTGCACTGGCTCGGCCCGATGTTCGACCCGGCGCTGGCCGGCTACTGGGGCAGCCCGCACCTCGACACCGCCACCGAGACCCTCCTCGACATCGTCGCCGACAACTCCCGCGCGGTGGACGGCGTCAAGGTCTCCCTCCTGGATACCGGCCGGGAGGTCGCGCTGCGCCGCCGGCTCCCCGAGGGCGTGCGCTGCTACACGGGCGACGACCTCCACTACCCGGAACTGATCGCCGGCGACGCCCACGGCTTCAGCGACGCCCTCCTGGGCGTCTTCGACCCGCTCGCCCCGTTGGCCGCCGCGGCCGTCCGCCACCTGGACGCCGGCGACCCGGCCACTTTCCGCGCCGTCCTGGACCCGACCGTCCCGTTGGCCCGCCACCTCTTCCAGCCACCCACCCGCTACTACAAGACCGGCGTGGTCCTGCTCGCCTGGCTGGCCGGACACCAGTCCCACTTCACCATGGTCGGCGGCCTCCAGTCCGCCCGCTCGCTCACCCACCTGCGCCGCGCCCACCAACTCGCCGCCGCGCTCGGCCTGTTCCCCGACCCGGACCTGGCCGCCACCAGAATGCGCGCCCTCCTGGCCGTCCACGGCATCGAGGAGCCGGTCACCCCATGACGGACCCCAACCCCTCCCGCGCCCGGCTCCTGAACCGCCTGAGCCTCAACCAGGAGACCCTGAGGCAGTGGTCGCTGCCCGAACTGGCCGACGGCTGCGCTCGCGCCGGCCTGCGGGCCGTCGGCCTGTGGCGCGCGCCGGTGCACGCCTACGGGGTGCGCGCCGCCGCCCGCCTCCTACGGGACGCCGGCCTCACCGTCAGCACCCTGTGCCGGGGCGGCTTCTTCACCGCCGAGGACCCCGCCGAGCGCGCGGCCGCCCTGGCGGACAACCGGGCCGCCATCGAGGAGGCCGCGACGCTCGGGACCAACACCCTGGTCCTGGTCTCCGGCGGCCTGCCACCCGGCAGCCGGGACCTCCCCGGCGCCCGCGAACGGGTCGCCGACGCCCTCGCCGAACTCGCCCCGTACGCCGCCGCGCACGGCGTACGACTGGCCCTGGAACCGCTGCACCCGATGTACGCGGCGGACCGCTGCGTGGTCTCCACCCTCGCCCAGGCCCTCGACCTGGCCGAACGCTTCCCCGCCGCCCAGGTGGGCGTCGCCGTGGACACCTACCACCTGTGGTGGGACGACACCCTCACCACCCAACTGGCCCGCGCGGGCGGGGAAGTAGCCAGGGGAGCGACCGGGGGAGTAGCCAGGGGAGCGACCGAGAGGGCGGCCAATCCAGAACGGCGGCCAGCGTCCCCACCTCCGCCCCCCTCCCGCATCGCCGCCTTCCAACTCGCCGACTGGATCACGCCACTTCCGGAGGGCGTCCTCCTGGGCCGCGGGCAGTTGGGCGACGGTTCGGTGGACCTGCGCTGGTTCCGCGAACGCGTCGACGCGACCGGCTACGAGGGCCCCATCGAGGTCGAGATCTTCAACCCGTCCCTGTGGTCCCGCAACGCCGCCGAAGTCCTCACGGAGATCATCACCCGCTTCACCCAGCACGTCACTTGACCTCCACAGGGCCCCGCCGGAACGTCCGTGCAGACTCGCCCCCGCCCCTCGCGCGCCGTGGCTGTATCCCCCCACCCCCGAACCCACCCCCGCCCCCTCCCCCGAAGGGGGAGAGGGGGAGGGGGCGGGGGAAGCGCCGGCCTCGTCCCTCCGGCCCCGCCCCGCCCCTCCCACACCCCGCCTCCCGCCCCCGCTGTCACCCCCCGGCGGTACCGTCGAGGCATGGTCAACGGAGCTGTGGTGGAGGGGGTCCTGGAGCGGATCACCTACGCGAACGAGGAGAACGGCTACACGGTCGCCCGCGTCGACACCGGCCGTGGTTCCGGCGAGCTGTTGACCGTCGTCGGGGCACTGTTGGGGGCGCAGCCGGGCGAGTCGCTCCGCCTGGAGGGCCGTTGGGGCTCCCACCCCCAGTACGGCAAGCAGTTCACGGTGGAGAACTACACCACCGTCCTGCCCGCCACCGTCCAGGGCATCCGCCGCTATCTGGGCTCGGGCCTCATCAAGGGCATCGGCCCCCGGATCGCCGACCGCATCACCGAGCACTTCGGCATCGACACCCTGGACGTGATCGAGGCCGACCCCGGGCGCCTGATCGAGGTGCCGGGCCTCGGCCCCAAGCGCACCAAGCTGATCGGCGCCGCCTGGGAGGAGCAGAAGGCCATCAAGGAGGTCATGGTCTTCCTCCAGGGCGTCGGCGTCTCCACCTCCATCGCCGTGCGGATCTACAAGAAGTACGGCGACGCATCGATCTCGGTGGTGAAGAACCAGCCCTACCGCCTGGCCGCCGACGTCTGGGGCATCGGCTTCCTGACCGCCGACAAGATCGCCCAGTCGGTGGGCATCCCGCACGACAGCCCGGATCGGGTCAAGTCCGGCCTCCAGTACGCCCTTTCGCAGTCCACGGACCAGGGCCACTGCTTCCTGCCCGAGGAGCAACTGATCGCGGACGCGGTGAAGTTGCTCCAGGTGGATACCGGCCTGGTCATCGACTGCCTGGCCGAGCTGGCCGAGGACCCGGAGGGCGTGGTCCGCGAGAAGGTGCCAGGACCGGACGGCGGTGAGTCGATCACCGCGGTGTATCTGGTGCCGTTCCACCGCGCCGAGATCTCCCTGGCCGGCCGGCTGTCCCGGTTGCTGCGCACCGACGACGACCGGATGCCCGCGTTCCAGGACGTGGACTGGGACAAGGCGTTGGCCTGGCTGTCGCGGCGTACGGGGGCGCAGTTGGCGCCGGAGCAGCGGGACGCGGTCCGGCTGGCGCTGACGAGCAAGGTCGCGGTGCTCACGGGTGGGCCGGGCTGCGGCAAGTCGTTCACGGTCCGCTCGGTGGTCGAGTTGGCCCGCGCCAAGCAGGCCACGGTGGTGCTCGCGGCCCCCACGGGCCGGGCGGCCAAGCGGTTGGCGGAGCTGACCGGCGCGGAGGCGTCCACCGTCCACCGCCTGTTGGAGCTCAAGCCGGGCGGGGACGCCGCCTACGACGCCGACCGCCCGTTGGACGCCGATCTGGTGGTGGTCGACGAGGCGTCGATGCTCGATCTGCTGCTGGCGAACAAGCTCGTCAAGGCGGTGCCACCGGGCGCCCATCTGCTGCTGGTCGGGGACGTGGACCAGCTCCCGTCGGTCGGCGCCGGCGAGGTGCTGCGCGACCTGCTCGCCGGGGAGGGGACCGCGCGTAGCGCGTCCGGCCACGGCGATGGTCGGGCGACGGGCGGGACTGTGCCGGCGGTCCGTCTGACCAGGATCTTCCGCCAGGCCCAGCAGTCCGGCGTGGTCACCAACGCGCACCGCATCAACTCCGGCGTCCCCCCGCTGACCAGCGGTCTTCCGGACTTCTTCCTGTTCCCCGAGGAGGACGCGGAGGAGGCGGCCCGGCTGACGGTCGACGTGGTGGCCCGCCGCATCCCGGCGAAGTTCGACCTCGATCCCCGTCGGGACGTCCAGGTGCTGGCCCCGATGCACCGCGGCCCGGCCGGCGCGGGCTCGCTCAACGGCCTGCTCCAGCAGGCGGTCACCCCGGCCCGCCCCGATCTGCCGGAGCGCCGTTTCGGCGGCCGCGTCTTCCGCGTCGGCGACAAGGTCACCCAGATCCGGAACAACTACGAGAAGGGCCGCAACGGCGTCTTCAACGGCACCGTGGGCGTGGTCACCGCCCTCGACACCGTCGAGCAGCAACTGACGGTCCTCACCGACGAGGACGAGGAGGTCCCCTACGACTTCGACGAACTGGACGAACTGGCCCACGCCTACGCGGTGACGATCCATCGCTCCCAGGGGAGCGAGTATCCGGCGGTGGTGATTCCAGTCACCACCAGCGCCTGGATGATGCTCCAGCGCAATCTGCTCTATACCGCCGTGACCCGGGCGAAGCGCCTGGTGGTGCTGGTCGGCTCCCGAAGGGCCCTCGGGCAGGCCGTGCGGACGGTATCCGCCGGTCGGAGGCACACCGCGCTCGCCCACCGGCTCGCCGGAGCGATCTGAGGTCTCCCCCCTTTCGTAATCGGGGCGAACGGGAGCAGGATGGACCCCAACGCGGCACTCAGTGCCGCGATGAGGCCCTATGGCCGACCCCGAGTGCACATCCAAGGTCCAAATGGGGGAAGGTATAGGCAGTCAGGGCACCTCGAAGAAGAGGCACAACGTCGGTGAGGGATGACGTGAGCGACAACTCTGTAGTACTGCGTTACGGGGACGGCGAATACAGCTACCCGGTCGTCGAGAGCACGGTCGGCGACAAGGGCTTCGACATCTCGAAGCTGCGCGCCCAGACCGGTCTGGTGACCCTGGATTCCGGTTACGGCAACACCGCGGCGTATAAATCCGCGGTCACCTATCTCGACGGTGAGAAGGGCATCCTGCGGTACCGCGGTTACCCGATCGAGCAGCTCGCGGAGCGCAGCACGTTCGTGGAGACCGCCTACCTCCTCATCAACGGTGAGCTGCCGACCGTCGACGAGCTGGCGACCTTCAAGCAGGACATCACGTACCACACCCTGCTCCACGAGGACGTCAAGCGCTTCTTCGACGGCTTCCCGCGGGACGCCCACCCGATGGCGATGCTGTCCTCGGTGGTCAGCGCGCTGTCGACGTTCTACCAGGACAGCCACAACCCGTTCGACGAGCAGCAGCGGTACATCTCCACGATTCGCCTGCTGGCCAAGCTGCCGACCATCGCGGCCTACGCGTACAAGAAGTCGGTCGGCCACCCGGTCGTCTACCCGAGCAACGACCTCGGCTACGTGGAGAACTTCCTGCGGATGACCTTCTCGGTCCCCGCCGCCGAGTACGAGCTGGACCCGGTCGTGGTCAGCGCGCTCGACAAGCTGCTGATCCTGCACGCGGACCACGAGCAGAACTGCTCGACGTCCACCGTGCGCCTGGTGGGCTCCTCGCAGGCGAACCTCTTCGCCTCGATCTCGGCCGGCATCAACGCCCTCTGGGGCCCGCTGCACGGCGGCGCCAACCAGTCGGTGCTGGAGATGCTGGAGGGCATCCGGGACGCCGGCGGCGACGTCGACACCTTCATCCGCAAGGTGAAGAACAAGGAAGACGGCGTGAAGCTCATGGGCTTCGGGCACCGCGTCTACAAGAACTTCGACCCCCGGGCGAAGATCATCAAGGCGGCGGCGCACGACGTCCTCTCGGCGCTGGGCAAGGAGGACGAGCTCCTCGACATCGCCCTGAAGCTGGAAGAGCACGCGCTGGCCGACGACTACTTCGTCGAGCGCAAGCTCTACCCGAACGTCGACTTCTACACCGGCCTGATCTACCGGGCGATGGGCTTCCCGACCGAGATGTTCACCGTGCTCTTCGCGCTCGGCCGGCTGCCCGGCTGGATCGCCCAGTGGCACGAGATGATCACGGAGCCCGGCTCCCGCATCGGCCGCCCGCGCCAGGTCTACACCGGCGTCGTCGAGCGCGACTTCGTGCCCGTCCAGGAGCGCTGAGTCCGGCCGCTGCGTAACGGCCGGACGAGGCCGGCCGTTACGCACTGGTGATCGATAATCGCGCAAACGCGATCGTGGCGCCCCTTCCGGCGCCGTGATGCGGGCGCACACATGCGAAAGCGCCCCGCCTCCGGATCCCCCCACGGGTCCAGAGTGCGGGGCGCTTCCCATGTCCCGGTGCGGATTCCCCCCACGGGATCCGGCCGGGCGTTTTGGGTTGCACCGCGCTCTGCCGGGACGCGCACATACGGGAGGGCCGCTCAAAGCTCCCCGGGCGCGTCGCCCCGGCCAACGCAGAGCCGAGACGGTCCCCCAAGACCGACACGGCTTTCGCAGTGCAAGCCCCGCCGGGGTGCTTGCACTTGCCCGGTTAGACTCGCGACCCCCCTCAATGGTTACGTTCCGAAGAGTGTGATCTGAGTCTCATGTCATATAGGGGCGAATCTGGTCAAGGGCTTCTTTTAGGAGATCAACGCCCGGAGGTATGGGTGTTGTGCCAGTTGTAAGGGTGATGTGAATTTTTGCGCCCTCGTCCTGACATTGTGACCGTTCGTCGCTGATCGTCCCGGTCTGCCGCGATTACCGTCGGTGTCCGATCTGGGGGCGATTTCGGCCCGCCGGAAGCGCGCACGCGCGAGGCGCAGGACGCCCCGCCGTGAACGGGTGCGTCCCGCGCCTCGTCGTCGTGGAGCGCCGCGGATTCGCCGCGGATCAGACCTGGCCCACGAGCTCGTAGCCGGCCTCGTCGACCGCCGCGCGCACCGCGGCCTCGTCCAGCGGCGCCTTCGACGTGACGGTCACCAGGCCGGACGCCGCGACCGCCTGCACCGCGCTCACCCCGGCGATCTCGCCGATCTCGGACGACACCGCACCCTCGCAGTGCCCGCAGGTCATGCCCGTGACCTTGTAGGTGCTGGTCACCGCGCCGACCTCGACGGCGGCGTCGCCGCCGGTCTGGCAGGAGCCGTCAGGGGTGCAGCAGGAGCTGTTCTCAGCCATGGGTCTCTCCTCGTGGTGCCGTGTGTGCCGACATGTGCCGGTGCGGGCCGATACGGCCGTTGCGCTCAGTGTGGTGCCCAAGTGGCGCGAGGGAACGCAGTGACGGTCGATGTCGGCTTCCCGACTTCCGTCACTGTATACCCCCTAGGGGTATGAATCCAGTCCCGGATCTCCCCACCCGCACGCGTTGCCGCCCGCCCCGCCGCGCGTCAGCCTGGGGATACGGACTCGGGGCGCGGATGGGAGGAGGCGGTCGGATGGACGGCACACTCGCCCTCTACGGCCTGCTGGCGCTCACCACCCTGCCGCCACTGGTCCCCAACTCCGCGCTCCTGGTCTCCGCCGGCGTCCTCGCCTCCGAAGGCCACGCGGTCCTCCCGCTCGTCCTCGCGATCGTCGCGGGCAGCGCGCTGCTCGGCGACATGCTGATGTACCTCGCCGCGCGCCGCTTCGGCGGCCCCGTCCGCGCCTGGCTGCTGCGCCGCCCACACCGCCGCGCCGCCCTCGAATGGACCGCCCGCCGCATCCGACGTCACGGCGTGCCCTTCGTCATCGCCGTGCGGTTCCTGCCCAGTGGACGGATCGCCGGCGCCCTGGCCTCCGGCGTACTGCGCTACCCGCCGCGCAGGTACCTGCTCGGCGCCGGCCTCGCCGAATCCCTCTGGGCGACCTACTCCGTCGGCCTCGGCTACCTCGGCACCGCCGCCGCCGGCAACCGCCTCTACGCCGCCGCCATCGGCATCGGCGCCTCCGCCCTCGTCGCCACCGCCGGCACCGCCGTCCAATGGCTGACCCGCCGTCGCGCCCTGCGCGCCCGGGCCGCTCGTCGAACTCCCGGCGAAACCGCGGGAGTCGACCCGCGATCCGCCCCGCAACCCGACCGCGAAGAGGGCGACGACCAGGCGTCATCCACCGCCGCCGTGTGATCGGACGTCGAGCGCGGCGTGACTGTCAGTGGTCGTCCGTACCGTTGGTGTCATGACGGAACGAGAAGTCGAAGCGACGGAACGAGAAGCGGAAACAAGCCAGGCCGGTGCAAGGGGAGTTGACGTGGGGGAAGCCGAAGTGCAGAAGGTGGCGAAAGGTGCGCAGGTGGGCGGGCCGCGCGTGCCGCGCACTCCGCCCGACGTGCGGATCGAGGCGTGGTCGACGGACGGCCTCGACCTGCTGCGCAAGGCCAACACCCCCGAGATGACACGGCACGTGGGTGGCCCCGAGACCGCGGACCAGCTCGCCCGGCGCCACCTCAGATACCTCGGCCACCTCGACGACGAGGAGCCCGGCCGGATGTACCGCATCATGCTCCTCCCGGAGGGCGAGCCCGTGGGCACGGTCGGCTTCTGGGAGAGTGAGTGGCGGGGAAAGCCCGTCTACGAGACGGGTTGGAGCGTGCTCCCCGACTTCCAGGGCCGTGGCATCGCCTCGGCCGCGGTGCACCAGGTCCTCGCCGCGGCCGCCGCCGAAGGCCGTCACCGCACCGTCCACGCCTTCCCCTCCGCGGCCAACGCCGCATCCAACGCGGTATGCCGCAAGGCCGGTTTCACCCTCATAGGGGCGTGCGATGTCGAATACCCCAAGGGGCATCTGATACGGGCCAACGAGTGGCGGGTGACGCTGCGGTAGTGCGGGGCGGTTCTCCAAGAGGCGCTCCGTCGGCCCCACTTGGCGACGCCGTCAGCATCTCGGCCTCCGCTTCTGCCTCTGCCTTCGCCTCAGCGCAGCAGGGCGAGGCTGGCGAGGGCCGTGAAGGCCAGCACCAGCCAGGTGAAGGCCCTCTGGTCGATGCGGTGCACCAGCGCTCGCCCGGCGAACGCACCGGCCACCACGGCGAGCGCCAACAGCCCGTCCAGCGCGAGCCCGTCCGCCGTGATCAGCCCCAGCCCCACGCTGAACGGCACCTTGACGAGATTGACGAGCAGGAAGAACCACGCACCGGTGCCCAGGAACCCGAGCATCGCGAAGCCCGAGGAGAGGAGGTACAGCGACATCGCCGGCCCGCCGGCGTTCGCGACCATGGTGGCAAACCCGGCCAGCAGCCCGAACACCGCCGTTCGCAGACGGTGTTGATGCTCCGGTGCGCCTAGGGCGGGGGTTGGTTGCCGCACGTCATGCACCGCCGCGCGGGAGCGGATCTGCTGCCACCCGTGGTGCAGCGCGACGGCGAGCAGCAGCCCGCCGATCGTGCGCCGCATGACGGTGTCGTCGGTCCACGCGATGAACGCCACACCCAGCAGCACCCCGGCCGCCACCGACGGCAGCAGCCGGAGCAGCACGGCCCGGTCGGCATGCCCGCGATAGGCACGGACGGCCAACACATCGCCCACGAGGAGCAGCGGAAGGAGGGCCCCGGTGGATTCCCTGGCCGGGAGCACGGAGGCGAAGAGCGCCACACTCAGCGTGCCCACGCCGCTGATGGCGGTCTTGGAGACCCCCACCAGCAGCGCGGCGACCACCAGCACGACGAACGGCACGACGCCCAGTTGCGCCACGGGGCCGACGGCCAACTGCTCGGTCACGAGGCCGACTACGGCACCGCTACCGGTCACGCGCCGGGCGCCGCCCCGCCGCCCGCGGCGGCCCGCACCTCCGCGACGGCCACCGGCTGACCGGTCCGCCGCGAGAGGTCGCACGCCTCCGCGACATACAGCGCCTCCAACGCCTCGGCGGGAGTGCAGGGGCTGGGCGCCCGACCCGCGGCCACCTCGACGAAGACGCCCAACTCGGTCACGTACGCGTCGTGGAACCGCTCCATGAACGTGGCGTACGGGGCCTCCGCCCGCTGCCAGGACAGCTTCGTCTCGGCGGACGGCATCGGCGCCCGGTCGTCCAGTCCGACGAACCGGGCGCCCTCGGAGCCGCAGACCTCCAGCCGGACGTCATGGCCCGCGCCGTTGTAGCGGGTCGCGGTGACCGTGGCCAGGGTGTCGTCGTCGAAGCGGAGCAGCGCGGCACAGGTGTCGACGTCATCGCCCTCGGCGAAGAAGTCCGCGCCCCGGTTGGCGCCTTGGGCGTAGACGGAGACCACCTCGCGGCCCGTCAGCCAGCGCATGATGTCGAAGTCGTGGATGCTGCAGTCGCGGAACAGCCCGCCGGAGGTCGGGATGAAGGCCGCCGGCGGCGGTGACTGGTCGCTGGTGCAGGCGCGCAGGGTGTGCAGCCAGCCCAGTTCACCGGAGCGCAGCGCCTCCCGGGCCGCGCGGTACCCGGCGTCGAACCGGCGCTGGAAGCCGATCTGTACGGGCACAGTGCCGGCCTCGGCGCGCGCCACGACGGCGAGGGTTCCCGGTACGTCCAGGGCCACCGGCTTCTCGCAGAACACCGGCACGCCGGCGTCCAGGGCCTGATGGATCAGCGTGGCGTGCGCACTGGTCGCGGCGGTGATCACCACGGCGTCCACTCCCGCCGCGTACATCGCCTCGATGCTGTCGGCGGCCGTCACGCCCAGGGTGTCCGCGAGCGCGGCGGCCCGCGCCGGGTCCGCGTCGGCGACCACGAGGTCGGTGACGCCGGGGACGTTCTGGAGGGTCGCGGCGTGGAACGCGCCGATGCGCCCGGTGCCGATCAGACCGATCTTCATGGGGGTCCCTTCGGGAGAGGGGGTGGGTGGGGAGCGAGGAGCCCACTGCTGGGGGGCTGGAGTAGGGGGACGCCTGGGCTGGCCGGGTCCCCGGCCGGGGCATGCGGCGGGGGAGGGAGAGATGTGGGAGAGATACCGGAGGTGTGCAGAAGGCGCGAGACGCAATTGGAACGGTCCAATCGGTGCGTCATCCGGCACCCTGCATGTCCGTATGTCTGGATGTCAACCCCCGTGCGATGGCGCACTGGTGGCGCCGTGGGGCGCTGAACGCGCAGGAATGGAGGGAGGGATGGGACTGCTTGGCTGTGCAGAAGAGGGGGCGGGCTGGCGTCAGCCGTCGGCCTGTACCGTCCCCACCCCGCGCCATCCCCATTGACGCTGACCTGGCCCGATGAAAGGATCCGCCATCATGGAACGGTCCAATGACTGAACGGTCCCATGGCTCGCTGGGCGAACCCGCCAAGCAGGCGTCCGGCGCAGATCGGCCCCCGACGATCCGCGGGGTCGCCGAGCGTGCCGGCGTCTCCAAGTCGCTGGTCTCGCTCGTTCTTCAGGGTTCGCCGCGGGTCAGCGAGGCCAAGCGGCGGGCCGTCCTGGACGCCATCGACGAGCTCGGCTACCGGCCCAACGCCGCCGCCCGCAGCCTGGTCGCCCGGCGCACCCACACCGTCGGCGTGCTGTTGAACGACATGCGCAACCCCTGGTTCGTGGACGTCCTCGACGGCCTCAACTCGCTGCTGCACGCGCACGGCCTGCGGATGTTGATGGCCGACGGGCGCCTGGACCGGCGTACGGACCAGGAGTTCGCCCGTACCTTCCAGGAACTCCGGGTCGACGGCCTGGTCGTCGTCGGCACGCTTCCGGACACCGAGGGGCTGGCCGAGGTCGCCGAGCGGCTGCCGACCGTCATCGCCGGCAACCACGAACCCCGGCTGCCGCGCGTCGACATCGTCGCCAACGACGACGAACGCGGCGCCCGCCTCGCCACCGAGCACCTCATCGGCCTTGGACACCGCCGGATCGCCCACATCGCCGGCCTGGGGCTGGTTGGCGCGTTGCGCCGGCGCGGTTTCGAGGCCGCGATGCGCGCTCACGGATTGGCCGCGCACGCCGTGGTGGCGGACGGTGACGGGACGGAGGAGGGCGGCTACCGCGCCGCCGTGCGCCTGCTCGGCCCGGCCCGCGACGGTCACCGCCCCACCGCCGTCTTCGCGTTCAACGACCTCTCCGGCATCGGCGCGCTGTCCGCCGCCGGGGAACTGGGCCTCGACGTCCCCGCCGACCTCTCCCTCGTCGGCTACGACAACACCTACCTCGCCCGCATCCGTCACCTCTGGCTCAACTCGGTCAACAACGCCAGTCACGAGGTCGGCCGCCGCGCCGCCCGCTGTCTGTTGGACCGGATGGCGCACCCCGATGCACCCGCCGACCACCAACTCGTCGTCCCTGAACTAGAGGTAAGGGGCTCGACGGCGCCGCCGGGGGAGGGTTGCGAAGCGTCGTAACGGGAAACGGGACGGGGGCGTGCGCGGTGACCACGGGCCAGGCCGGGCCGGGTTCGGGCCGGCGCCGGGCCGTGGCCACCGGCTCATGCGCCGCCTAGCGCCCGCGATGGCCCGGGCGTTGCGCCACCCAGGCTCTTACGGTGTCGGCGTACCAGTACGGTTTGCCGCCCTCCACCAAGTCGGGATCCGGCAGCAGGCCGTGCTTGCGGTAAGAGCGCACGGTATCCGTCTGCACCTGGATATGGGCGGCGATTTCCTTGTACGACCAGAGCCTTCGGTCAGTCATCTCTGCGCACCTCCTTGGCGCCCCCGCAGGATCGACCCGGCGAGCCGGCGAGGGCTGCGTACGGCGTGGTGATCACTCACCCTGCGCCCGGACAACGACGGTGAGTGACCGTCGGCGTGGGCCTGTTGAAGGGCTGTGACGAAAGACCTGCCCAACGGTGACAGCCGTGACGGGGCAGCGACACCCGTAACAGAGATGGGACAGACGCCTACATAGAGGATGATTCGCTGTCAGGTACCGTCCGCCGTGGGCGAGATATCCCCTGTGGGGTGGGGCGGCTTCGCTTCAACGCGCCTCTTCCTCGGGTGTGGCCGCCTCCTCGGGTGTGGCTGCTGCAGGCCGGCGGAGGAGCGGGGGATCACGAATACAGCGCGCGCCAGGTCTTCTTGTCGACCTTGCCGCTGACGGGGAGGCGGTGCCGGGACTGGAACTCCCGCACGGCGCTACGGGTCTTCGCGTCGAAGCGGCCGGTCAGGTCCCTCCAGCTCAGGTAGTGGCGGTTGGCCAGGAGACACTGCGCCTGCCTGACGCGGGCGCCGCGTTGACCGTAGGTGGTGAGTGCGTCCCCGTTGGCGAAGGCGCAGGCAACCAGGGCGACGTGGCGTGTGGGGGCGCCACCCTGCCCGGTCCGCGCGGCGACTGACGGCGGCTCGGCGGCGGACGCCGGGCCGGCCAACAGCCCTGCGGCCAGCAGCAGTCCCGCGATGGATGCACCGAGGCCCGTTCGTGTGGCTTTCACGGAGTCCATTGCTTCCCCCGTTGGATGCCTTGGACGCTTCGAAACCCTGGGATGCACCCGATGCGCTGGTATGGGGATTGCGCTGGCCGCCGCATCCGCCGCGGCCTCCGGCCTTCGCCTCTCCCCTCCCCTCCTCTCCTCTTTCTCCTTCCTGCTTCCTCTCCCTCGGCTCAGCCCCCGTCGGTACGGCCGTGGCTTCCGCTTCCGGCCGCTTCACCTGTCCTGCCACCGGTCGTTGACGGGACGGCCCCCTCGGCGGCGCGGCGCAGTTCGTGTTCCAGGTCCTCCAGCGCCAGCCCCTTCGTCTCCGGCGCGTACCGCTTGCAGAAGATGAACGACAGCACGCACATCGCGCTGAACAGCCAGAACGTGATCGCGGCGCCCACCGCGTCGAGCAACATCGGGAAGCACAGCGCCACCCCGAAGTTGACCAGCCACATCACGAACACCGCCGCGCCCATGGCGAGTCCGCGGACCTTCAGCGGGAACATCTCGGCGAGCAGAAGCCACACGCCCGTATTGAGCGTCGCCTGCATGAAGCCCATGTAGAGCACCATCAGCGCGAGGACCAGGTAGCTGACGGCGGTGGAGTGCGGCAGGTGGAACGCCGCCCCCAGGAGCGCCAGCGACACCGTCATCCCGGAGAGCCCCCAGAGGAGCATCGGGCGCCGGCCCACCCGGTCGATCAAGGACATACCGATCGCCGTGGCCACGACCGAGACGGCGCCGACCGCGATGGTGGCGGTGATCGCGGCGTTGGTGCCCAGGCCGGTCGTCGAAAGGATCTTGGGGGCGAAGTAGATGACCGCGTTGACCCCGGTGATCTGTTGGACGATCGCCAGCCCGATGCCGACCAGCAGCAACCGTCGCACCCAGGGGAGTTGCAGCTCCTGCCAGGCCCCGCGCTGGGCGTCGGCCTCCAGGTTGCGGGCGTGCTCGATGCGCTGGAGCTCGTCCGGGACGTCGTCGGCGGGCAGCGTACGGCGCAGCACCGCGGCAGCCTCGTCCTGCCGCCCCCGGCTGATGTACCAGCGCGGCGTATCGGGCAGGAAGAGGACGCCGAGGAACAGCGCCACAGCCGGCACCGCGGCCAGCCCCAACATCCAGCGCCACGCCTCCCAATGGGCCAGCACGGCATTGACGAGATACGCGAGCAACTGGCCGCTGACGATCATCAGGGAGTTGAACGAGACCAGCCGGCCGCGGATGTGTGCGGGCGCGATCTCGGAGAGGTAGAGCGGGGTGATGACGGAGGCGCTGCCCACCGCCAGGCCCAACACGAAGCGCGCGACCGTCATGAACGCCGTGGTCGGCGCCAACGCGACCGCCACCGCCCCGCCGATGAACACCGCGCCCGCCCACAACAGGGAGTTGCGCCGCCCCAGGGCGTCGGACATCCGGCCACCGGCCAACGAGCCGAACGCCGCACCTATCAGGAGCGCGCTGGTGATGACGCCCTCACTGAGGGATGTGAGGCCGAAGTGCTGCTCCATAAAGGGGAGCGCGCCGGACACCACCCCGGTGTCGTATCCGAACAGGGCACCGCCGAGCGCCGCGATCGCGGCAATGGCAACGATGAACCGCCGGGCATTACGGGCGGAGGCCGTGCCACTGTGCGAAGAGGGGGAGGTGGGGGAAGTGGGAGGGGGCGGGGAAGAGTTCGGCCCGGCGGTGGACGCGGACTGACTACTGCGAGCCACCATCCTCAACTCCAATTCGCCGTGACGTCATGCGCCGACAATGTCGCGGCGAGCGCCGTGCACACCGTCATCGCGGAAGTCGCGGAATTCGCCGAAGACGCCGATGGTGTTGACGACAATTCCCCGTAGGGCGTGCATGGACCGTGCGCAGTACACATGGTGCGGCCTTTCGTTGGTTGGCTTGATTGAGGGAACGCCGAGTTGAGTTGGAGAATGCCGGCCGACGCATTACCGGTCGACGCATACCGGATCCCCGAAGAGTCGAAGCGTCGAAGCGCCGGATCGACGAAATCGTCGGAACGCCGAAGCGTCGGATCGGTGAGGGGTCGGTCGCTGGGGGAAATCGATCGGTCGCCAGGTCACTAGGTCGTGAGGTCGCTGGAACGACGGGCGCCGGTGCCATTGAGGGCCGGGCGCTGATGTGACGTTACCGAGGTAACTCACGTAACCGGCTTCGTAGGCCGGCTGGTTGCCGCGCCACAAACGGGTACCGATCAGGCGCGGTAGACGGTGCTGCGATAAGCGGCACCGAGGGCCGAGGAGAGAGGGGAACAGGTCTTTCGAGCGGGCCTGAGAAACAGCCCCGAGGAACAGACCCGAGAAACAGACCCGAGAAACGGGTCATAGTCCGGGGCTGGACCGACAATGTCCGTCGCCAGCCACCGGAACAGCTCAGCTACGGGTGTTGCTCATGGGCACATTGCTTGCGATGGTTCTTACTTGCGATGGTTCGCCAGCTCATTGGCTCACCGATAGAGATCCGGACGCTCGATCAATTCGACGACGACCCGGTCCCCGGTGGCCTGCGCCAGGACTCCCGCCTCGCACACCGCGGCCGCCGCGTACCCGTCCCAACAACTCGGGCCCTCGACCTCGCCGCGCCGAGTGGCGTCCACCCAACGCTGCACCTGCCGGTCGTACGCGTCCTCGAAGCGCTCCACGAAGCCGGGGGTGATGGTGCCGCCCCAATGGCCCGCGGTGTTGACGAAGACGCCGTGGTCGTCGCCGATCCGCGCGGTGCCGTTCTCGCAGACCGCCTCGCAGTTGACCTGGTAGCCGAAACCACAGTTGACGAACAGTTCGGTGTCCACGACCTGGCCGCCGGCGGTCTCGAAGAGGATCAGCTGCGGGTCGCTGAGCCGCTCCGGCGCGTTGCCGGTGGGGGCCGGCCGCAGCACGCGGACGGCTGTGATCTCCTCGTCCAACAGCCAGCGGGTCACGTCGATCTCGTGCACCACCGAGTCGTTGATCATCATCGCGTTGGTGAAACCGGGCGGGGTGTCGGCGTTGCGGTGCTTGTTGTGCAGCATCAGCGGACGGCCGTATGTGCCCTTGTCCAGAAGGGACTTGAGGGTGCGGTACCCGGCGTCGTAGCGGCGCATGAAGCCGACCTGGACGCGCCGGTGGCCCAGCTTCTGCTCGGCCTCCAGGACCCGCAGGGCGGAGGCGGCGTCCGGCGTCAGCGGCTTCTCGCACAGCACCGGGAGGTCGCGCGCGAAGGCGTCGAGCAGCGTCGCTTCGTGGGCCGGGCCCGGCGAGGCGATCAGTACGGCGTCGACGCTGGGGTCGTCCATGGCCGCGGCCGGATCGGTGTACGCGGTGGCCCCGTCGATGCCCTCGGCCAACCGCGCGGCCCGATCGGCGTCGATGTCGGCCACTGCCGCAACCCTGGCCCCACTGATCACATCGTTGAGGCGACGCACATGGTCGGCCCCCATCCGCCCGGTCCCAATGACCGCCACGCCCAACGACCCACGCGAACCCTGCGAACCCATCTCACCCATCCCGTCTTCCACTTCGACGTTCTCCTTCCTCTACTTCCTCTACCGCTTCCTCTGCCGCGCAGCTCGATCCCGTTGGCCTTCGATCCCGTTGGTCTCGCCCGGTCTCGCCCGCGCCTCCAGATCTCGCCGTGTCCCAACTCCGGCTCATCCGCATCCCTGCCTCCGGGCCATCCGTTCCCTGACTCCGGGCCGTGTGCCCGACTCCGTGTTCCGTGACTCCGCGTTCCAAGCGGTCTCCGCATGGGCAGAACACCTCGGCATGGGCAGAACGCCTCGTCTCGGTACACCTCGCCGGCAACGCGCCTCACCAGTAACGCAAATCGCGGGAACGAATTACGCTCCGTAATCGTTGCCGGAGTATGAGGAGGCGGGCGCGAGGCAGTCGCAAGCGCACACCGGGCCTCAGGTGCAGCGCCACGCACGTAACTCGCGCATACGCAACACGCTCACACGCGGGCACACGGGAGGGCGCACAGGAACCAGGAAGGGGTGCGCATATGGGGAGTTGAGAGGTCAAGGCGCATGGGGTCGCGCTCAAGGCTCAGTCCCCAGCGTCCCCCGGCGTCCCCGGCTCAGGCCCCGCAGGACCGCAGGAAGCGGCGCGTCCGCTGGGCGATCGGGAGCGGCTGGTCGGGCGGGCAGGGGTACATGTCCTGCTCGACGATGGCGAAGAGGTCGACGCCCAACTCCTGGGCGGCCTCCAGGACGGGGGGCAGCGCCGGGACGCCGAGCGGCGGCTCGCACATCACGCCCTGCTGCACGGCCGGGCCGAACGGCGTGCCCTTGGCGACGACGTCGCTGAGGATGTCCGGGTCCACCTGCTTGAGGTGGAGGTACCCGATCCGCTCGCCGTAGGTGCGGATCAACTTGACGCTGTCGCCGCCGCAGTAGGCGTAGTGGCCGGTGTCCAGGCAGAGGTTGACCAGGTCGGAGTCGGTGGCGTCGAGGAAGCGCTCGACGTGCTCCTCGGTGTCGATGTGGGTGTCGGCGTGCGGGTGCACCACGATGTCCAGGCCGAACTCGTCGCGCACCTGCTTCGCCAGCCGTTCCGTGCCGGTGGTCAGGTGCTTCCACTGCTCGACGGTCAGCTCGGCGGGTTCGATCATTTCGGCGGTCTTGTCGTCACGCCAGAAGGAGGGGATGACGACGAGGTGCTTCGCGCCCATCGCCTGGGTGAGCGAGGCGACTTCGGAGACGTGGGCCCAGGTCTTGTCCCAGGTGGACGGGCCGTGGTGCATCGACGTGAAGATGGTGCCGGCCGAGACGGTGAGGCCGCGCCGGCCGGTCTCCTCGCGCAGGACGGCCGGGTCGGTGGGCAGGTAGCCGTACGGACCGAGCTCGATCCACTCGTAGCCGGCCTCGGCGACCTCGTCCAGGAAGCGCTGCCAGGGGACTTGCTGCTCGTCGTCGGGGAACCAGACGCCCCAGGAGTCGGGGGCGGAACCGATGCGGAGGCGGTCCAGAACGGACGAGGCGGCACGGGGTACGGACATGCTGCGGCTCTCCTCTCGCCGGTCGGCGGTGACCGGGAGGCGCTGAGGTGGGTTGTGGGGCACAGCCTCTCTGCCGCCCTGGGGAGTGTCAAGACTTCGTCCTGACATAAGGACTTAAGGACTTTGAGGGTGAGGGGTGGGGGAGGGGGTGGTGGGGTGCGCGCCTGGTGTGGGTGTGGAGGTGGGGGTGGGGGTGCAGCGGTGTGTGAGGTGTCTGTCTGGGTGGGGGAGTTCAGGGCGGGAGGGGGCTGGAGTGGTGTGGGGTGTTGTGCGGCGTTGTGGGGTGGAGTTGAGGCTGGAGGGGAGTGGTTGACGTCATAATGTAAGGACAAAGTGTTGACAGGGTTTGTTGGTGGCGGTTAGACCTTTGGTCGGAACTGGAACCGGCGGGGAGAGCCGGTTCCGATCGACCGACTCGACCCGCCGCTGCGCCGGCCTCCCCGGGCTCTCGATTGCGCTCTTGAGTACGTGAGTTGTGCTCTTGAGGGCTTGAAGGCTTGGGCAAGGGGACCTCCGCCGTCGCACCGGGCGACCCGAAGGGGCGTCTATGACCGAGCCGCACGACCTGATCACCATGGGGCGCATCGGGGTGGACATCTACCCGTTGCAGACCGGGGTTTCGCTCGCCCAGGTGGAGACGTTCGGGAAGTTCCTCGGCGGGTCCGCCACCAACGTGGCCGTGGCCGCCGCCCGGTTGGGGCGTCGTAGCGCCGTCATCAGCCGTACCGGGCGCGACCCGTTCGGGGAGTACATCCACCAGGCGCTGCGCGGCTTCGGCGTCGACGACCGTTGGGTGACCCCGGTGGCGGGCCTCCCCACCCCCGTGACGTTCTGCGAGATCTTCCCGCCGGACGACTTCCCGCTCTACTTCTACCGCCGCCCCAAGGCCCCCGACCTGGTCATCCACCCCGAGGAGTTGGACCTGGAGGCGATCTCCGCGGCCCGGATCTTCTGGATCACCGGTACCGGGCTGTGCGAGGAGCCGAGCCGCGGCGCCACGTTGGCCGCGCTGGAGGCGCGTGCCCAGAGGGGCGGCGGTACCACGGTCTTCGACCTGGACTGGCGGCCGATGTTCTGGGGTGGGGAGGGCGGCGCCTCCGGGGACGGCGGGGCGTCCGGTGCCGCGGCCATGGCCGCCGCCAGGCCGTACTACGAGGCGGCGTTGCAGCACGCCACCGTCGCCGTCGGCAACGTCGACGAGGCCGAGGTCGCCACCGGTCTCAGGGATCCGAAGGCGTGCGCCGAGGCACTGTTGGAGAGGGGCGTGGAGCTGGCCGTCATCAAGCAGGGCCCCAAGGGGGTGCTCGCCGTCCACCGGGATGGGCGGAGCGCCGAGGTGCCGCCCACCCCCGTCGAGGTCGTCAACGGGCTCGGCGCCGGAGACTCGTTCGGCGGAGCGCTGTGCCACGGGCTGTTGGCCGGCTGGGAGTTGGAGCCGATGATGCGCTACGCCAATGCCGCCGGGGCGATCGTCGCCTCCCGGTTGGCGTGCTCGTCCGCGATGCCGACGGCCGTGGAGGTCGAGGAGTTTCTGGCGGGGAGGTGAGCGGCACCTCGCGGTAGACCGAGTCATCGCGACGCGGCCGAGCGACCCGTAGAGCCCCGTAGTGGCTTGTAGCGGAGCACGACGACTCGAAACGGGGCGAGGCTGGCTCGCCCCGTGCTCCCGAAGGGTCCTTGCGCTCCTGAAGGGGCCTTCCCTCCCCCTCCCTGCCACTGTTCCACCCCCACCCCCGTCCTCAAGAAGGTGAGTTGAGCCTTGACCCCTCGGATCAGTGACCTCCCGGGGCTGCGCGCCCGGCACCCCGAAGCCGTCGCGGAGGCCGCCGCCCGCCGTACCCGTCGCCCGTTGCTCGGCGACAACGGCCGGCTGATGATCGTGGCCGCCGACCATCCGGCCCGGGGCGCGCTCGCCGCCGGTGACCGCCAACTGGCCATGGCCAACCGCGTCGACCTCCTGGAGCGCCTGGTTCTCGCGCTGTCCCGGCCGGGCGTCGACGGGGTGCTGGCCACCGCCGACATCCTGGAGGACCTGCTGCTGCTCGGTGCCCTCGAAGGCAAGGTCGTCATGGGCTCCATGAACCGGGGCGGCATCGCGGGCGCCTCCTTCGAGATGGACGACCGGTTCACCGGCCACCGCCCCCAGGACATCGCCCGGCTCCGTTTCGACGCGGGCAAGCTCCTGCTGCGCATCGACTACGACGACCCCGGCTCGCTGACCACACTGGAGGCCACGGCCCGCGCCATCGACGCGATGGCGGAACGCGAACTGCCCACGTTCGTCGAGCCGTTCCTCTCCCGCCGGGTCGACGGTGCGGTCCGCAACGACCTCAGTCCGGAGGCCGTCACCCGTTCCGTTGCCATCGCCTCCGGCCTCGGCGGGACGTCCGCGTACACCTGGTTGAAGCTTCCGGTGACCGACGATCCCGAGGCGATGGCCCGGGTCTGCGAGACCTCGACCCTGCCCACCGTGCTCCTCGGCGGCAACGTCGGCGGCACCGTGCGGGATCAGGAAGCCGCCTACGAGAAGTGGCGCAAGGCGCTCCGGTTGCCGACCGTGCACGGGCTCGTCGTCGGCCGCTCGCTGCTCTACCCGGCGGACGGTGATGTGGCGGCCGCGGTCGACACGGCCGTGGGGTTGCTCTAGAACCGCAGCTCGTGGCCGCGTTGCAGCGCCGCCGCGTCGCCGTCAGCGTCACTGTCAGTGGTGAGTAGGAGACTTGTCGTCATGAATGCTGAGTTCGCAAAGACCGCAGATAACCCCGAGACCACCCCCTCCGCCGAGCCCCCCGCCACCGAGTTCCACATCGCGGCCGGCCATGGCGCCGCCGGGCCCTACGCCCTCGACGTCTCGCCCGAGAAGGCCGGTTGGGGGTACTCCTCGCTGCGGATCCTCGAACTGCCGTCGGGCGGCGAGCACTCCTTCGCCACCGGTGACAGCGAGTGGATCGTGCTGCCGCTCTCCGGTGGCTGCACGGTCCGGACGGACGGGCCCGAGGGGGTGAGTTTCGAACTGGCCGGACGGGAGGGCGTGTTCAGTGGTGTGACGGACTTCGCCTACGTGCCGCGGGACGCGCAGGTCCACATCAGAAGCGGGACCGGCGGGCGGTTCGCGCTCACCGGGGCGCGTTGCGAGCGTCGGCTGCCGGCCCGGTACGGCGCTGCGTCCGAGGTGCCCGTGGAGTTGCGGGGGACCGGCGCCTGTTCCCGACAGGTCAACAACTTCGGCGCGGCCGGGGTGTTCGAGTGCGACCGGTTGATCGCGGTGGAGGTGCTCACCCCGGGTGGCAACTGGTCGTCGTATCCGCCGCACAAGCACGACGAGTGTCGCCCCGGGGAGGAGTCCGAGCTGGAGGAGATCTACTACTTCGAGATCGCGGCCGCCCACGGGACGGACGGCCTGGGCTACCAGCGGGTGACGCCGTCCGGGCACGGGCGCGGTACGGAGGTCCTCGCCGAAGTCCGTACGGGCGATGCGGTGTTGATCCCGGATGGCTGGCACGGCCCGTCGATCGCCGCCCCCGGCCACCACATGTACTACCTCAATGTCATGGCCGGTCCGGGCGAGGAGCGCGCGTGGTTGATCTGCGACCACCCGGACCACGGCTGGATCCGCACGACGTGGCCGGAGCAGCCGGTCGACCCCCGACTCCCTCTGTACGCAGCACCGGCCCCGGCAGGAGACCCGCGATGACCGCGCCGACCAACCCCCCGACGAAGCAGTCGAGCCACCCCACCACTCCCGTCAGCCCCACCACCGACACCCCCGCGCACCCGTCCGCCCCGCGCACGCGCCGGCTGACCGTGGCCCAGGCCCTGGTCGAGTTCCTGGCGCACCAGTACACCGAGCGGGACGGCCGCCGGCATCGGTTGATCGCGGCCTGTTGGGGCATCTTCGGGCACGGCAACGTGGCCGGGATCGGGCAGGCGTTGCTGGAGTCCGGCAGTGCCGCGCCCCAGGGGGAGGCGGTCGGCGGGCCGCCGAGACTGCCGTATCTCCAGGGGCGGAACGAACAGGCCATGGTGCACGCGGCGGTGGGGTACGCGCGGCAGTGCGACCGGCTGTCGGCGCAGGCGGTGACGACGTCCATCGGGCCCGGTGCCACCAACCTCGTCACCGGTGCCGCGCTCGCCACCGTCAACCGCCTCCCGGTGCTGCTGCTGCCCGGCGACGTGTTCGCCACCCGGCCCGCCGACCCGGTGCTCCAGCAGCTCGAAGTCCCCACCGCGGGCGATGTGTCGGTGAACGACGCGCTGCGCCCGGTCTCCCGGTATTTCGACCGGGTCACCCGTCCCGAGGCGCTGATCCCGGCCGCCCTCCAGGCGATGCGGGTGCTCGCCGACCCGGTGGAGACCGGTGCCGTCACCCTCGCCCTGCCGCAGGACGTGCAGGCCGAGGCGTACGACTGGCCGGCGGAGTTCTTCGCCGACCGGGTGTGGTGGGTTCCCCGCCCGGCGCCGGACGCCGATGCGTTGGCGGAGGCGGTGCGGGCCGTGCGGGCGGCCCGTCGGCCGCTGATCGTCGCGGGCGGCGGGGTGCACCACAGCGAGGCGGAGGAGGCGTTGCGGGAGTTCGTCGAGGCGACGGGCATCCCGGTGGCGTCCACCCAGGCGGGCAAGGGCTCGTTGGCCTTCGATCACCCGGCGGACGTCGGCGGCATCGGCCACACCGGCACCGCCACCGCCGACGGGCTGGCCCGGCGGGCCGATCTGGTCCTCGGCGTCGGCACCCGCTACACCGACTTCACCACCGCCTCCGCCACCCTCTTCGCCGAGCCGGGGGTCCGCTTCGTCAACCTCAACATCGCCTCCTTCGACTCCCACAAGCTGGGCGCCCTGGCCCTGGTCGCCGACGCCCGCGCCGGGCTGGCGGCGCTCCGGGAGGCCCTGGACGGCCACCGGGTCGACGCCGCCTACGAGGCCGAGTACGCCGCGACCAAGGCGGAGTGGGAGCGGCGGGTGGACGCCGCCTATGCGGCCGACGACCCGGCCGCGCGGCCCTCGCAGACGCAGGTGCTCGGGGCGCTCGACGAGCTCGTCGACGAGACCGACATCGTCCTCAACGCGGCCGGTTCCCTCCCCGGTGACCTGCACAAACTCTGGCGCGCCCGGTCCCGCAGGCAGTACCACCTCGAATACGGCTACTCCTGCATGGGCTATGAGATCCCGGCCGCGATCGGGGTGAAGATGGCCGCCCCGGACCGCCCGGTGTGGGCGCTCGTCGGCGACGGTACATACCTGATGAACCCCACCGAAATCGTCACCGCGGTCCAGGAGGGCATCCCCTTCACCCTCGTCCTCGTCCAGAACCACGGCTACGCCTCCATCGGCGGTCTCTCCCAGGAGACCGGCGGCGAGCGCTTCGGCACCGACTACCGCTTCCGCGCCACGGACGGCACGTACACCGGCGAGCCGCTGCCCGTGGACCTCGCCGCCAACGCCGCCTCCCTGGGGATGCGGGTGTTGCGTGCCTCGACGGTCGCCGAGCTGCGCATCGCCCTCGCCGAGGCCCGTGGCGCAAAAACACCCACATGTGTCTATGTGGAGACGCAAACATCTGACACAGTGCCGGGCGCGCCGCCCGCCCAGGCCTGGTGGGATGTACCCGTTGCCGAGACCGCGACGCGTCCGGCGGCGGTCGCCGCCCGCAAGGCGTACGACGAGCGCGCCGCCGCGCGCCGCCGCCACCTCTGACATCCGCATCGCCGCACCGTACGGAAAGGCCCCTCGCATGAAGACCATCAACCACTGGATCGGCGGGAAGCCCGTGGAGGGCGTCTCCGGCAACTTCGGGCCGGTCTACAACCCGGCCACCGGCGCCCAGGAGAAGCAGGTCGCCTTCGCCTCCGTCGAGGAGGTGGACGCCGCCGTCCGCACCGCCAAGGAGGCGTACCGCACCTGGCGCGACAGCTCGTTGACCAAGCGCACCTCGGTGCTCTTCAAGTACCGCGAGCTGGTCGATGCGCACCGCGAGGAGCTGGCCCGGCTGATCACCGCCGAGCACGGCAAGGTGCATTCCGACGCGCTGGGCGAGGTCGCCCGCGGCCTGGAGATCATCGAACTGGCCTGTGGCATCCCGGAGAAGCTCAAGGGCGAGCTGTCCACCCAGGTGTCGACGCGGGTGGACGTGGCCGCGATCCGCCAGTCGCTGGGCGTGGTCGCCGGCATCACGCCGTTCAACTTCCCGGCCATGGTGCCGATGTGGATGTTCCCGCTCGCCATCGCCTGCGGCAACGCCTTCGTGCTGAAGCCGAGCGAGAAGGTCCCCAGCGCCGCGTTCAAGCTGGCCGAGCTGGCCGCCGAGGCGGGCCTGCCCGACGGCGTGCTGAACGTCGTCAACGGCGACAAGGTGGCCGTCGACGCCCTGCTTACGCACCCGGACGTGGCCGCGGTGTCCTTCGTGGGCTCCACCCCCATCGCGCGCTACATCCACACCACCGGCACCGCCAACGGCAAGCGCGTCCAGGCCCTGGGCGGCGCCAAGAACCACATGCTGGTCCTCCCGGACGCCGACCTGGAGCTGGCCGCCGACGCCGCGATCAACGCCGCGTACGGTTCGGCCGGTGAGCGCTGCATGGCGATCTCCGTGGTCGTCGCGGTCGGCGGCACCGCCGACCCGCTGATCGGCAAGATCAAGGAGCGCGCCGACCGGCTGCGCATCGGCCCCGGCGACGACCCGGCCTCCGAGATGGGCCCGTTGATCACCAAGGCGCACCGCGACAAGGTCGCCTCGTACGTCAACGGCGCCGCCGCGCAGGGCGCCGACGTCGTCCTCGACGGCACCGGTTACACCGTCGAGGGCCACGAGGACGGCCACTGGATCGGCGTCTCGCTGCTGGACAACGTCACGCCCGAGATGGACGCCTACCGCGACGAGATCTTCGGCCCGGTGCTCTCGGTCGTCCGCGTCGAGACGTACGAGCAGGCCATCGAGCTGATGAACAGCTCCCCGTGGGGCAACGGCACCGCGATCTTCACCCGGGACGGCGGCGCGGCCCGCCGCTTCCAACTGGAGGTCGAGGCCGGCATGGTCGGGGTGAACGTGCCGATCCCGGTGCCGGTGGGCTACCACTCCTTCGGCGGCTGGAAGGACTCGCTCTTCGGTGACCACCACATCTACGGCAACGACGGCGTGCACTTCTACACCCGCGGCAAGGTCGTCACCACCCGCTGGCCCGACCCGTCCGACGGCGGCATCAACTTGGGCTTCCCGAGCAACCACTGACGCCCGCCCACGTTCCGGGCCGACGGGGCGCCTCCTGGCGGGCGCCTCGTCCCGGCGCCCTGCCGGCCGCCGCCGGCAGGGCACCCGCGGGTCCGCGCTGCGCCCGGCCGTCACCCCCGGCGGCCGGGCGGTGGCGGACCGTGGCCCGGGGGGAGACCGCGGTCAACTCCGTTGCTACGGTGACGGGTCGCCTGCGCGCGTAGGCGGTGCGGTATCGAGACGACGGGGGACGACATGGCACGAGGGATGGCGCTGGCCAAGGGCGCGCGGATCACCGGAGGCATTCTCTGCCTGCTGTTCTTCCTGTGGACGGCGTGCTGGTTCGTGGTCGACATAGGGGAGTTCGGCATCGTCGGCGTCTGGGACGGCTGGACCAGTGCGCACGGGCCGGGCCCCAACGAGGTCACCAGTCCCGTCCAGTTGGGTTTCTGCCTGCTCCAGCTGACCGCCGCCGTCGCGGCGTTCGCCGGCCGTCGCTCGGCCGGCGGGCTGCTGGCCGTGGCCACCACCGCCACGTTCGCCACCGCCCTCCAGGCACTGGTGAGCGTCGGCAGCCACACCGACGACGACCGCTGGTTCCGCAGCGCCAAGGCCGGCACCGCGACCTTCGACGGGGTCTTCCTCTCCAGCCTGGCGCTGTTCCTGCTGACGCTGGTCGCCGGCGTGGTGCTGCTGGCCGGTATGCGGTCCTGGCCGCGCCCGGCGCCCAGTGGCCCGCCGGCCCGGCCGGCCGCGGCCGCCGGGGTGCTCGGCGGGCTGATCCTCGGCTTGATGGCGCTGGGCTATGTCGGCTGGCAGGTCTACATGCTGGTCCAGGGTGGCGGCGTGTCCTTCCAGATGCTCTATCTGGGCAAGGGCGTGCTGTCCACCCTGCTGTCGCTGGCGCCCGGTTGGTACGCGGTGGTGTTCTTCCTGCTGACCGCGATCGTCGGGATCAACTGCCTGGTCCGCGGCTGCGCGGCCCGCGGCCTCTCCTTCGGCCTGGCCATCGCGCTGCTGCCGAACGCCGTGCTGACGGTCATCGAGGGCATCGGCACCGGCACCCTGTTCAAGATCAGCGACGTGTTGCCGGGCATGAACATCATCGGCGACGCCCAGTTGGCGCTCGACCTGTTCGGTTCGCTGGTGCTGGTGGCGCTGATGGCCCGCGGCGAGCCGGTCGCGCCGACCTGGCAACAGCCCGCCCCGGCGCCCGCGTTCGCCGCCCCCGGTTTCGTCCCGGGCCCCGTCGGGCCGCCGCCGGTCGGTTGGCAGCAGCCGGGCCCGCCGCCCATGCCCCCGGTCGGCGGCCCGCCCATGCCGCCCGGCAACGGGCAGCCCCCGCACGGCGGTTACGGCCCGCCGCAGTACTGAGCCGCGAGTCGACGCTGCCCCGCCCGCCCCGGCGGGCCCGTACGACGGACGCGGTACGGGCCCTGGGCGGTCTACTGCGGTGGGAGGGCGCCCGGTTCGGCCCGCGGGACGGGGCGGTTGTCAGTGCCGGTACCTAGGATTCAGTCATGGATCTCCGACTGCGCGGCCGCCGGCTCTACGCCATCGTGGGCGCGCTCGCGCTCCTCGTAGGAGGCGGCACCTGGGCGGCCGCCGCCTCGGACGCGCCGCCTGCCGTGCACCGCGAGGACCGCGTCCTGGCGATGCCCGCGGCGTCCGGCGGCCGGGCGACGGTGCGGATCGACACCTCCTTCTTCACCGCGGGCGGCAGCGCCGGGCGGCGCCCCGCGGTCCTGCTCGCCCACGGCTTCGGCGGCAGCAAGGCCGATGTCCGGCCCGAGGCCGAGCAGTTGGCCCGCAAGGGCTATGCGGTGCTGACGTGGTCGGCGCGCGGCTTCGGCAGGTCCACCGGTGCGATCGGGCTGAACGACCCGGCCGCCGAGGTCGCCGACGTCAGCCGGCTGATCGACTGGCTCGCCAAGCGCCCCGAGGTGCGGCTCGACAAGCCCGGCGACCCACGGGTGGGCATCGCCGGGGCCTCGTACGGCGGCGCGGTCGCGCTGCTGGCCGCCGGGCACGATCCACGGGTCGACGCCATCGCCCCACAGATCACCTACTGGAATCTCGCCGACGCCCTCTTCCCGGGCGGGGTGTTCAAGAAGCTGTGGGCCGGAATCTTCTTCACCACCGGATCGGCCGGCTCGCCCACCGGCACCCCGGGCGGCGCCCCCGGCCCCTCCACCACCTCCGGCGGCTGCGGCCGCTTCCAGCCCGCCCTGTGCGCGATGTACCAACGGGTCGCGGTCAGCGGGAAGCCGGACGCCGCGGCCCGCGCACTCCTCGCGGCCCGCAGCCCGTCCGCCGTCGCCGACCGCATCAAGGTGCCCGCCCTCCTCATGCAGGGCCAGACCGATTCGCTCTTCCCGCTCGGCCAGGCCGACGCCATGGCACGGACACTTGGCCACAACGGCGCCCCCGTAGCCGTCGACTGGATCGCCGGCGGGCACGACGGCGGCGACCGGGAGACCGCCCGGCTCACCGCGCGCACCGCGGCGTGGTTCGACCGCTACCTCAAGGGCGACGAACACGCCGCCACCGGCCCGGCGTTCCGGGTCAGCCGCAGCGGCGCGGTGGACACCACCGCCGGCACCGTCCGGCTGCGCGGTGCCAGCGCCGACCGCTATCCGGGCCTGGACCACGACCCCCGCCGCCTGGCCCTGACCGGCCGTGAGCAGCGCTTCGCCAACCCGGCCGGCGCCGCACCGCCCGCGATCTCCGCCGTCCCCGGCGCCGGCGCCCTCGGCAACCTCTCCTCCCTGGGCGCCGGCGGCCTCTCCCTGGACTTCCCCGGCCAGTACGCCCACTTCGACTCCGCCCCGCTGCGCACCCCCGTCCACCTCACCGGCAGCCCCACCGCCACCGTCCGCATCCGCTCCACCTCCCCGGACGCGGTGGTCTTCGCCAAGCTCTACGACGTCGCCCCCGACGGCCGCCGCCAGCTGCTGCCGTCCCAACTGGTCACGCCCTACCGCATCGAGGGCGCCCGGGACGGCCGCACGGTGCGACTCCAACTGCCCGCCGTCGACCACGACTTCGCCACCGGGCACCGACTCCGCCTGGTCCTGGCCGCCACCGACCTGGGCTACGCCACCCCGGCCCAGCCCGCCACCTACACCGCCTCCCTGGCCTCCGGCGAGCTCGACGTGCCCACCGTGCCGGAGCTGCGCAGCGCCGCCGCCCCGCTGCCCACCTGGACGTGGATACTGCCCGCGGCCGCCGCGGTCGTCGCCGGAGCGCTGCTGCTCACCGCCCGCCGGCGGACCGCGGCGCCCGCCCCCGACCCAGCCCTGGCCGACGTCCCGCTCCAGATCACCGGCCTGACCAAGCGCTACGCCAAGTCCGCGGAGCGGTACGCCGTACGCGACCTGACCTTCCGCGTCGAACGCGGCCAGGTACTGGGCCTGTTGGGGCCCAACGGCGCGGGCAAGACCACCACCCTGCGGATGCTGATGGGTCTGATCCGCCCCGACGGCGGCGAGGTCCGGGTGTTCGGGCGGGCGATCCGACCGGGCGCGCCGGTGCTGTCCCGGGTCGGCGCCTTCGTCGAGGGACCCGGCTTCCTGCCGCACCTGTCCGGCCGCGCCAACCTCGACCTCTACTGGCGGGCGACGGGCCGCCCGGCGGCCGACGCGCACACCGAGGAGGCGCTGGAGATCGCCGGGTTGGGCGCCGCCCTGGACCGCGCGGTCCGCACCTACTCGCAGGGCATGCGGCAGCGCCTCGCCCTCGCCCAGGCCATGCTCGGCCTGCCGGACCTGCTGATCCTCGACGAGCCGACCAACGGCCTGGACCCGCCGCAGATCCGCGAGATGCGCGAGGTGATGATCCGTTACGCCGCGGCCGGGCGCACCGTCATCGTCTCCAGCCACCTGCTGTCCGAGGTCGAGCAGAGCTGCACCCACCTGGTCGTGATGGACCGCGGCCAACTGGTGCAGGCCGGGCCGGTCGGCGACATCGTGGGCGCCGGCGACACCGTGCTGATCGGCGTCGGCGCCGCCGCGCCGCTGCCGGACGCGGTGGTGGAGAAGGTTGGCGCGTTGCCCGGCGTGGTCTCGGCGGCCCGCGCCGACGAGGGCCTGCTGGTCCGGCTCGCCGAACGGGACGGCGTCCCCAGGCTGTTGGCCGAGCTGGTGCGACTGGAGGTCCCGATACATCGCGTCGGCCCCCAGGGCCGCCTGGAGGACGCCTTCCTCACCCTGATCCAAGGAGACCGACGATGACCGCGACGACCCCGGTGGCGGCGCCCGGCTACCGCGCCCGGCGCACCCTCCCGCTGCGCGTCGAGGCCCGCCGCCAACTGCTGCGCCGCCGCACCCTGGTGATCGCCGCGGTCCTGACGCTGCTGCCGTTCGTCCTCGTCGTGGCGTTCGCGATCGGCGGCGACCCCAGCGCCCGCAGCAGCGGCCGGATCAGCCTGATGGCCACCGCCACCGCCTCCGGCGCCAACTTCACCGCCACCGCGCTGTTCGTCTCCGCCGGCTTCCTGCTGGTGGTGCCGGTCGCGCTGTTCTGCGGGGACACCGTCGCCTCGGAGGCGAGCTGGTCCTCGCTGCGTTATCTGTTGGCCGCGCCGGTGCCGCGGGCCCGGTTGCTGCTGAGCAAGCTGACGGTGGGGCTGGCGTTCAGCGCCGCCGCGATGCTGCTGCTGCCACTGGTCGCGCTGGCGGTCGGCACCGCCGCGTACGGCTGGGGGCCGCTGCAACTCCCCAGCGGGGGCACCCTCCCTCCGGGCGAGGCCGTGGCGCGGCTGGCGGTGGTGACGGGCTATGTCTTCGTCGGCCAACTGGTCACCGCGGCGCTGGCGTTCTGGCTGTCCACGGTGACCGACGCCCCGCTCGGCGCGGTCGGCGGCGCCGTCGGCCTGACCATCGTCGGCAACGTCCTCGACCAGGTCACCGCGCTCGGCGGCTGGCGCGATGCGCTGCCGGCGCACTGGCAGTTCTCCTGGGTGGACGCCCTCCAGCCCCAGTTGGAGTGGTCCGGCATGCTCCAGGGCGCCTCGGTCTCGGTGTCCTATGCGCTGGTACTGATAGCCCTGGCCTTCCGCGGCTTCGCCCGTAAGGACGTGGTGTCGTAGAGCGGGCCGGGCCCACACAAAAGACGGCCGCGGCGGACACGTTGCCCGCCGCGACCGTCCCGAGACCACTTCGCGCTCAGCCGGTCGGCCCCTGCATGTGGGCGCTGACCCACTGCATCGTGCCCATGCCCAGGCCCTGGACGTAGGTGGCGCCGCTGTGCGTGCCGTTCGGCACGATCTGCAGCCGCGTTTTCACCGGCCCGCGGCCGTACTGGGCGATGAATTTGTGCACCTTCGGCAGCACGGTGTTCTCCCGGGAACCGTCCTGGAAGGCCAGGTAGACATCCGGTCCGCCGCGGGCGATCAGCCGGTGCGCCAGCACCTCGGGGTTGTTCTCCCGCATCGCCGACAGGTGGCCCCGCCACAGCGGCGAGTCCGGCACGATGTCCGGCCCGTTGGGGATCGCGACCTTGAAGTCCTTGGGGTTTTGCAGCACGTTCTTCAGCGCCGAGAAGCCGCCCGACGAAGAGCCCATGATGCACCAGGCGTTGCGGGTCTTCAGGGTGCGGAAGTTCTCCCGGACGAGGTCGGGGACGTCCTTGCTCAACCAGGTGCCGATCTTCGGCTGGCCCGGGATGTCGCTGCCGTCGTAGTACTGCTTGTCGTTGGGGTTGAGCACCGGCATCACCACGATGAAGGGCAGGCTCTTGCCGGCCTTCGACCAGGAGGCGAGGCTCTCCTCCAGCTTGAGGTCGGAGCCGATCCAGTAGTTGACCGGGTAACCGTAGGCGCCGGGCAGCGCCTCCATGACTGGGAAGCCCTTGTTCGCGTTCTTCTTCTCGTAGTACTCCGGCGGCGCCCAGACCCATACCTTCCCCGTGAAGCCGGATTTCTTCCCGTGGTAGTTGGTCACGGCTATGGGGGTGTTCCCGCCGGCTCCGCCGACCTTGCTGGTCTCCTGGAAGCTGATCGGGTGGGTGGGCATCTGCACCAGCGAGTTCTTGCTGGTCGGTGCGGTCTGCATCGCGGCGCCCGTCTTGGGGCCGCTGAAGCGGACGGGGGTGTTCTGGGAGTCGCTCGTGCCGCAGCCTGCCGCGGTGCCGATGACGGTCAGGGCGATCAACGCGACCACCGGTTTGAAAAGGGTTTTGCGCACGGGACCTTCTCCTTGGCGAACGGGCCGGGAGACGTCCCGACCGGCCAGCAAGAGGGGACGGGGCCGGGACAGGTTTCCCTCCGGGCGTGTCTGCTTGCTCGCACCGCCCGTGCCCGAAGTCCCCACCCCACTCTGACCTGTGGTGTTTACGCTCACCGGAGATCGGGTTTACCGTGATTTTCCCGGTGGGGGCGCGCCGCTGGCGCCAGATGGCCCCCCTGCGCGGCTCGTCCGCCGCATCCGATACCCCGCCGCGCGCAGGCCCGTTCGCGCGCCGGTGACCCGCCGCCCCGACCGCCGGCACACGCCCCCGGCGCACCCCGGGTCCGACACCCCGTCACCCCAGCTCCCGGCCCGTATCCTCTCGCTATGACCTGGTCGCGCGCGCTGAGGGACGCCGCCCGCTCCGGGCTGAGCATCGAGCGGGCCAAGCTCACCCCCCTGATCGCGGTCCGCGGCACGGTCGGCGTGGCCGTCGTCATCGGCCTGTGCCTCTGGCGCGGCAGTCCGGCCCTCGCGGTCTCCTCGGCCTTCGGCGCCTTCGCCTCCGGCATCGTCACCTTCCAACGCAGCATGCGCCCCCGCCCCGTCCTGGCGCTGGCCGTCGCCGGCGCACTGGCGGTCTCCACCTTCCTCGGCTACCTCGCCGCCGCCCATGTCGTCGCGTTCGTCGCGCTGCTCATCGGCTGGACGTTCCTGGCGGGCATGGCCTGGGCGATCGGCCCGGTCTCCGGGCTCGCCGGCACCCAGACCGTGGCGATCATGCTGATCACCGTCACCCTCCCGACGTCCGTCGTCGGCGCCCTGGAACACGCCGCGCTGATCGCCTTCGGCGGCCTCGTCCAGGCCGCCCTGATCGTCCTGTTCCCGGTGCGCCCCTGGGGCATCCAGCGCGACGCCCTCGCCGACGCGTTGGCCGCCGAGGCCGACTACGCCCGCCGGCTGCGGCACGACCCGGTCGCCCCCTTCGACCCCGCGCCCCTGATGGACGCCCGCCTCGCCTCCGCCGTGACGCCCCGCCAGGCCCGCCGCCGCCCCGTCCAACTGCACGGCCCACGCGGCCTCGCCGAACGCGTCCGCCCGGTCCTCGCCTCCCTGGCCGACCCGGTCGTCGGCGCCCCCTTCGAAGGCCCCGAACGCGACCGCGTCCGGGACCTGTTGGGCGCCGCCGCCACCGTCCTGGACGCCGTCGCGCACGCCGTACGCCACGCCAAGCCGGTGCGGCTGCCCCCGGAAGCGATGGCCACCCTCGAAGTCCCGTCCACCGGGCCGATGCTCACCGGCCCGGCCCGCCGCGCCGCCTACCGCCTGATCTCCCTCCTCGCCGACGCCGTCGAGCTCACCGACGAGCCCGTCGAGGCCACCCGCCCCACCACCGCGGCCGAGCGCGGCCACCTGCTGCGCCCCAGCGTCCCCAAGCTGGTGCCGGTGGCCCTGCGCGCCCTGCGCCGCGAGGCCCGCTGGTCCTCACGGATCTTCCGACACGCACTGCGGGTCGCCGCGGTCGCCGCCGTCGGCTATCTCCTGGGCAGCGCCCTCCACTTCGGCCACGGCTACTGGGCGCCGCTCGCCTCCGTCATGGTGATGCGCCCCGACTTCGCGCAGACCTACTCCCGCGGCGTCGCCCGCTTCGCCGGCACCCTCGTCGGCGTGGCCATCGCCGGCGCCCTGATGGCGCTGGCCCACCCCGGCGTCTACACCAGCGCCGCGCTCGCCCTGCTCTGCGTGTTCCTGATGTACCTGCTGATGCGCACGGGCTTCTCGGTCACCTCGGCCTGCGTCGCCGCCTACGTCGTCTTCCTGCTGGGCATCGCCGGCGCCGGCTGGGAGCAGACCGTCGAGGAACGCATCGTGCTCACCCTCATCGGCGGGGTGCTGGCGATGCTCTCCTACGCGCTCTTCCCCGCCTGGGAGACGCCCCGGCTCCGCGACCGCCTCGCCGACTGGCTCGCCGCCAACGGCCGCTACGCCCTGGCCGTCTTCGACGCCCACGCCCGGCCCGCCGAGCGCCGCCCCCGCCAGGTCCGCGAGGCCCTGCTGGACGGCCGCGCGGCCCGCGCCGCCTGGGAGGTCACCGAGGCCCGCGCCGAGAAGGAGCCGGTCCGCCACCACGGCCTCTCGCTGCACGCGGCCCGCGACGCCAACGCCGCGCTCGCCACCATGGGCCGGGTCACGATGATCCTGGAGGCCCATCCGCCCGAGAAGGACGCCCAACCCTCGCCCGGCGCCGCCGCGTTCACCGCCGCGCTCCGCCCCGCCCTGGACCGCGCCGCCCAGGCCGTCCGCGACGGCGACCCCCTGGACTGGAGCGCGCCGCGCGCCGCCTGGGAACAGTGGCGCGCCGAGGAGGCCCACCAGGGCCTGCCCGTCAACGTCGCCGAACTCCTCCTCGACGCCCTCGACGACCTCGCCGAGGCGCTGCCGCCCGACCCCTGAGCCCACCGTCCCGCATCCCGGGATTTTGCCGGCCCATCGGCCCCCGCAGGAACCATTCAGCACCCCCAGTAGTCTAGATAATTGCCCGCAATTCCCGTCATTGGTCGGCCAATGACGGCCTCTGCGGCGCAATGTCCTCCCGAGAGAGAGCAAGCGAACTCCCCATGGCGTCCAGCACTTCGTCCGGCACGTACGACATAGGCATCGACCTCGGCACGGCCAACACCCTCGTCTACGCCCGCGGCAAAGGCGTGGTGCTGAACGAGCCGTCCGTGGTCGCCGTCAACGCCACCGGCGACGTCGTCGCCGTCGGCCTGGAAGCCAAACGCACCATCGGCCGCACGCCCTCCGGGATCACCGCGATGCGCCCCCTAAGGGAAGGCGTCATCGCCGACTTCGACGCCGCCGAGCAGATGCTCCGCGCCCTGATGAAGAAGGCCCTGCCCAGTCGCCGCTTCTCGCGCCCCCGCGTCGTCATCTGCGTCCCCTCCGGGATCACGGGGGTGGAACGGCGCGCCGTCATCGACTCCGCCCGCGGCGCCGGCGCCCGCGAGGTGCACCTGATCGAGGAGCCGATGGCTGCCGCGATCGGCGCCGGCCTCCCGGTGGCCGAGCCGGTCGGCTGCATGGTCGTCGACATCGGCGGCGGCACCACGGAGGTCGCCGTCGTCTCCATGGGCGGCCTGGTCACCGCCCAGTCCGTACGGGTCGCCGGCGACGCCATGGACACCGCGATCGCCACGTACATCAAGAAGGAACACGGCCTGGCCATCGGCGAACGCACCGCCGAGGACATCAAGATCGCCATCGGCTCGGCCACCTGGGAACCGGACCCGACCGACTCCGACCTCCTCCGCTCCCTCACCCGCGTCACCACGACCGCCGGCGACACCGACTCCGACGGGGACGCCGAGGCGGATGCCACCACCCACCCCCACAAGTCCCCCCTCCCCGCCTCCTACACCCTCCGCGGCCGCGACCACCTCAGCGGACTGCCCCGGCTCCTGGAGGTCACCGCCGAGGAGATCCGCACCGCCCTCGCCGAACCGGTCGAGTCCATCGTCCGCGCCGTCCACCGCACCCTCGACGAGTGCCCGCCGGAGCTCTCCGGCGACATCATCGAACGCGGCATCGCCCTCACCGGCGGCGGCGCCCTCCTCCACGGCCTGGACCGCCGCCTCCGCCAGGAGATGGGCGTCCCCGTCATGGTCGCCGACGACCCCCTGGACTGCGTCGTCAACGGCACCGCCAAGTGCGTCGACGAATTCGCCACCCTGCACGGCATCCTGACGGGTGCGAAGGAACAGCCCCGCCGGGCGGTGCGGCTGTAACGCGGCCCCCTTCCCTCGCGCTTCCCTCGCGTTGTCGGCCTCTCGCCCCACTGGGCACCGGACGCCGACAACGCGAGGAAGAAGTGACCTAAGAAGGAATGCGAGGAAGCCCGCGCGCGGGAACGCTCCCGCCTCCGGCCCCGGGCCTCAGCCCTACCGCCCGCGCCCCATGTAGGCCGCCAGCCCGTCCAGAATCCGCTCCAGCCCGAACTCCCCGGCCTGATCCGAGGATTCGCCCCCCGCCACGTCCGCGACCGCCGCCGCCAACGCCGGGAACCGCTCGGACCGCCCGACGAGCAACTCGTTCAGCGCCGCGCTCATCACCGCCTCCGGCCCCTTCGCCCGCGCGCTGCCCACCCCCATCGACGTCGACATCGACGCCGACACCTGTGCGATCGCCCGGATGTGCCCGCTCACCACCACGACGGCGTCCAACTGCTCACCGCCCGTCAACCCGGTGCCGGACAGCGCCGCCAACGCCCGCTCCGTCCAGCCCAGTTCATGCGGGCCCAGTACCCGCGGCCCCACCATGGCGGTCAGCAGCCACGGATGCCGGTGGTAGACCGCAGCCAGCCGCTCCGCCCACTCCCGCAGGGCCCCCCGCCAGTCGCCGGTCGCGGCGCCCGCCAGCTCCGGCGGTTCCCCCATCGCCGTGTCGATCATCAGCGCGACCAGCTCCGACTTGCCCGGCACATACCGGTAGAGCGACATCTTCGTGAAGTCCAACTCCGCCGCCACGCGCTGCATGGAGACCGCGCCGAGCCCGCCGGCGTCGGCGAGCCCGATGGCCGTCCGCGTGATGCGCTCCAGACTCAGCGCCGGCTTGGGCCCCCGACTGGGCCTACCGCGCCCGCCCCACAACAGCTCCACGCTGCCCGCCTGCTCCCCGAACACACTGCTCTTCCCGTCTCCAGCCACCCCCGCATCCTAAAACTGTGTCCGGGGTATACATATCCGCGTCCGCCGGATACAGTTAACTCACACGCGCCGCCGAACCACCGCACCACCAACTCCACGCCACGGCGCACCAACACCGGGGGACCCCTATGTCCAACTCCGATTTCTCCCACGCCAACGCCGCAACGCCCGCGACGACGCCCCTGACGACCCCGCCGCCCGCCCGCTCCGTGTTGATCTCCGGCGCCAGCATCGCCGGCCCGGCGCTCGCCTACTGGCTCGCCCGCTACGGCTACCGCCCCACCGTGGTCGAGCTCGCCCCCACCCTCCGGGGCGGCGGCTTCGCGGTCGACTTCCGCGGCGAGGCCCATCTGACGGTGCTCCAGCGCATGGGCCTCCTCGACAAGCTCAAGCAACACCGCACCGCCGGCACCCCGATGACCTTCATAGACGCCCAAGGCCATCAAGTAGCCGCCCTACCCCCCGAGTTCGCCGCCGGCGACATAGAAATCCTCCGCTCCGACCTCTCCCAGCTCCTCTACGCCCACAGCCAGACGCACACCCTGCCCACCCCCACCGAGTACCTCTTCGGCGACTCGATCACCTCCCTCACCGAAACCGCCGACGGCGTCCACGTCACCTTCGAGCGCGCCGCGCCCCGCACCTTCGACCTGGTCATCGGCGCCGACGGCCTGCACTCCACCGTCCGCCGACTCGCCTTCGGCCCCGAGTCCCAATTCGTCAGCCACCTCGGCTACTACGTCGCCGGCTGGGACCTCCCCGCGAGCGCGGCCCCGGACCTCGCAGCCCGCGCCGTCGGCTACAACGAGCCGGGCCGCCTGGTAACGGTCGGCCGCGTCCCCCGCCGCGCCACCGAAGCGTCCTACAACGGCGAGACCTTCTGCGTCTTCGCCTCCGACCAACTGACCTACGACCGCCGCGACGCGCTCGCCCAACGCAAGGCCATCGCCCAGGCATACGACGGCGCCGGCTGGCGCACCCCCGAACTCATCGAAACCCTCTGGAACACCGACACCCTCTACTTCGACTCCATAAGCCGCGTCGACGTACCCACCTGGTCCACGGGACGCATAGCCCTCCTCGGCGACGCCGCCTACGGCGCCACCGTCGGCGGCATGGGCACCGGCTCGGCGCTCGTCGGCGCCTACGTCCTCGCCGGCGAACTGGCTCTAGCCGCCGGCGACCACCACCGCGCCTTCGCCCGCTACGAACAGCAACTCCGCCCCTACGTCACCCGCTGCCAAGAAGGCGGCCGCACCACCGGCACCTTCCTGGCCCCACCCACCCAAGACGCCCTCACCACCCGCAACGCCACCCTCAACAACCCCACCGCCCTCACCACCATGCTCCAAGCCGCCCACCAAACCTCCGCCGCCATCGATCTCCCCAACTACCCCACCCTCCTCACCGCCACCCCTCACCCCTAACAACAAAAGCCCCTCCCAAGAAGAGCCCGTCGAGGAGCACCCTTAGCCGCTCCTGCTGCAACGGCCGTTGCAGCAGGAGCGGCCAGCAGCGAACCGTCAGTGGAGCGAGAAGCCAGCACCCACCCTCACCGGCGACTCGATGACCCAGCGGCCCGCGCCAGCGCCATCCATCCATGGACGCACCCCCAGGTCGTTCCGCACCCGCAGGGTCATGTAGAGTCTTCGAGTTGCCACGGAGCCGACAGGCCCCACGGCAGCCACTACGCCGCACATCAGCGGCACCTCACTACTGCACGACTCCTCAACGGGATTGAATTCCGCATGTCGAAATTCATTCCGGGCGTCTGATTAGGCGTCACCGAGGAATTCC
>NZ_JBHVJX010000013.1:0-236653 GCF_042798755.1 Streptomyces sp. NPDC057743
AAACGCCCGGTTACATTTCGAACCCGGAAGCTAAGCCTTTCAGCGCCGATGGTACTGCAGGGGGGACCCTGTGGGAGAGTAGGACGCCGCCGAACAATTTTTCCAGGACCCCTGGTCCCAGCGTTCAGCTGGGACCAGGGGTCCTTTTGTTTTGTCGGAGCGCGCCGCAGGGGTCGGTGCGTGAGAATGAACGCAGTACCGAAGACAGGAGTCACGTCGATGTCCACCAACTCTTCCGACGATCGTTCGGAGCGCCGGCCGAGGCGCGACGCCGGCGACCGCGGTGGTTTCCGTCGCGATGACCGGCGGGACGACCGCGGCGGTGAGCGCGGTGGGTTCCGTCGTGATGAGCGGCGGGATGACCGTGGGGGCTTCCGCCGGGATGACCGCGGCGGCGATCGTGGCGGTTTCCGTCGTGACGACCGACGTGATGACCGGCGGGACGACCGCGGTGGCTTCCGGCGGGACGAGCGTCGGGACGATCGTGGGGGCTTCCGGCGGGATGACCGCGGCGGCGATCGTGGCGGTTTCCGTCGTGACGACCGACGTGATGACCGGCGGGATGACCGCGGCGGCGAGCGCGGTGGGTTCCGACGCGACGATCGGCGGGATGACCGTGGCGGTGAGCGCGGTGGGTTCCGTCGTGAGGAGCGGCGGGATGACCGTGGCGGGTTCCGGCGGGATGACCGTCGGGACGACCGCGGTGGGTTCCGGCGGGACGAGCGTCGGGATGAGCGGCGCGACGACCGCGGTGGGTTCCGTCGCGATGAGCGGCGTGATGACCGTGGGGGCTTCCGTCGGGATGACCGTGGCGGTGAGCGCGGTGGGTTCCGTCGTGATGAGCGGCGGGACGATCGTGGAGGCCCCCGGCGGGATGACCGTGGCGGTGAGCGCGGTGGGTTCCGACGCGACGATCGGCGGGACGACCGCGGCGGGTTCCGGCGGGATGACCGTCGGGACGACCGCGGTGGGTTCCGTCGCGATGAGCGGCGGGACGATCGCGGTGGGTTCCGGCGGGATGACCGTGGCGGTGAGCGCGGTGGGTTCCGACGCGACGATCGGCGGGACGACCGCGGCGGTGAGCGCGGTGGGTTCCGGCGGGATGACCGCGGCGGTGAGCGTGGTGGGTTCCGGCGTGACGACCGGCGTGACGACCGCGGTGGCTTCCGGCGGGATGACCGCGGTGGGTTTCGGCGGGATGAGCGGCGGGAGCGGGAGCGGGAGCGGGAGCCGATCAAGCGGTTGCCGATTCCGGAGGATGTGACCGGGGACGAGATCGACAAGGCGGTGCGGCAGGAGCTGCAGAGCCTGCCGAAGACGCTCGCCGAGGATGTCGCCAAGAACCTGGTGATGGTCGCGCGGCTGCTCGACGAGGACCCGGAGAAGGCGTACGGGTACGCGATGGTGGCGCTGCGGCTGGCGTCCCGGGTCGCGGCGGTGCGCGAGGCCGCGGGCTTCGCGGCGTACGCGGCCGGGAAGTACGGCGAGGCGCTGAAGGAGTTCCGGGCGGCGCGGCGGATGACCGGCAGCGCGGAGCTGTGGCCGGTCATGGCCGACTGCGAGCGGGGGCTCGGGCGGCCGGAGAAGGCGCTGGCGATGGCCGGTGAGTCCGAGGTGCAGCGGCTGGACCGGGCCGGCCAGGTCGAGATGCGGCTGGTCGCGGCCGGGGCCCGGCGGGACATGGGGCAGGCGGACGCCGCGGTGGTGACGTTGCAGAGCCCCGAGTTGGCGTCCGGTGCGGTGCACCCGTGGACGGCCCGGCTGCGGTACGCGTATGCGGACGCGCTGTTGGAGGTCGGGCGCGAGGGCGAGGCGCGGGACTGGTTCGCCAGGGCGCTGGAGGCCGATCAGGCCGGGGCCACAGATGCGTCGGACCGGCTGGCGGAGCTGGACGGGGTGCAGTTCACCGATGCGTTGGAGGAGGACGAGGCGGAGGCTCCGGCCGAGGCCGGGTCCGAGGCCGAGCGCAAGGCCGGGTCCGGTGCCGAGGAGGGCGCGGACAAGGGGGAGTAGGTGAGGTGAGTCGGCGCGTAGCTGCGCTGCGGTAGCCGAGAGAGGGAGAAGGGGGGGCCCGGGGGGGCCCCCCCGGGGTGGGGTTTTGGGGGGGGGGGGGCGGGGGGGGGGGGGTTCTGGGGTGTTTTGTTGGGGTGGGGGGGGGGGTTGGGGGGGGGGTTGTCGGGTGTGGGGGTGGGGGGGGGGCGGGGGGGGCCCCCCCCTTCTTGGTTTTGTGGGGGGAGGGGGCAGGGAGGGTCAGGGGGCGTAGGGGGCGATGGGGTTGGTCAGGGTGCCGATGAGTTGGAGGGCGCCGGCGGGGTCCTGGAGGTCGACCATCTGCTCGTTGTTGCGCAGCTGGAGGCGGTTGAGGCAGGAGAGGGCGAACTCCGGGGTGAACATGTCGTGTTCGGCGAACTTGTCGGCGAGGTGGGGGTGGGCCGCCTGGTAGTCGGTGACGGTGGCGGCGACGGTGCGCCAGAAGGTGTCCTCGTCGAGGACGCCGCGGTCGGCGAGGGTGGCGGCGAGGAAGCGGAAGAAGCAGTCGAAGACGTCGGTGAAGACGGAGAGCAGCTTCTGGTCGTCGGGGACGTCGGCGCGGATGCGTTCCACGGTGGGTGGCAGGACCGCGTCGGCGGACATCACGGCGATCTCCTCGGCGATGTCCTTGAAGATCACCCGGGCCACCGCGCCGTCCTCGATGACCAGGATGGCGTTCTCGCCGTGCGGCATGAAGACCAGGTCGTAGGCGTAGAAGGAGTGCAGGACCGGGGTGAGGTAGCCGTCGAGGTAGCGGCGCAGCCAGACCTCGGGGGCCAGGCCGGACTCCGCGATGAGGGCGGCGGCGAAGGAGTTGCCGTCGCGGTCGACGTGGAGGAGGGAGGCCATGGTGGCAAGCCGCTGGCCCGGTTCGAGGGTGGGGACCGGGCTCTCGCGCCAGAGGGCGGCGAGCATCTTGCGGTAGGGGGAGCCCTTTTCGGTGGCGGCCTCGTACTGGCGGTGGTGGTAGCCGATGGCGGCGCGCTCGCGGATGATCGAGAAGCGGGCGGCGCGGAAGGTGTCGTCGGCGTCGATCAGGCGGGCCAGCCAGTCGTTGATGGCGGGGGTGGCTTCCATGTAGGAGGCCGAAAGGCCGCGCATGAAGCCCATGTTGAGGACCGACAGGGCGGTCTTGACGTAGTGCTTCTCGGGGTGGCTGGTGTTGAAGAAGGTGCGGATGGACTGCTGGGCGAGGTACTGGTCGTCGCCGGGGCCCAGGCAGACCAGGCGGCGTTGGGCGACCTCGGCGGCGAAGGTGACGGAGAGCTTGTTCCACCACTGCCAGGGGTGGGTGGGGAAGAAGTAGTAGGCGTCCGGGTCGAGGCCGAGCGAGGTGAGGGTGGCGGTGAAGCGGGCCCGGGTCTCGGCGGGGAGTTCGGCGTCGATGAGGGTGGTGTAGTCGAGGTCGGCGCCGGCGGTGAAGGTGGTGTGGTCGCGGTGCGCGGCCAGCCAGATCAGTTGGAGCGGGGAGGCGGCCTCGGGGGCGTAGGCGTGGTACTCGTGGACGCCGAAGCCGAGGCGGCCGTTGTTGGCGACGAAGCAGGGGTGGCCCTCGGTCATGCCGGTCTCGACGGCCTGGAAGCCGGCGGTGGCGAGCTCGGTGGCGGTGGGGGCCTTGCCGGCCAGCTTGTAGGCGGTGCCGGAGAGGGTGGAGCTGATCTCCTCCAGGTAGACCGGGAGGATGGTCTCCGACAGGCCGAGGGAGGTGTGGAACTCGGTGATGAAGTCCAGGGCGTCCAGGGGGAGTTCGGCGCCGTCGCGGTGGCGGGTGATGCTGTCGGGGTCGATCCCCCAGTGGTCGAGGGCCCGTCTGTGGGCGGTGAAGCGGTAGGTGGTGGTGGCGTCGTCGCTGCGGACGGCGTAGCGGTCGGCGCCTGCCGCGTGGTCCAACGGCTCGGGCGTGAGCAGGCGTTCGTGGGCGAACTCGGCGAGGGCCTTGCGGACCAGGGCGCGGTTGGCGCGCGCCCACAGCTCGGGGGTGAGGTGGGCGACGGCGTCCTGGGCGGGCTGCTGCGGGGCGGCGGGGGCGGGGGCGGTCATCGGCGGTGGTCTCCTCGGGTGGCCAGGAACTGGTCGCGGGTGCAGATGCTGAGGTAGGCGTCTTTGGAGGGGAGGTGCACGGTGCGGACGACCTCGAAGCCGACGGACTCGTTGAGGGCGTGCACCGCGGTGTTGCGGGTGTCGGGCTCGACGACCACGCGCTCGACGGCCGGGTCGGCGAAGAGCATCTCCATGACGGTGGTGATCACCGCGCGGGTGAAGCCGTGGACGGGGGCGTTCGTCGGGGCGGTGAGGAAGTGCATGCCGACGTCGCCGGGGCGGGCGGCGTGGATGCCGACCAGTTCGCGGTGGGCGGGGTCGTAGCGCTCCATGAGGAAGGCCGGGGTGCCGTTGTGCAGGCCGAGGAAGGCGTCGTGGTGGGGGTCGGCGTCGATCCGGGTGAATTCCTTCTCGACGGCGGGCAGATCGCACTCCTGCATCAGCCAGAAGACGGCCTTGGGGTCGGTGACCCAGGTGTGGAGGAGGGGCGCGTCGGCGAGCGGGTCGACGGGCCGCAGCGCGAACTCCCCGAGGGTGGGGTCGGTGCGGGTGAAGAGGGGGGCGTTCACGCGGATATCTCCATCGGGTCGTGCGGGCCGGCCGGGGCGGCGAACTCCTGGAAGGCGATGGCCTTTTCGACCGGGTAGTGCTCGCGGCCGAGGAGTTCGCGGATGATGCAGGAGTTGCGGTAGGCGGCCATGCCGAGGTCGGGGGTGACGAAGCCGTGGGTGTGCAGTTCGGCGTTCTGCACGAAGATGTCGCGGCCGGCGGTGTCGATGCTGTAGTTGCGGGCGACGTCGTAGCGGCCCTGGGCGTCCCAGGCGATGCGGTCGCGGACCGGGTCCAGGAAGGCGGGGACGCGGTAGCGGTAGCCGGTGGCGAGGACCAGGCCCTGGGTGGTGAGGGTGAAGTCGCGGTCCTGTTCCGTCTGGTGCATGCCGAGGGTGTAGGTGCCGGTGGCCTCGTCGTAACGGGCTTCGGTCAGGGCCGAGTTGGTGAGCAGGCGGGTGCGGACCGGGCCGGCCAGGCGCTTCTGGTAGAGCAGGTCGAAGATGGCGTTGATCAGCTCGGAGTCGATGCCCTTGTAGAGGTGCTTCTGGCTGGCGTTGAGGTGGTCGCGGGTGGCCGCGGGGAGGGCGTGGAAGTAGTCCACGTACTCCGGGGAGGTCATCTCCAGGGTGAGCTTGGTGTATTCGAGGGGGAAGAAGCGGGGGGAGCGGGTGGCCCAGGTGAGCTGGTAGCCGTGGGCGTCGATGTCCTGGAGGAGGTCGTAGTAGATCTCGGCGGCGCTCTGGCCGCTGCCGATCAGGGTGATGCTGTCCTTGGCCTGGAGGGCGGGCTTGGCGTCCAGGTATCCGGAGTTGTGTGCCGCGTCGCCGCCCAGGTCGCGGCAGGGCTCGGGGACGTGCGGCGGGGTGCCGGTGCCCAGGACCAGCTTGCGGGTGCGGAAGGTGTGGCGCTCGCCGTGGTGGTCGGCGTGCACGAGGTAGAGCTCGGCGCGCTCGTCGTACTCGACGGCGGTGACGGTGTGGGAGAAGCGGATGCTGTCCAGCTTGCCGGCGGCCCAGCGGCAGTAGTCGTTGAACTCGGCGCGCAGCGGATAGAAGTTCTCGCGGATGTAGAAGGAGTACATCCGGCCCGATTCCTTCAGGTAGTTGAGGAAGGAGAAGGGCGAGGTGGGGTCGGCGAGGGTGACCAGGTCGGCCATGAACGGCACCTGGAGGTGGGTGCTGTCCAGCATCATGCCGGGGTGCCAGTCGAAGCCGGGCCGGTCGTCGAGGAAGAGGCCGTTGAGCTCCTCGATGGGGGCGGTCAGGCAGGCCAGGCCGAGGTTGAACGGGCCGAGGCCGATGGCGAGGAAGTCGTAGGGGGTCTCGTGGGGGACGGTCACGGGATGTCTCTCCGCAGGGGTGGTCGGTCGGGGAGGTGTCAGGGGGCGGACAGGGCCGGGGCGGGGCGGCCGGCGCCGGGCTGCTCGGCGAGGTAGCGGCCGGCGTGCTCGGCGATCAGGTCGAGGACGGCGGCGATGTCGTCGAGCGTGGTCTCGGGGTTGAGCAGGGTGAACTTCAGGTAGTGCCGGCCGTTGACCTTGGTGCCGGCGACGATCGCGGCGCCGGAGGCGAACAGGGCTTCCCTGGCGTGGAGGTTGACCCGGTCGGTGAGCTCGGGGTCGGGGTCCTGGGTGCCGCCGGGGAGGTAGCGGAAGACCAGGGTGCTGAGTTGGGGCTCGACGACGACGTCGAAGCGCGGGTCGTCGTGCAGCAGTTTCCAGCCGTCCGCGGCCCGGTCGATGACCTCGTCGAAGAGCTCGCCGATGCCCGTGGCGCCCATGGTGCGCAGGGTCAGCCAGAGTTTGAGGGCGTCGAAGCGGCGGGTGGTCTGGAGCGACTTGTCGACCTGGTTGGGGATGCGCTGCTCGACCATCCGGCGCGGGTTGAGGTAGTCCGCGTGGTAGGTGACGTGCCGCAGCGTGGCGCGGTCGCGGACCAGGACGGCGCTGGAACTGACCGGCTGGAAGAAGGACTTGTGGTAGTCGACGGTCACCGAGTCGGCGCGCTCGATGCCGGCGAGGAGGGCGCGGCGGCGGGAGACCAGCAGACCGCAGCCGTAGGCGGCGTCCACGTGCATCCAGGCGCCGTGGCGGGTGGCGAGTTCGGCGATCTCCGGGAGCGGGTCGAGGGAGCCGAAGTCGGTGGTGCCGGCGGTGGCGACGACCGCCATGGGTATCAGGCCCTCGCGGCGGCAGCGCTCCAGTTCGGCGGCGAGGGCGTCGGTGCGCATCCGCTTGGTGTCGTCGACCGGGACGGCGATGACGGCGTCGGCGCCGAGGCCGAGCAGGGTGGCGGACTTGCGGATGCTGAAGTGGCTGACGGCGGAGGTGAGGATGCGCAGCCGGGGCAGGAGGGCGGCGCGGCGGGCGTCGGTGCTGTCGGCGTCGTCGGCGTCGGCGCGGGCCAGTTCGCGGTGGCAGGTCTCGTCCCGGGCGAGCAGCATCGCCTGGAGGTTGGACTGGCTGCCGCCGCTGGTGAAGATGCCGTCGGCGTCCGGGCCGAGGCCGATCCGGTCGGCGGTCCAGTCGACCAGGCGGCGCTCGATGAGGGTGCCGCCGGCGCTCTGGTCCCAGGTGTCGAGGGAGGAGTTGACGGCGGAGAGCACGGCCTCGCCGACGAGCGCGGGGATCACCACGGGGCAGTTGAGGTGCGCGAGGTAGCGGGGGTGATGGAAGTAGATCGCGTCGCGGAGGTAGAGGTGCTCCAGCTCGTCGAGGGCGGCGGCCGGGTCGTGGAGCGGGGCGTCGAGGTCGACGGCGGCGACGGTGGGCGCCAGTTCGTCGACGCGGACGCCGGTGAAGGGGCGGTCGGTGGTGGCGAACCGGTCGCGCAGCCGCGTCACGCTGTCGGTGACGGCGGCGTGGTAGCGGTCGGCGGTGCGGTGGTTGAGGAGATGGGTGCGGCTGTCGGCCGGGTCCTCGGCGGAGTGCGCGAGGAGACTCATGAAGGGCCCTCCCTGGTGCGGCGTCGACCGCGTCCTGTGCAGGCAGGCGGTGCACAGGGGCAGGGGAACCCGCCCGATGACGCAGTGAGGTAAGCCTAACCTAACCGGATCATCGGGTGGGTTCGGGGTGCCCGCCAGGGGCCGTCAGCCCCCTTGTTCCTCCAGGGTCCGCAGCACCAGGCCGGTGGCCGGCTTCGGTCCGAACGACGTGGACTTCCGGGGCATCGTGACGCCCTGCTCGGCGAGTTGACGGACCGTCTCCTCGGAGGTGGGGCGCATCAGGACGGCGGTCCCGCCGTGCCGGGCGGCCTGCGCCACCGCCGCCTCGGTGTGATGGAGATAGCCGATGTCCGACGGGTGGTCCGGGATGCGCCAGACCTCGTCCAGCAGCACCGAGTGCAGCACCGTGGCGTCCAGTTGCCGCCACGCCTCGGGCCGGTCGGTGCGGATCGTGCGGTCGAGCAGCCCGGGGTCGGGCTGGTCCAGGAGGTGGAAGGAGCCCGGACCGCCGGCGAGCACGAAGGCCGCGCCGGGCGCCTTGGCCAACGCCTCCAGGGCGGCGGACAGCTCGCCCGGCAACCGGCGGACCCGGAAGGCGCCGGCCACGTCCGCCAGCGCCTTGGCGGGCGGCAGATGCGGCAACACCCGGTGGATGGCCCGGACTTGGAGCGGATAGCGGGCGGTGTCGACCAGCAGCACCAGGCCAAAGGCCCAGGGGGAGTCGGGGCCGGCGTCCGGGCGCTGTTCGTACAGCCGCCGGTAGGTCGCCCAGCGGTGGTGCCCGTCGGCGATCAGCGCCCGGCGGCGGGCCAGGTCCGCGTCGACGGCGGCCAGCTCGGCGGGGTCGGTGACCGCCCACAGGCGGTGCGCGAAGCCGTCCTCGGTGGTGGTGGCGAGCAGCGGGGGGTGCTGGGCGGTGCGCTCGATGACGCCGGCGGCGCCGTTGGCGGTGCCGTCGCCGCAGTACGACAGCAGCAGCGGCTCGAAGTTGGCGGCCGCGGCGTCCATCAGGGCGGCCCGGTCCGCGACCACCTCCGGGATGACGTCCTCGTGGGGCAGCACCGGGCCGTCCAGGCGGAGCGCGCCGATCAGGCCGCGCTGGAGGAGGTCGCCGGCGCGCTGCTCGTAGACGTACAGCGCGGGCTGCGGGTCCGGTGTGAGGATTCCCTCCTCGCGCCAGCGGTGCAGGGTGTCGGCGGCCTGTCGGTGACGGGTGGCCGGATCGGGGGCCTGCGGCAGGATCAGCCGGACGATGTTGTAGGGATCGGAGGTCTCCAACGCCCGGACGCCGTCCGGGCGGACCACGACGTCGTAGGGCGGGGAGGTGACCGCGGTGAGGCTGCTGACCCGGTCCGGGGCGTAGCGCAGGCCGCGGAACGGGAGGAGGCGGAGGCCGTCGGATGTGGTCATTGAAGAATGCTATGCCGGGAAGGGGGTGCGGGATGATCGGGGGAGCGGCCGCGTTCGGCCGGAAAAATCGGTAGCCGCGCGGGTGCCGACGGGCGGGCCCGGTGTGGGCCGGGAACGGCCCGGGCCCCGCGCACGAGGAGCCCCTTTGTGCGGCAGCGCGGAGGAGCGAGGAGCAGGACGGGATGAGCGAGCGGAGCGAGCGAATCATGGGAAGGGGCGCGCCTCGCGCATGCCAGGGCGAGCGAAGCGAGATCTCGGCATGAGCGAGCGGATGCGCGGGCGAGGTCGACCCGACGGGTGCCGGCGCGCGCTGAGCGAGGCGTACGACACGGCGCTGCTGGATCTGGACGGGGTGGTCTACGCCGGCGGCCGGGCGATCGACCATGCCGTGGCGTCGCTGACCGCGGCCCGGGACGGCGGGATGCAGCTGGCGTACGTCACCAACAACGCGGCCCGCACGCCGCAGGCGGTGGCCGACCAACTGTCCGGATTCGGCCTGCCGACGGCCCCCGGGGACGTGATCACCTCCGCGCAGGCGGTGGCCCGGCTGATCGCCGAGCAGGTGCCGGCCGGCTCCCGGGTGCTGGCCATCGGCGGCGAGGGGCTGCGGGTGGCGCTGCGCGAACGGGGCCTGGTGCCCGTCGACTCGGCGGACGACGACCCCGCTGCCGTGGTGCAGGGCTACGACCCGACGCTGGACTGGGCGCGGCTGGCGGAGGCCGCGTACGCGGTGCAGCGCGGGGTGCCGTGGTTCGCCTCCAACACCGACCTGACGATCCCCAAGGAGCGCGGCATCGCGCCCGGCAACGGCGCGCTGGTCGAGGTGGTGCGGATCGCCTCCGGTGGGACGCCGCAGGTGGCCGGGAAGCCGCAGCCGCCGATGCACCGGGAGACGGTGCTGCGGACCGGTGCGCGGCGGCCGTTGGTGATCGGCGACCGGCTGGACACCGACATCGAGGGCGCCTGGAACGGCGGGGTGGACTCCCTGCTGGTGCTCACCGGCGTGACCACCCCGGCGGAACTGCTGGCCGCGCCGCCCGAGCACCGGCCCACCTATGTGGACGCGGATCTGCGTGGGGTGCTGCGGCCGCAGCCGGAGGTGACGGCGGACGGTGCCGGCTTCGTGTGCGGCGGTTGGCGGGCCGAGGTCGCCGGGGGCGAGTTGGTCGTGGAGGGCGCGGGGGAGCCGCTGGACGGGCTGCGGGCGCTGTGCGCGGCGGCCTGGACCGCGGCGGGCGCGGGGAGTTGCCCGGCGGACCCGGCCAAGGCGCTGCACCGGATCGGTATGTGACGCCACGTCAGACGCCGAGGTCCAGGGCCTGACCGATGGGTCAGGGCGCGGACAGGCCCTAAGGGCGCGGGCGGGCCCCGCCGCGGGGAGCGGCGGGGCCCAACGGTTCACTTGCCGGCGGTGGCCGCCGCGGTCAGCTCCGCGATCAGGTCCTCCTCGGTGGCCCCGCGCCGCCAGTAGCCGGTGAACTTGACCGCCCGACGGTCGAATCGGCGCTCCCCGACCAGGTGCCGGCGCACCGCCTTGACGGTGCCGGCCTCGCCGGCGATCCAGGCGTACGGCGTGCCCTCGGGCAGCTCGGCGGCGCGCAGCGCGGTGAGGACGGGCTCGGCGCGGTGGTCGGTCAGGCGGTCCCGGACGAGCCAGGTGACGTCGGCGTCCGCGAAGGTCGGCAGCGGCTGTTGGTCGCCGTCGTGGCCGACCTCGATCCAGACCTTGGCGGTGGTGCCGGGGGAGAGCCAGGCCAGGATGCCGGCGATGGCCGGCAGGGCGGTCTCGTCGCCGGTCAGCAGGATCCAGTCGGTGCCGGGCGGCGGCCGGAAGTCCACCCCGCCGTTGTCCTCGACGGCCGGCGCGAGGACGGTCAGCCGGTCGCCGGGCCGGGCCGCGAGCGCCCAGCGGCTGGCCGGGCCGCCGCTGGGGGCGGCGGGGTCGTCGGCGCCGTGCAGGGCGAAGTCCACGTCGAACTCGCAGGGGTCGTGGCGCTGTTCGCGGATGGTGTACGAGCGCATCACCGGGCGCTCGGCCGGGTCCTGGGCCCGCCAGGCCGCGTACCAGCCGTCCCCCATGTCGTCGAAGACCGGCGCGGCCTGGTGGGGCTGCGGGAGGAACAGCTTGAAGCGCTGGTCCCGACCGCCGGAGGCCAACTCCTCAAGCCGTTCCCCGGTGAAGGTGATCCGGACCACCGACGGGCCGAGCCGCCGGGTGCGGGCGACCTGGACGTCGAAGAAGCGGAACGGCGCGGTGGTGGGGGCGGCGGTCGCGGTCATGTCGGAACCTCCCGGGACGGGGCGGGCTGGGGCGGGTGGACCGGGCCGGCGGTCAACCGGCCCGGGTTCTACGTCAGTTGACCTTCTTCGCGCGCTCGATGGCCTGGGCGAGCGACTCCAGCAGCGGGGCGGCGCCGGCGTACGAGAAGCGCGGCTCACTGGACCAGGGGGCGATCTGGCCGGCCTTGACGGCGGGGAGCTTGCTCCAGGACGGCTTGGCGGCCAGGTCCTTGGGCTGGAGGGTGGCGGTGCGGTTGTCCAACAGCAGCACGTCCGCCGGGTACTTGTCGGCGTTCTCCCAGCTCAGGCTCTCGAAGTAGCCGCCCTTGTCCAGGTGGTCGGGGACGATCAGGTCCACGCCGAGGGACTTGAAGTACATGAGGTCGGCGTTGATGCCCGGGTTGGAGGCGTAGAAGAGGTCGGCGCTGCCGGAGCAGGCGAGGACCTTGACCCGGTGGGCGGCGGCGGCCTTGCGCAGCCGCGCGGCGGCCTGCTCGAAGCGGGCCTTGGCGTCGGTGACCTGCTTGGCCTTCAGGTCCGCGCCGAGCGCGGCCGCGAGGTCCGCGTAGCGCCCGATGATCTGGTCGAGCGGCTTCCGGGAGGCGGTCAGGGCCACGGACTTGGCCAGCTTGGTGATCTTGTCCTTGCTGTCGTCCGGGACGTACCAGAGCGCGCCCGGCTCGTACATGTTGGTCACCAGCAGGTCGGGGGCGAGACCCGCGTACTTCTCGACGTTGAACTGGTTGTAGGCGTTGCCGATGATGGTGACCTTGTCGACGTCGAGGTCGCCGGCCTGCGGGTCGGGCTTGCCGCTTCCGAGCTTGGTGGGGCCGAAGACGCCGACGATCTGGTCCCGGATGCCGAAGTCGTGCAGCGCGGCCGCGGTGCCGGTGAACGCGACGATGCGGCGCGGGGTTTGGGGCAGCGAGACCTTCTGCTGGCGGTCGTCGGTGAAGGACCACGGGCCGCCCTTGCCGCCGCCCGAGCCCCCGGCTTCCTTGCCCCCTCCGCAGGCGGCGAGCAGGGCGCCGATGCCGACGGCGCCGCCCGCGGCTAGCACGCCGCGACGGGACAGGGATACGCTTCGGGTGGTTCGCATGGCTTTGGTGCTTCTCTCTGGAGCTTTCACGCCCCAACGGGCATGGTGGGCAGGCCGAACCGGAAGGGCCGGCAGATCGACAACATGTGAGGGTAGGCTAACCTAACTGGCGTGTTGGTCGACAGTCCCCCCGCAGCCAGTCCCCCCGAGGTGGCGCCGCCCCCCACCGCGCCCCGACGACGCTTCGCCGTCCGCGCCGCGGGACTCGCCGCCTCCGTCGCCGTGCTCGCCGTCGTCGCGGTCCTCGGCATCGCGGTCGGCGCCAAGCAGATCCCCCTCGACCAGGTGTGGCACGGGGTGTTCCACTACTCCGGCTCCGACACCGACGTCGTCATCCGGGACGTGCGGCTGCCGCGCACCCTGCTCGGGCTGCTGGCCGGTGCCGCCCTCGGCCTGGCCGGCACCGTCATGCAGGCGCTCACCCGCAACCCGCTGGCCGACCCCGGCGTGCTCGGCATCAACGCCGGCGCCTCGGCCGCGGTGGTCTCCGCCATCAGCTTCCTCGGCGTCACCTCGCTCTCCGGCTATGTGTGGTTCGCCTTCGCCGGCGCCGCGGTGGTCTCGGTCGCGGTCTACGTCCTGGGCGGCACCCGCAGCGCCACCCCGGTCCGGCTCGCGCTCGCCGGCACCGCGCTGACCGCCGTCCTCACCGGCTACCTCAACGCCGTCAACCTCCTGAACTCCGCGGCGCTGGACCGGATGCGCTTTTGGACGGTCGGCTCGCTGGCCTCCGCGACCATGCCGACGGTGGCGAAGATCGCGCCGTTCCTGGTGGTCGGTGCCCTCCTCGCGCTGCTGCTGGCCCGCCCGTTGAACGCCGTCGCGCTCGGCGACGACCAGGCGCGGGCGCTGGGCGCCAGGCTCACCCGCACCCGGGTGCTGGCGATGGTCGCGGTCACCCTGCTGTGCGGCGGCGCGACCGCGGTCTGCGGCCCGATCGTCTACGTCGGCCTGATGGTGCCGCACGCGGTGCGCGCCCTCACCGGCCCCGACCTGCGCTGGATCCTGCCGTACTCGGCGGTGCTCTCGCCGGTCCTGCTGGTCGGTGCGGACGTGCTCGGCCGCGTGGTGGCCCGGCCCGGCGAACTCCAGGTCGGCATCGTCACCGCCGTCATCGGCGGCCCGGTCTTCATCTACCTCGTCCGGCGCCGACGGATGGCCCAACTGTGACCGCCGCACGGGGCGGACCGGGGCCGGCCGCCGGACAGCGCCCGGAGAGCGCCGGGGAAGAACGAGGAGAGACAGTAGTGAACGCGACAGCAAAGCCCGGGAAGGCCGGGCCGGCTACCGGGACGCCGGGTCGGCGGGCCCGCGCGGTGCGCACCGCGGGCGGCCTCTCGCTGCGGTGGGACGCCCGCGCCGTACTGGTCGGGGGCCTGCTGCTGGCCGTCGCGCTGGCCGCCGCGATCGCCCTGATCGGCTCCGGCGACTACCCGATGACGCCGTCTCAGGTGCTGGCCACCCTGACCGGCGGCGGCACCACGGGCCAGGAGTTCATCGTCCACGAACTGCGGCTGCCGCGGGTGTTGGTGGGGCTGCTGGTCGGCGCCGCCTTCGGGCTCGCCGGCGCGGTCTTCCAGGCCGTCTCCCGCAACCCGCTGGGCAGCCCGGACATGCTCGGCTTCTCCCAGGGCTCGTCGGTCGGCGCGCTGATCGTGATCGTGTGGTTCCACGGCGGGACCGTCGCGGTGGCCGGCGGCGCGGTCGCCGGCGGTGTGCTCACCGGGCTGGCCATCTTCCTGCTCGCCTGGAAGCGCGGCATCCACGGCTACCGCTTCGTCCTCGTCGGCATCGGCGCCGCCGCCATGCTCTACGCCGTCGTGCTCTACCTGTTGACCAAGGGCACCATCTACGACGCGACCCGGGCCACCGCCTGGATGACCGGCTCGCTCAGCGGCCGCGACTGGACCCAGGTCTGGCCGCTGGCCGCGGTCTGCGCGGTGCTCGTCCCGGTGGTGCTGCTCCAGGCGCGCCCGCTGCGGATGCTGGAGATGGGCGACGACGCGGCCGCCGCGCTGGGCGTGCGCACCGAACGCGTCCGGATCACCCTGCTGTTGGCCGCGGTCATCCTCGTCGCGGCCGGTACCGCGGCGGCCGGCCCGATCGCCTTCGTCGCCCTCACCGCACCCCAACTCGCCCGCCGGGCCACCCGCTCGCCCGGCCCCAACCTGCTGCCCGCCGCCCTCATGGGCGCCGCCCTGCTGGTCGGCGCGGACTGGGCCAGCCAACGGCTCTTCGGCGCCGACCAGTTGCCGGTCGGCGTGCTGACCGGCGTCCTCGGCGGCGGCTATCTGCTGTGGCTGCTGGTCATCGAGCGAAAGGCGGGACGGGTGTGAGCCAGCACATCGGCACCCGTCCCCACCCGGCACCCAGCGACCCGACGACCCCCACCACCCCAGGAGTCACCCAGTGAGCAGCCGTCTCGCGGCCGAGGACCTCACCCTCGCCTACGACCAGCGGACCATCGCCGAACGCCTCTCGGTCGCCGTCCCGGACAACTCCTTCACCGTCATCGTCGGCCCCAACGCCTGTGGCAAGTCGACCCTGTTGCGCGCCCTGTCGCGGATGCTCAAGCCGACCGCCGGCGCGGTGCTGCTCGACGGCGAGCGGATCTCCGCCCTGCCGGCCAAGCAGGTCGCCCGCACCCTGGGCCTGCTGCCGCAGTCCTCGGTCGCGCCCGACGGCATCACCGTCGCCGACCTGGTGGCCCGCGGTCGCTACCCGCACCAGGGCCTGCTGCGCCAGTGGTCCGCCGAGGACGAGCGGGTCGTTCAGGAGTCGATGGCCGCCACCGGCGTCGCCGAGCTCGCCGACCGCTACGTCGACGAGCTCTCCGGCGGCCAGCGGCAGCGGGTCTGGATCGCCATGGCGCTGGCCCAACAGACCCCGCTGTTCCTCCTCGACGAGCCGACCACCTACCTCGACATCCAGCACCAGATCGAGATCCTGGACCTGTGCGCCACCCTCCACGAGGAACAGGGCCGCACCCTGGTCGCGGTGTTGCACGACCTCAACCAGGCGGCCCGCTACGCCACCCACCTGATCGCCATGAAGAACGGCGAGGTGGTCGCCGAGGGGGCGCCCGCGGACATCGTCACCGCCGAGCTCGTGCACCGGGTCTTCGGCATCGACTGCCGGATCATCGACGACCCCGAGACCGGCACCCCGTTGGTCATCCCGGCCGCCCGCCGGCCCGCCAAGGCGACCGTGTCGGCCGCGGCTACAGCAGCGTCCTGAGCCGCAGCAGATCGCGGAAGCCGGCCTCCAGCTTCACCCGGCCGCTGCCCCAGGCCCGGGCGAAGTTGAGGTTGCCGGCCACCAGCGCGACCAGGTCGTCCCCGGTCATGGTCAGTCGGATCTCGGCCTTCTCCGGCGGCGGCCCGGGCACCGCGGTCACGTCCCGCAGCGCCCCGTCGACCAGCCGGCCGACGAAGGTGGTGTCGAGGTCGGTGATGCGGCAGCTGACGGAGCGGTCGAGGGCCGCGGCGTCGCGCACCTCGCCGTCCGCCGAGGACAGGTCGTGGGCCAGCCGGTCGAGCGCGGCGCGGCACTGGTCGAGAGTTGCCATCGCGCCCGACGATACGCCAGGTCACGGACGGCCGGGGGCGGGCGCCCAAGGTAGCGTCGGGGGCATGGCAGACCCGACGAACGCCCCGGAGCCGACGGCCCCCGACGCCCCGGCCGACGGCCCGGAAGCGGCGCAGCTCCCCGGCGGTGCCGACCCCACAGCCCCCGCCGGCCCCCGGCCGCTGGGGCTGACGGTGACCCCCACCGGCCAGCCCGCGGTCGACGCCGGCCTGGCACGGCTGGCCGGCGCCGACCACCTCCCCGTCAGCGGACACCTGGGCATGTACGAGGATGTGCACCGAGGGCTGCGCGACACCCTGGCCTCGCTCGACCAGCACCCCGGGCCGTCCGCACCGTCCCCGACGCCCGACCGTCCCGATCACTAGGAGCTGAACCACAGGTGGCAGGAGTGGCACGACGCCGACTCGACGCGGAGCTGGTGCGCCGCAAGCTGGCCCGCTCGCGGGAGCACGCGAGCCAGCTGATCGCCGCGGGCCGGGTGACCGTCGGCGGGACCACCGCGACGAAGCCGGCCACCCAGGTGGAGACCAGCGCGGCCGTGGTCGTCCGGGCCGACGAGTCCGACCCCGACTACGTCTCCCGCGGCGGCCACAAGCTGGCCGGCGCGCTGGCCGCCTTCGGCCCCCTGGGGCTGCGGGTCGAGGGCCGCCGGGCGCTGGACGCCGGCGCCTCCACCGGCGGCTTCACCGACGTGCTGCTGCGGGCCGGCGCCGGCCACGTCGTCGCCGTCGACGTCGGCTACGGGCAGCTCGCCTGGCAGCTCCAGAGCGACGACCGGGTCACCGTCAAGGACCGCACCAACGTCCGCGAGCTGACCCTGGAGCAGATCGACGACCGTCCCGTCGACCTCGTCGTCGGCGACCTCTCCTTCATCCCGCTCGGCCTGGTGCTGCCCGCGCTGGTGCGCTGCGCGGCGCCCGACGCCGATCTGGTGCTGATGGTCAAGCCGCAGTTCGAGGTCGGCAAGGAGCGGCTGGGCAGCGGCGGCGTGGTGCGCAGCGCCGAGCTGCGCGCCCAGGCGGTCCGCGACGTCGCCGCGCGCGCGGCCGGGCTGGGGCTCGGCGTCCTGGGGGTGACCGCGAGCCCGTTGCCCGGTCCGTCGGGCAACGTCGAGTACTTTCTGTGGCTGCGCGCCGGGGCGCCTGCACTCGACCCGGCGGATGTCGACCGTGCAGTGGCGGAGGGGCCCAGTTGACCACTACCCAGGCAGTTGAAGGCAGCGCAGCACCCGAGACCGGCCGCGCCGGGCGGACGGTGTTCCTGCTTGCGCACACCGGCCGCCCGGCGGCCGTCCGCAGCGCCGAACTCGTCGTCCAGGGGCTGCTGCGCAGCGGGATCGGCGTGCGGGTGCTGGCCGAGGAGGCCGCGGACCTGCCGCTGCCGGAGCGGGTGGAGCGGGTGGAGTCCGAGCAGTGCGCGGCCGAGGGCTGCGAACTGCTGGTCGTCCTCGGCGGGGACGGCACGCTGCTGCGCGGCGCGGACTTCGCCCGGACGTCCGGGGTGCCGATGCTCGGCGTCAACCTCGGCCGGGTCGGCTTCCTCGCCGAGGCCGAGCGCGACGACCTCGACAAGGTCGTCGACCGGGTCGTCACCCGCTCCTACGAGGTCGAGGAGCGGATGACCCTCGACGTCCTGGTACGCAACAACGGCGAAGTGGTGCACACCGATTGGGCGCTCAACGAGGCGTCGGTGGAGAAGGCCGCCCGGGAGCGGATGCTGGAGGTCGTCACCGAGGTCGACGGCCGGCCGGTCTCCCGCTTCGGCGGCGACGGGGTGGTCTGCGCGACCCCGACCGGCTCGACCGCCTACGCCTTCTCGGCCGGCGGCCCGGTCGTCTGGCCGGAGGTCGAGGCGCTGCTGATGGTGCCGATCAGCGCGCACGCCCTGTTCGCCAAGCCGCTGGTCACCGCGCCGACCTCGGTGCTGGCCGTCGAGGTCCAGCCCAAGACCCCGCACGGGGTGCTCTGGTGCGACGGCCGGCGCACCGTCGAACTCCCCGCCGGCGCCCGGGTCGAGGTCCGCCGCGGCGCCGTCCCGGTCCGGCTGGCCCGGCTGCACCACGCCTCCTTCACGGACCGGCTGGTCGCCAAGTTCGCCCTCCCGGTGGCCGGTTGGCGCGGCGCTCCCCACTAGGGGTGTCTCAGTACCGCCCGGAACTGCCTGTACGACACCGGCCCGGACCGCGCGAGAGCGTGCGGCCCGGGCCGGTGTCCGTCGGCGGGTGCGCGGCTACGCGCCGCCGCGCGCCAGGAGTTCCCGCGCCCGGGTCAGGGCCGTGTCACGGCGGGCGGACAGCTCCGCGGCGGTGAAGACCGGGGTGCGGACGGCGGGCGGGATGCCGGGCCCGTCGAAGGTACGACCGTCGGCGGTGAGGAACTCCTCGTTGGGCAGCCCGAAGCTCCAGCCGTTGGGCAGCGCCCGGCCCAGCACGTCGGAGAAGACGCCCTGGGTGTTCTCGCCGATCCGGGTGGGCGCGGGCGAGCGGCCCATCAGGGACTGGGTGAAGGTCTCGCCCGCGCTGATCGTCAGCCGCCCGGTGAGCAGGGCGATCGGGCCGGTGTAGACGGGGCCGCGGTGCGGGTGGACGACGAGCGGCTCCGGGGTGGTGAACTGCCCCGCGTCCTGCGGGTCGTTGCGGGCCCGCTTGCGGTAGGCGAGGTAGGGGCGGTCGGTGAGCCGGGAGGCGATCCGCAGGCCGAGGGCGTCCGAGCCGCCGCCGTTGAGCCGCAGGTCGAGGACGAGGCCGCGGAGCGCGTGCGGCCCCCGGGTGCGCTCCTTGGTGAAGATCGCGTCCAACGCCCGGTCGAGCTCGGCGACATCGCCCGCGTAGTCGCCGTCCTTGGTGTAGCCGGCGAACTGGGTGACGCGGAAGTAGCCGATCCGGCCGGGCAGATCGGCGTAGGAGAGCCTGCCGTCGGCCCAGTGCCGCTGGACGGTGCCCGGGCCGAGGTTGGCGGCGAGCGCCGCGTCGACCCGGGTGGTGAACTCCGGGGTGGGCAGCACGGTGCCGGGGCGCTTGCCGGCGAACCAGTGGTCCTTGTCGGCGACGACCCGGGTGTGCGCGTCGTGCAGCGGCTCGATCATCTCGCGCAGCACCGCGAAGAGTTGGGCGTCGGTGGTGTGGGCGGTGATCCGGGGGCGGTAGCGGTCCCGGACGGCGTTCCAGTCGATGCCCTTGGCCCGGAAGAAGGGGTAGTTCTCGGCATAGGTCTGCCAGAAGACGTCGAAGACCGCCCGTGGGTCGTGGGCCGGCGGGGTCGTGCAGCGCTGGGGCAGCGCGCCGGCGCGGTGCAGGGTGCGGTGGCCGACGTTGTCCTCGGAGGACAGTCGGGCCTCGTCCCGGCCCGTCGGGGCCATGGTGAGCGGCGCCCCGTCCGGCACGGTGAAGCGGACCGTGCCGTCCGGGCCGGGGGCGCCGGCCCGGCTGCCGGTGAGCGAGCCCGGCAGGCAACTGAGGGCGGTGGTCTCGTAGGTCTTCAGGGTGCGGCCCTGGAGGGTGACGAGGGTGCCGTAGCCGTCCGTCCGCCAGACGCCGTCCAGCGACGGCGCGGCGGCCCGCGCCGTCCCGGCCGCGCGGGCGGGGGCCGCGGCGGCGGTGCAGGCGGGCAGCACCGTCAGCGCGGTCAGGGCGGCGGCCAACAGGACCGGGGTGCGCGGGCGGCGGGCCGGGCGGGACGGCGAAGTCGGGGCGCGGCGGCCGGGAGTCGGCCGGAGCGTCGCCGGGTCATGCATGGGAGTACCTCACAAGGGTCGAAGGGGCGGAAAGCGCGAAAAGCGGGAGAAGGAGCGCCGGGCCGATCCGGTGCGCTGCCAGCCTGCCGGCCGGCCCGGGCCGGCGACCATGCGGCGGTCTCCCCTCTTCTCGGTGGGGTTTTCCGCAGGTCCCGGGCGCGCGGCCGGTCCGGGCGGGGCGCGGTGGCGGTGGTGGTGTGGGGGAGGCCGTCGCGGGGTGGGCCCGGGACCTCGTAAGGTCATACCCGTGTTGGAGGAGATGCGGATCCGGTCCCTGGGCGTCATCGACGATGCGGTCGTCGAGCTGTCCCCGGGCTTCACGGCCGTGACCGGCGAGACCGGCGCGGGCAAGACCATGGTCGTCACCAGCCTCGGCCTGCTGCTGGGCGGACGGGCGGACCCCGCCCTGGTGCGGATCGGCGCCAAGGCGGCGGTGGTCGAGGGGAGGCTCACCCTCGCGTCCGCCTCGCCCGCGGCCGTGCGGGCCGAGGAGGCCGGCGCGGAGCTGGACGACGGCGCGCTGCTGATCAGCCGCACGGTCTCCGCCGAAGGCCGCTCGCGGGCCCATGTGGGCGGCCGTTCGGCGCCGGTCGGGCTGCTCGGCGAACTCGCCGACGACCTGGTCGCGGTGCACGGCCAGACCGACCAGCAGGGCCTGCTCCGGCCGGCCCGCCAGCGCCAGGCCCTGGACCGCTACGCCGGGGACGCGGTCGCCGTCCCGCTCGCCAAGTACACCGCCGCGCACCGCCGGCTGCGCACCGTCGCCACCGAGTTGGACGAGCTGACCACCCGGGCCCGGGAGCGCGCCCAGGAGGCCGATCTGCTCCGCTTCGGCCTGGACGAGATCGCCGCCGCCGAGCCGCTGCCCGGCGAGGACGTGGAACTGGCCGCCGAGGCCGAGCGGTTGGGCCACGCCGAGGCACTGGCCGCCGCCGCCACCGCCGCGCACGGCGCGCTGGCCGGCGACCCCGTGGACCCCGAGAGCGTCGACGCCACCAGCCTGGTCGCCGGCGCGCACCGCGCCCTGGAGGCGGTCCGCGGCCACGACCGGGAGCTGGCCGCCCTGGCCGACCGGCTCGGCGAGCTCGGCATCCTGATGGCCGACGTCGCCACCGAACTCGCGAGCTACGCCGACGGGTTGGACGCCGACCCGCTGCGGCTGGCCGCCGTCGAGGAGCGCCGCGCCGCCCTGACCCACCTCACCCGCAAGTACGGCGAGGACCTCACCGCGGTGCTGGCCTGGTCCGAGGAGAGCGCCGCCCGGCTCGCCGAACTCGACGGCGACGACGACAAGATCGCCGAGCTGACCGCCGAGCGCGACGCGCTCCGCGCCGAACTGGGCGAGCTGGCCCAGCAGTTGACCGACGCCCGGGCCGAGTCCGCCGAGCGCTTCGCCGCCGCGGTCACCGCCGAGCTCGGCGAACTCGCCATGCCGCACGCCCGGGTGAGCGTCGCGCTGCACCAGAGCGAGGTGCCCGAGGACGCCGACGGCATCGTGGTCGGCGGCCGCACGGTGGCCTACGGCCCGGCCGGCGTCGACGAGGTCGAGATCCTGCTGGCCCCGCACCCGGGCGCCCCGCCCCGGCCGATCGCCAAGGGCGCGTCCGGCGGCGAGCTGTCCCGGGTGATGCTCGCCGTGGAGGTGGTCTTCGCCGGCTCCGACCCGGTGCCGACGTACCTCTTCGACGAGGTGGACGCCGGCGTCGGCGGCAAGGCGGCCGTCGAGGTCGGCCGGCGGCTGGCGAGGCTCGCCAAGTCCGCGCAGGTCGTGGTGGTCACCCACCTCCCGCAGGTGGCCGCGTTCGCTGACCGGCAGTTGCTGGTGGAGAAGACCAACGACGGCTCGGTCACCCGCAGCGGCGTCACCGTCCTGGAGGGCGAGGACCGGGTCCGCGAGCTGTCCCGGATGCTGGCCGGCCAGGAGGACTCCGAGACGGCCCGCGCGCACGCCGAGGAACTGCTGCGGACCGCGCGCACCAGCGCGTAGCGCGGCAACGGCCCACCAGGGGGAGCGACATGACGGGAGCCAGCGGCCGCGGCCGGCCGCCGCGGCGGGGCGCGGCGCTGCTCGCGGCGGCCGGCGTGACCCGGGCCGCCTACGAGGCGCTGCGCCGCCGGCCACCGGGCGGCCCGGCCCGCTGGGAGCGGACCAACTACGCGGGCCGGACGGTCACCCTGCACGCCGGCCCGGCGGCCGCGCTCGGCACCGCGCTGGCCGCGGCCGGCGCACCGGGACTGCCCGCCCGGGCCCGCGCGGCGGGGGCGCTGGCGGTGCTGGCCGCCGGCGGCTGCGGCGGCTACGACGACGTCGCCGGCGCCGGTGACCCCCGGCGCGGTTTCCGGGCGCACCTGTCCGCGCTGCGGCACGGCGAGGTCACCAGCGGCGCGGTCAAGCTGTTCGGCATCGGCGCCGCCGGGCTCGCCGCCGGCGCCCTGCTCAAGGACCGCCCCGCGGACCGGGTGTTGGCGGGCGTGGTGATCGCCGGCTCGGCCCATCTGGTCAACCTCCTCGACGTGCGTCCGGGCCGGGCGGCCGGTGCCGCGCTGGCGCTGGCCGCGCCGGGACTGCTGCGCCGCGGGCCGGCCGGGCCGCTCTCCGCCGTCCCCCTCGGCGCCGCGGCCGCGGTCGTCGCGGACGACCTCGGGGAGCGCACCATGCTCGGCGACGCCGGGGCGCATGCGCTCGGCGCCGCCCTCGGCCTGGCCGTCGTCGCCGGCAACGGGCGGGCCGGACTGGCCGCGCACGCCGCCGGGTTGGTCGCCGCGGCCGCCGCCGGCGACCGCATCAGCCGCCTCGCCGGGGCGCTTTGACCCACGCCCGGCGCCCGCCCGAACCTTCCGGCCGCCCGGCCCGGGAAAGATCCGGTGCTACCCGATCCGGACAGTGAAGGTCGGGTTCCGGACAGCGCCGGGGGTGGGCCTCCAGGGGTGGCTTCACCCCGTTCGGGCGGCAATCCACGCACGCATCATGTCGCCCATGTGGGTGAATCCATGGATCCGTGGGTGAGACTTCCCACCGGAACGGCGTGCGCACGGTGCCGAATTGACGGTGCCCAACTGGCATCCTGGGCGCGGTGCGCAGTGCCGGGGCGCGCCCGCCCCGCCCTGCCCACGGTCCGGGCGCACACGTACGCCCCGACACATCGCGGCACCTCGCAGTGGCAAACCGCCCCGCCGGTACGGTTCGTACCGCGCGTACCTCCCCCCGACCCAGGAGCCCGACCTCGTGAGCTGCACTCCGACCCCGCCGCACGGGCCGTCGTCGCTGCGCACGGTCCAGGTGCTCGGCCAGGGCGGAGCCGGCAGCGCGGCGCACGTCCGCTCCCTGGCCGAGGGGCTGGTCGCCCGCGGAATCCGGGTGACCGTCTGCGCCCCGCCGGAGGCCGAGGAGAGCTACGGCTTCGCCGCGGCCGGCGCCCGCTTCGTCCCGGTCACCCCGCGGCTGGACCCGGCGGGCATGGCCGTGCTCCGCGGCACCTGCTGGGACGCCGACCTGGTGCATGCGCACGGCCTACGGGCGGGCGTGCGCGCGTCGATGGCCGTGCGCGGGCTGCGCGGCCCCCGGGGCGGCCGGGTCCCGCTCGTCCTCACCTGGCACACCAAGGCGCACAGCGAGGGCGCCCGGGCCCAGATGGTGCACCTGATGGAGCGTCGGGCGGCCCGGGCCGCCGCGGTCGTCCTGGGCGTCTGCTCCGACCTCGTCGACCGGGCCCGTGAACGCGGCGCCAGGGACGCCCGCCTCGCACCGGTCGCCGTCCCGGACCCCTGCCCCGGCCGGGCCGCCGCCGACCCCGACCGCAGCCCCGACAAGGAGCGCGCCGAACTGGGCGCGGTGGACCGGCCGTTGCTGCTCGCGGTCGGCCGGCTCGACTCCTCCCAGGGCCACGACGTGCTGCTGGACGCGGCCCACGCCTGGTGCGGGCTGGACCCGCAGCCCCTCCTGGTCATCGCCGGCGAGGGTCCCCAACGGGACGCGCTCCAGCGCCGGATCGACAGCGAACGGCTGCCGGTCCAGCTCCTCGGCCGCCGCGACGACGTGCCCGAACTCCTCGCCGCCGCCGACCTGGTGATACTGCCGAGCCGCTGGGAGGCGCGTTCGCTGATCGCCCAGGAGGCGCTGCGCGCCGGCGTCCCCCTGGTGGCCACCGACACCGGTGGCACCCGCGAACTGGTCGGCCGGGCCGCCGCGTTGGTCCGCTATGGCGACGCCGCCGCGCTGGCCCGTACGGTGATGGAGCTGCTCGCCGACCCGGTGCGCCGCGCCGCGCTCTCCGCGGCCGGCCGCGCCCAGGCCGCCAACTGGCCCAGCGAGAACGACACCGTCGCTCAAGTCCTCAGCGTCTACGACGAGTTGACCCAGCCGACGCGTCCGGCCTGACCCGCCCGGTCTGCCCCGACCCGCCGCCGCGCCCTACCGCCCGGTGTGCCGCCGCGCCCGCAGCGCCAGCCGCAGCCCCAGCACGGTCCCCGGGTCGTCCAGGTCCGTCCCCAGGAGCTGGGCGATCTTCGCCAACCGGTCGTAGAGCGTCTGCCGGTTGACGTTCAGATCGCGGGCGGTCTCGGCCTTGCGGCCCGCGCTGGCCAGATACGCCTCCAGGGTCGGCAGCAGCGGCTGACGGGCGGTCCGGTCGTGGGCCAGCAGCGGGCCGATGGCGCGCTCGACGAAGTCGCTGAGCATCCCCTGCTCGCCGTGGTCCCGCATCCGCCACAGCAGCAGCTCGATGTCCAGCCGCTGGGCGTCGTACCAGGGCGCCTCCGGCAGCCCCTGGGCCGCGGCCGCAGCCTCCGCCGCGTGCCGCAGCCCCGGGCCGGCCGCCGCCCAGTCGCCGGGCGCCCCGACCACCACCACCGGGCGCTGCGCGGACGGCCGGTCCAGGCCGGCCCGCGCGACGCCGGCGCGCAGCGCCTCGGCGATCCGGTCGGCCAGCGCCGCCCGTTCCTGGCCGCCGCGCAGCGCCACCAGCAGCGGCACCCGGCCCTCCACCGGCCGCACGCCGAGCAGCACCGGCACCCCGGGCCCGGCCAACTCCTCGCGCAGCGCCTGCGCGAGCACCGCCCAGCTCCCGGGGGAGGGCAGCGCCGCCGGCAGCCGCATCACCACCGGCAGGATCGCCTCGGCGCCCGGCCGGAAGCCCAACAGCCGGGCCTGCGCCGGCGCTTCGGCCGCGGAGACGCGGCCCTCCGCCAGTTCGGCGAGGAAGTCGCCGCGGCCGCGGGCGGCCAGCACCTCCTCCTGACGGGACTGGAGCATGACCACCGCCAGCAGATCGGCGGCCCGTTCGGCGGCGATCCGGTGCACCGGCGCCAACGGACCGTTCACCGGGAGCAGCACCAACCGGGCGCGCACCGCGTCCGGCCCGGGCCCGCCGCCCGGCACCTCGATCCGCACGCCGGTCTCCCGCAGCCCCTCCCAGGCCAGCAGCGGATCGGCGTCCGCGCCACCGTCGTCGCCCTCCGGCCCGGCCGCGTAGAGGGGGCTGCCGTCGGGCGCCTCCAGGCACAGCGGATTGCCGGTGAAGACCGCGAGCAGCCGCAGCACCTCCGGGGCGCCGCCGCCCCGCAACAGCACGCCGGTGCAGCGCCGCAACAGCTCGTCGGCGCGCCGCAGCAGGCTGTAGTGGCTGTTGATGATCTCGGTGTGGATCTCCTCGGTCACCGTGACGTACGGGACCTCGCGGTGCAGTTGGATCAGCGGCAGCCCGCAGTCCCGCGCCGCGTCGATCAGCGCCGCCGGCAGCGCGTCGAACCGCGACCCCAGCTCCACCACCAGCGCGGCCACGTCCCGGTCCGCCAGCTTGCGGATGAAGGCGCGCTGCTCGGACGGCCGGGTGCCCACCCCGAGGCCGGTGGTCAGCAGCAGCTCGCCGCCCTTGAGCAGCGAGGCGATGTGCGGCACCTCCCCGGCGTGCACCCAGCGCACCGGCCGGCCCAGCCGCCCCTCGCCGGCCAGCACCTCCGGCAGGCCGCGCCGCAATGACGGCAGCTCCAGTGCCCTGCGTACCGTGATCTCGGCTTCGATCGCCGCGCGTGGCCCCATGCCGCGAACGCTACCGCGCATCCGCAGATCCGGAGGAACGCCATCCGGATAACCCCCGCCGCCCCCGGGGAACACCCACCCCACCCCTCCCCAACTCCAGCCCCCGTCCGCCCACTTGACGACATCGGGGATCACTCGGCAGGGTGCCCGCACCAGGAGAGCGCTCACCCCCCACGAGGAGCCGCCCCATGATCACCCGCCGCACCCTGCTCGGCGGCATAGCCGCCACCGCCGCCACCGCCGCCCTCGCCGGCCGGGCCGCCGGCGCCCCCGCCCCCCGCGCGGCCGGCCCCCTCCCGCTGCACATCGTCAACGCCTCCGGCGCCTACGCCAACACCTCCGCCTGGGTCTACGTCATCGGCAACGCCGGCGGCCAACAGGTCCGCGTCACCCCCGACGGCCGCCTCGCCCCCGTCGCCCTCGCCGACAACGGCACGGACGGCTTCACCGACTACGCCATCCCGCTCGCCGGCTCCGGCCCCACCACGCTCCAACTGCCCCCGATGTCCGGCCGGATCTACGTCTCCCTCGGCGGCAAGCTCAAGATCAAGGCGGTCGCCGACGGCAACGGCAAACCGGCCCTGGCCTACCCCGCGGGCTGGGTTGCCGGCGACCCCAACTTCGACGTGCTGCACGACTGCGCCGAGTTCACCTACGACGCCAGCGGGATGCACTGCAACACCACCATGGTCGACATGTTCAGCGTCCCGCTCGCGCTGCACCTGACCGGCGCCGCCGACCAGACCACCGGCACCCTCAAGGAGGGCGCCCGCGCCAAGGTCTTCGCCGACGTCAAGGCCGCCGCGGGCTTCGACCGCCTGGTCGTCGGCGACCGCCGGGTGATCGCGCCCGGACACGGCCTGGACACCGGCCTGTTCGCCGCCGACTACCTCAACTCCGCCATCGACGAGGCATGGTCCGCCTACACCGCCAAGGACCTCAAGGTCACCACCAACGCCGGCACCTTCACCGGCCGCACCAAGGGCGACCAACTCACCTTCACCGGCCCCGGCGGCACGCTCTCCTTCACCAAGCCCAGCACCCGCGACGTCCTCTTCTGCGACGGCGTCCTGGCCGCCCCCAACGACGGCATCCGCGGCCCGGTGGCCGCCGTCCTCGGCGCCGCCCTCAACCGCTCCACCCTGGCCACCCACGCCGCCCAACCGGTCACCGACCCGGCCGCGTTCTACGCACCGCCGCACACCAACCACTACTCCCGCGCCATGCACGCGGCCACCAAGGACGGCAAGGCGTATGGCTTCGCCTTCGACGACGTCGCCGGCTTCGCCTCCTACATCGAGGACCCCGCCCCCAAGGAACTCACCCTCACCCTGACACCGTTCTGAGTTCTGACCCCGCACGCGGACGCCCCCTCCGGACCGCCCGCGAACGGGGTCCGGAGGGGGCGCCCAAAGGGGACCGGGGTGCTACCCCCCGTACGCCCCGCTCGCCGTCAGCCGCAGCGCCGTGTCGATCAGCGGAACGTGGCTGAACGCCTGCGGGAAGTTCCCCACTTGGCGCTGGAGCTTCGAGTCCCACTCCTCGGCGAGCAGCCCCAGGTCGTTGCGGAGCGAGAGCAGCTTCTCGAACAGCTTGCGGGCCTCCTCGACCCGGCCGATCATCGCCAGGTCGTCGGCCAGCCAGAACGAGCAGGCCAGGAACGCCCCTTCGTCGCCTTCGAGCCCGTCCACCCCGAGCCCCTCGCCGGCCGTCGGGTAGCGCAGCACGAACCCGTCCTCGGTGGACAGCTCCCGCTGGATCGCCTCGATGGTGCCGATGACCCGCTTGTCGTCCGGCGGCAGGAAGCCGACCTGTGGGATCAGCAGCAGCGACGCGTCCAACTCCTGCGACCCGTAGGACTGGGTGAAGGTGTTCCGCTCCTTGTCGTAGCCGCGCTCGCAGACGTCCCGGTGGATGGTCTCCCGCAGGTCCCGCCACCGCGCAAGCGGCCCGTCCACGTCACCGGATTCGATCAGCTTCACCGTGCGGTCCACCGCGACCCAGGTCATCACCTTGGAGTGCACGAAGTGCCGGCGCGGCCCGCGCACCTCCCAAATGCCCTCGTCCGGCTCGTCCCAGTGCTTCTCCACCCAGTCGATCAGCTTGATCTGGAGCAGCGAGGCGTAGTCGTTGCGCGCCAACCCGGTCATGTGCGCCAGGTGCAGCGCCTCCGTGACCTCGCCGTAGACGTCCAACTGGAGCTGACCTGCGGCCCCGTTGCCGACCCGCACCGGGCGCGAATCCTCGTATCCGGGCAGCCACTTCAGCTCGGTCTCGCCCAACTCCCGCTCACCGGCGATGCCGTACATGATCTGGAGGTTCTCCGGGTCGCCGGCCACCGCCCGCAACAGCCACTCGCGCCAGGCCCGGGCCTCCTCGCGGTAGCCGGTGCGCAGCAGCGACGACAGGGTGATCGCCGCGTCCCTCAGCCAGGTGAAGCGGTAGTCCCAGTTCCGCACCCCGCCGATGCACTCCGGCAGCGACGTCGTAGGCGCCGCCACGATCCCGCCCGTCGGCGCGTACGTCAGCGCCTTCAGCGTGATCAACGAGCGCACCACCGCGTCCCGGTAGGGCCCGTGGTACGTGCAGTGCTCGACCCACTCCCGCCAGAACTCCTCGGTCGCCTCCAGCGACGCCTCCGGATCGGCCAGCGCCGGCGGCTGCTGGTGCGAGGGCTGCCAGCTGATGGTGAACGCGATCCGCTCGCCCGGCGACACCGTGAAGTCGGAGTACGTCGTCAGGTCCTTGCCGTAGGTCTCGGCCGAGGTGTCCAGCCACACCGCGTCCGGCCCGGCCACCGCGACGGTCCGCCCGTCCACCTTGTGCACCCACGGCACCACCCAGCCGTACGCGAACCGCATCCGCAGCTCCGAGCGCATCGGCACCCGGCCGCTGACGCCCTCCACGACGCGGATCACCTGCGGCACCCCGTCCCGCGGCGGCATGAAGTCGATCACCCGGACGGTACCGCGCGGGGTGTCCCACTCGGACTCCAGGACGAGCGAATCCCCGCGGTAGCGCCGCCGGTCCGCGGCCCGGGGCAGCTCCCCGGCCGGCCCCATCCGCCAGAAGCCGTGCTCCTCGGTGCCCAGCAGCCCGGCGAAGACCGCCATCGAGTCGAAACGGGGCAGGCACAGCCAGTCGACGGTGCCGTCCCGGCACACGAGAGCGGCGGTCTGCATATCACCGATAAGTGCGTAGTCCTCGATGCGCCCGGCCACGTGCATCTCCCGTCGAACTGGAGTCACGCCCCCCATGGGACGTTGTGTGCTGTCCGTCCTGCCCATGAAACGTCGCCGAGCTGCGGGACCGGAAAACGGGCGGGGGTGGTGCCTTCCCGGACGGCTCTTGGCGAGTGTCCGAGCAGGATACGACGCAGGCGGGCGGGGCGCGCGATGCTCGCGTCGAGTGGGGCTGGTCCGAACGGGTGGCCGTGTTCGAGGGCGGTCCGGGTGCGCGGCCGGACGCGACCACGCTCGGTCGCTGATAGCCTGGTACCCCGTGGACCGGTGGGACCCAGCAGAAATGCGGCACCCCCGAACCGCAGCGACACCGCCCCCTGAATCCCAGGGCCGGCGCCCTGTCGCCCCTCTCCACCTCGCGACCACGGGAGCTCCCTCTTGGCCATGCCGCCCAAATCCTCGACGACCAAGCACCTCTTCGTCACCGGGGGCGTCGCCTCCTCGCTCGGCAAGGGGCTCACCGCCTCCAGCCTGGGTGCGCTCCTGAAGGCGCGCGGCCTGCGGGTCACGATGCAGAAGCTGGACCCGTACCTCAACGTCGACCCCGGCACGATGAACCCGTTCCAGCACGGCGAGGTGTTCGTCACCAACGACGGTGCCGAGACCGACCTGGACATCGGCCACTACGAGCGCTTCCTCGACGTCGACCTCGACGGCTCGGCGAACGTCACCACCGGCCAGGTCTACAACACCGTGATCGCCAAGGAGCGGCGCGGCGAGTACCTCGGCGACACCGTGCAGGTCATCCCGCACATCACCAACGAGATCAAGCACCGCATCCGGCGGCTGGCCACCGACGACGTCGACGTGGTCATCACCGAGGTCGGCGGCACGGTCGGCGACATCGAGTCGCTGCCGTTCCTGGAGACCGTCCGTCAGGTCCGCCACGAGGTCGGCCGGGACAACGTCTTCGTCGTGCACATCTCGCTGCTGCCCTACATCGGCCCGTCCGGCGAGCTGAAGACCAAGCCGACCCAGCACTCCGTCGCCGCGCTGCGCAACATCGGCATCCAGCCCGACGCGATCGTGCTGCGCGCCGACCGCGAGGTGCCCACCGCCATCAAGCGGAAGATCTCGCTGATGTGCGACGTCGACGAGGCCGCGGTCATCGCCTGCCCGGACGCCCCGTCGATCTACGACATCCCCAAGGTCGTGCACGCCGAGGGCCTGGACGCCTACGTCGTCCGCAAGCTGGACCTGCCGTTCCGGGACGTGGACTGGACCCAGTGGGCGGACCTGCTCGACCGGGTCCACAACCCCGACCACGAGGTCAAGGTCGCCCTGGTCGGCAAGTACATCGACCTGCCCGACGCCTACCTCTCGGTCACCGAGGCGCTGCGCGCCGGCGGCTTCGCCAACAAGGCCCGCGTCAAGATCAAGTGGGTCACCTCCGACGACTGCAAGACCCCGGCCGGCGCCCGCGAGCAGCTCGCCGACTGCGACGCGGTCTGCATCCCCGGCGGCTTCGGCGACCGCGGCGTGGACGGCAAGGTCGGCGCGATCACCTACGCCCGGGAGAACAAGCTCCCGCTGCTCGGCCTCTGCCTGGGCCTGCAGTGCGTGGTCATCGAGGCGGCCCGCAACCTCGCCGGCATCGAGGGCGCCAACTCCACCGAGTTCGACCCGGCCGCCACCGACCCGGTGATCTCCACCATGGCCGAGCAGATGGACATCGTCGCCGGCGAGGGCGACATGGGCGGCACCATGCGGCTGGGCATGTACCCGGCCAAGCTCGCCGAGGGCTCCATCGTCCGCGAGGTCTACGGCGGCGAGCCCTACGTCGAGGAGCGCCACCGCCACCGCTACGAGGTCAACAACGCCTACCGCGGCGAGCTGGAGAAGAAGGCCGGCCTGCTGTTCTCCGGCACCTCCCCGGACAACAAGCTGGTCGAGTACGTCGAGTACCCGCGCGAGGCCCACCCCTACCTGGTCGCCACCCAGGCGCACCCGGAGCTGCGGTCCCGCCCGACCCGCCCGCACCCGCTCTTCGCCGGCCTGGTGAAGGCCGCCGTCGAGCGCAAGGTGGGTGCTCCGAAGCCGGGCGCCAAGAAGTAAGCAGAACCCCTCCCGTTACGGTTGCCGGGGTACGGCCTCGTTCAGCGAGGCGGTACCCCGGTTTCCGCGTTGGCACAGGCACACACAGGAGGACGCGCATGGCGATCAAGGACACCCCTGAGGAGTGGACCGTCACCGGGACCACGACGCCGTTCACCGGGGCCAAGACCAGCGTGCGCACCGACCAGGTCGTCATGCCGGACGGCTCCACCGCCACCCGCGACTACCAGGTCCACCCCGGCTCGGTCGCGGTCCTCGCCCTCGACGACGCCGATCGCGTACTGGTCCTGCGCCAGTACCGCCACCCGGTGCGGCAGAAGCTGTGGGAGATCCCCGCCGGGCTGCTCGACGTCCCCGGCGAGAACCCGCTGCACGGCGCGCAGCGCGAGCTGTACGAGGAGGCGCACGTCAAGGCCGAGGACTGGCGGGTGCTGACCGACGTCTACACCACCCCGGGCGGCTGCGACGAGGCGGTGCGGATCTTCCTCGCCCGCGGGCTGTCCGAGGCCGAGGGGGAGCGCTTCGAGGTCTCCGAGGAGGAGGCCGACATGGAGCTGGCGCGGGTCCCGGTCGACGAGCTGGCCCGCGGTGTGCTCGCCGGTGAACTGCACAACAACTGCCTCGTCGTCGGGGTGCTGTCGCTGATCGCGGCCCGGGCCGGCGACGGCCTGGACGCTCTCCGGCCCGCCGACGCGCCCTGGCCGGCCCGCCCCTTCACGGCCTGACTCCCCGTCGGCCGCCCGGCTCCGCTTCCCGGTCGGATGATCCTCCGATCCGATCGAGTGACCCAACAGCCCTGCTCCGCAGGGGTCGTGACGGTTCGTGAACTACGCTCGACAAGGTTCCCGTACGCGCCCGCGACGGGGACCGACGCGCAGGGCGGACGGGAGCGTGACCGGTGACGGACCAGGTGGTGGGCGGGGGGCACCTCGCACCGGGAGCGGCGCGCGGGGCCGGCGCGGCGGCACGGGACCGGCGGGGCGCGCTGCCCCGTCAGGACGCCGCCACCGCCCGCGCCGGCCTCCCCGGTTTCGCCGGCCGCCGCCATGAACTCAAGGCGCTGCGCGCCGACATCGGGCGGGCCGGTCTGGACACCCTCACCGGCCGCCGCGGCGCCCGCAGCCGCGTCCTGTTGATCGCCGGCCGCCCCGGCTCCGGCCGCACCACGCTCGCCGAGGCGCTGCTGCGGGAGGTCGCGGACGACTATCCCGACGGGGTGCTGCGGGCCCACCTCACCGGCCGGGACGGTGCGCCCGTCGGCCTCGCCCGCACCGCCCGCGACCTGCTCGCCGCGCTCGGCACCGGCGCCCCGGCCGGCGCCGACGAGGACGAGTTGGCGGAGGCGGTGCGCACCGCCCTGGCCGGCCGTCGGGCGGCGCTGCTGCTGGACGACGCACCGGGCGCCGAGCACGTCGAGCCGCTGATCCCGGATGCGCCGGACTGCCTCGTCGTGGTCGTCGCGCAGGGCCCGTTGACCGGCATCCCGGACGTCCGGCCGTGCGCCCTGGGCGGGTTGGACACCGCGTCCGCCGTCGAGGTGCTGTGCCACTACGCGGGGCCGACCCGGGTCACCGTCGATCCGCGCACCGCGGAGGCGGTGGCCGAGGAGAGCGGTGGCCAACCAGCCGCGTTGATACTGGCGGGCGCCTGGCTCGCGGCCCGCCCCAAGCTGTCCGTCGCCGATTTGCGCCAGGCGCTGCTCGCCGTGCCGCTGCCGCCGGACCTGCCGGCCGGCGCCCGCCCCCTGCACCGCGCCTTCCACCTCACCTACGGTTCGCTGCCGCAACCCGCCGCCCGGATACTGCGGTTCGCCACCCTCGCCCCGGACGGCCTGGTGGACGCGCACACCGCGGCCGCGCTCGGCGGGTGCACGATGCCGGCGGCCGCCGCCGTGCTGCACGACTTCGTCGCGCTGGGCCTGCTGCGCCCGGTGGACGGGACCGACCTCACCGGGGCCGGTCCCGTCGACGCCGGGGCCGGCCCCCGCTACCGGCTCCCCGGCTGCCTCGCCCCGCTCACCCGGGCGTTGCTGCACGAGCACGAGCGGCCGGCCGACGTCCAGTTGGCCCGGGCCCGGATGCTGGAGCGGACCGTGCGGCTGGTCCGCTCCTGCTGGGCGGCCACCGAACCGGACGGCTCCCCGGCCCGCCGGAAGGCCGCGGAGCTGCCCCGCCCGCTGCGCTTCGCCACCCGGGCCGCCGCCGCGCACTGGCTGCGCACCCGCCGCGGCGCCCTCCTGGACGCCGCCGCGATGGCCGTCGCGGACGGCCAACTCGACACGCTGGACCGGCGGTTGATCGCCGCACTGACCCGCGCGCTGCTCGCCCACCACGGCCCCGAGGCCGCCGCCCCCGACCTCTACGTCCTGCACGAGCTGGTGCTCCGCGTCGCCGAGCGCCGCACCATGCCGCGCGAGCGGGCCGCCGCCCTGCTCAACCTCGGTGACCTGGACGCCCGGGCCGGCCGCACCGAGCAGGCGCTGGGTCGTTACCGGGGCGCCCTGGAGTCGGCCCGGTCGGTGAAGGACCCGGTAGCCACCGGCCGTGCCTTGGAATCGTTGGGCGACAGCTACGCCGAGCTGGACGACTGGGTGCGGGCCGCCGACTGGTACGGGCGGGCACTGGAGCTGCGGTTGGCCCGCGGTGAGCGGTCCGACGCGGCGCGGCTGTACGCCCGGATCGGGGGCGCGCACGGTCGCGCGGGCCGCTACGAGCAGGCGCTCAAGGACTGTCGGGCGGCCGCCCGCACCTTCCGTCGGCTCGGCGATCGGGCAGGTCAGGCGCGTGCGGAGGAGGTCGCGGCGGGCGTCCACGAGCGCGCCGGGCAGCTCGATGCGGCGCTGGGCAGCCGTCTGGAAGCCGTCGATCTCGCCCGCGCCGCGGCCGACGGGGAGCTGGAGGCGGACCTTCAGCTGCGGATTGCGGAGCTGCTCGACCGGCTCGGCGACCCGGAAGCGGCACGGCTCCACCGGGCGGCGGGGGAGCGGTGCCGCAAGGAGATCCCCGAGTGACCTACGAAATCGGTAGTGGTCTTCCGAAAAATTAGTTGTTTACAAGGCTAGACAACACGAGGTCCTTCAATAGACTGGGCGAGCCGCGTACGGCGCGGTCGCTCCCGCCATGCATCGCATGAGGGATAATTCCTATCGCAAGCACTCATTCAAGGACCGTGATCGACGTGAAGGTCGGCATCCCCCGCGAGGTCAAGAACAACGAGTTCCGCGTGGCCATCACGCCCGCCGGAGTCCACGAGCTCGTCCGTAACGGCCACCAGGTGTTCATCGAGAAGGACGCCGGCCTCGGCTCGTCCATCCCGAACGAGGAGTACGTCTCCGCCGGTGCCTCCATCCTGGACACCGCCGACGAGGTGTGGGCCACCGCCGACCTGCTGCTGAAGGTCAAGGAGCCGATCGCGGAGGAGTACCACCGCCTCCGCAAGGACCAGACCCTCTTCACCTACCTGCACCTGGCCGCGTCCAAGGAGTGCACCGACGCCCTGCTCGCGTCCGGCACCACCGCGATCGCCTACGAGACGGTCGAGACCGCCAACCGTGCGCTGCCGCTGCTCGCCCCGATGTCCGAGGTCGCGGGCCGCATCGCCCCGCAGGTCGGTGCCTACCACCTGATGCGCCAGGCCGGCGGCCGCGGCGTGCTGCCCGGCGGCGTCCCCGGTGTCCAGGCCGGCAAGGCCGTCATCATCGGCGGCGGCGTCTCCGGTTGGAACGCCGTCCAGATCGCCGTGGGCCTCGGCTTCCACGTCACCCTGCTCGACAAGGACATCAACAAGCTCCGCGAGGCCGACAAGATCTTCGGCACCAAGGTGCAGACGATCGTCTCCAACGCCTACGAGCTGGAGAAGGCCGTCGTCGAGGCCGACCTCGTCGTCGGCGCGGTCCTGATCCCGGGCGCCAAGGCCCCGAAGCTGGTCACCAACGAGCTGGTCGCCAAGATGAAGCCCGGCAGTGTCCTTGTCGACATCGCGATCGACCAGGGCGGCTGCTTCGAGGACTCCAAGCCGACCACCCACGCCGAGCCGACCTTCCCGGTCCACAACTCGGTCTTCTACTGCGTCGCCAACATGCCTGGCGCGGTGCCCAACACCTCCACCTACGCACTCACCAACGCGACGCTGCCCTACATCGTCGAGCTGGCGAACCGCGGTTGGGTCGAGGCGCTGCGCCGCGACCCGGCGCTGGCCAAGGGCCTGAACACGCACGACGGCAAGGTCGTCTACCCCGAGGTCGCCCAGGCCCACGGCCTGGAGTACGTGGAGCTGCGCACCCTCCTCGGCTGACGGCGTCAACCGCACGCGTCAAACACCGCGCAACCGGCCGGGCCTTGTCGACAGGGCCCGGCCGGTCGCATGTGCGACATGCCCCGGGGGCGACTTCCGGCGTTCGACCCCCAACTCGCCGTGAACGTAACCCTTTAACCGATTCGCGTACGCCCAAAACTTCCGTCTCGGACGCTGTGCGCTCTTGACATCGGGGGGTTCCATTACCGACACATCGGGCCGGGTCCGGCGGATTGTGTTGCTGCGGACGCCCGACACGCCATAGAGTCGCCAACCGTCGGCATGGTGCCACGCTGACCTATCGATAAGTTTCCTGGTCACATCCAAGGAGGTAAGACGACTTGTGAATGAGTCGACATTTACTCCCGGAGGTGGTCGGCCAGGAGCGGTTGCACGGGGCCAGGGTCCCTCGGGGCGCGAGGCTGTCGGCTCCGTAGCGGTCCACACCTCCGCAACCCAAGAGAGCACTTCCTCGACAGCCCACCAGAGCATGGACGGCCAACACGTGAACGGCATGGCCGGCGACCGGGGCAGTGGAGAACCCACCCGTCTCGCCGACTACGACGACCTGCCCGAGGGGCACTTCTACGACCCGGACGCCGAGTACGAGCCGGACCCCGAATACGCGGCGACGCTCGCGCCGGACGCGGCGCGCCAGAGGCGCGAGCGGGTCGGCCCGACCGGGCGCCCGCTCCCGTACTTCCCCATCCCGGGGCCGCTGTCGGACCACGGTCCGGCGAAGATCATCGCGATGTGCAACCAGAAGGGCGGGGTCGGCAAGACCACCTCGACCATCAACCTGGGCGCCGCACTTGCGGAATACGGCCGCCGGGTGCTGCTCGTCGACTTCGACCCGCAGGGCGCCTTGTCGGTCGGACTCGGCGTCAACCCGATGGAACTGGATCTGACGGTCTACAACCTGCTCATGGAGCGGGGCATGTCGGCCGACGAGGTCCTGCTCAAGACCGCGGTCCCCAACATGGACCTGCTGCCCAGCAATATCGATTTGTCAGCGGCAGAGGTGCAGTTGGTCAGCGAGGTCGCCCGCGAGTCGACCCTCCAGCGGGCGCTGAAGCCCCTGCTGTCCGACTACGACTACATCGTCATCGACTGCCAGCCCTCGCTCGGCCTGCTGACCGTCAACGCCCTGACGGCCGCTCACAAGGTCATCGTGCCGCTGGAGTGCGAGTTCTTCGCGCTGCGCGGGGTCGCGCTGCTGACCGAGACGATCGAGAAGGTCCAGGAACGGCTCAACCCCGACCTGGAGTTGGACGGCATCCTGGCGACGATGTACGACTCCCGGACCGTGCACAGCCGCGAGGTCCTGGCGCGCGTCGTCGAGGCGTTCGACGACCACGTCTACCACACCGTCATCGGCCGTACGGTCCGCTTCCCGGAGACCACCGTCGCCGGCGAGCCGATCACCACCTACGCCTCCAACTCCGTGGGGGCCGCGGCCTATCGTCAGCTCGCCAGGGAGGTGCTCGCCCGGTGTCACGCCGAGTGAGTCTGCCCGGAGCCGACGAACTGTTCCGCACCACCGGGGGAGTGGGCCTCCAGTCGTCCGCTCCCCGCCGTGCGACCGGGGGCGAGGACGCCCGGGTGCCCGCGCCGGCCGGCGAATCGGACCCGGCGCCGAACGCTCCCGAGGAGGCCCAGGCGGGCCGCCGGCGGTCCCGGAACGGTTCGGGTGCCGAGGCTCCGGCGGCCGGTGACGGTGGCTCAGGCGCGGCGCGCTCCGCGCCCGCCGCGGCGCCGGCCGAACACGGCGGCCGCGAGCCGGAGCCGGAGGCCGCCGCGGGGCACCGGACGCCGGGCGGGCGGGCGGCCCGCGCCGAACGGGAGGCCGCGGCGACGGCCGGTGCGTCGGGCCGTCGTCGGTCGCGCGGCGCCAACCGCCGCCCCAGCGGCCGGGAACGGCACGACGAGAAGATCACCGTCTATGTCTCCGCCGAGGAGCTCATGGACCTCGAACACGCCCGCCTGGTGCTGCGCGGCGAGCACGGCCTGGCGGTCGACCGCGGCCGGATCGTCCGCGAAGCGGTGGCCGTGGTCCTCGCCGACCTGGAATCGCGCGGGGACGCCAGCATCTTGGTGCGACGACTCCGCGGACGCTAGGTCCTGTCGTCAAACTCCCGGCAGACGGGAGTTTGACGACAGGACCTAGGGCGGGTGCTTCCAGATCTGTCCGACATCTGTCCGACACGCCCTGGAGGGCGGTCGCCGGCGCGCGGCGGGATAGCCTGCCGTTCCGGCGGGGTGTCCCGCCCGTGACCAACCCGCCGCTTCGCGCGGGACCGCAGCACCCTGGACCGCCATGCCGACGACCGACGACGACCCCGCCGCCCCGCGCCGCGCCCGCCGCGCCCTCGGACGGGGTCCGGGGACCGTCCAGGAGGCGTCACCCGAGGCCCCCGCGGAAGCCCGTCCGGACGTGTTGGGGGGTGGTGAGGCGGTCGCGCCGGTGGAGACCGCCGAGGCGGCCGTGCACGGGGGCGTGGGTGGCCCCCGGGAGGCTTCCCGGGGAGATGATCCTGATGCGGCGGCGGAGGCGCTCACGGGCGACCAGGGCGGTCCGGAAGGCCGGGACGGACCGGACCGCCTGAACAGCCCGGACGGACCGGACGACAACGGCTGCCAGGACGGCCGGTTCACGCTGCGGCTGGACAACTTCGAGGGGCCCTTCGACCTCCTGCTCCAGCTGATCTCCCGGCACAAGTTGGACGTCACCGAGGTCGCGCTGTCCAAGGTGACGGACGAGTTCATGGCGCACATCCGGGCCATGGGGCCGGACTGGGACCTCGACCAGACCACCGAGTTCCTGGTCGTCGCGGCCACCCTGCTCGACCTCAAGGCGGCCCGGCTGCTGCCCGCCGCCGAAGTGGAGGACGAGGCCGACCTCGCCCTCCTGGAGGCCCGGGACCTGCTGTTCGCCAGGTTGCTCCAGTACCGCGCCTACAAACAGATCGCGGACATCTTCAGCGGCCGGCTGGCCGAGGAGGCGCGCTGCCACCCCCGTACCGTCGGGTTGGAGCCGCACCACGCGGAGCTGTTGCCCGAGGTCGTGATCAGCATCGGGGCCGAGGGGTTCGCCCGGCTCGCGGTCAAGGCGATGCAGCCCAAGGCGAAGCCGCAGGTCTACGTCGACCACATCCACGCGCCGCTGGTCAGCGTCCGGGAGCAGGCCGAGGTGGTGCTGGCGCAGTTGCGCGCGCTGGGCGAGGCCGGCTTCCAGGAGCTGATCGCCGACGCCCCGGACACCCTCACCGTCGTCGCGCGCTTCCTGGCCCTGCTGGAGCTCTACCGGGAGCGGGCGGTCACCCTGGAGCAGGAGGAGGCACTCGGGGCGCTGACGGTCCGCTGGACGGGCGAGGAGGGGGCGTCCCCTCGGGTCACCGACGAGTTCGACCGGCAACCGGACGGGCCGACCGATCAGGGAGACAAGGTCGACAAAGCCGCCGCGACCGGCAAGGACGCGAACGGCGACGCGGACCCGGTGGGCCGCGCGGAGAGCGAAGAGCAACGGGAGGAGCCGGCGTGAGCGGCGCGGCGTACGACATCACCGAGCAGGAGCCGGGCGCCGGGCGGTCGGAGCCGGACCGGCCGGCCGGCGCGCTGGGCGTGGCCGACCTGGAGCTGAGGCCCGCGCTGGAGGCCGTCCTCATGGTCGTCGACGAGCCGGCGACCGAGGAGCACCTGGCGCGGGTCCTCCAGCGGTCCCGCCGGGCCGTCGCGCTGGCGCTGCGCGAGCTGTCCGACGACTACACCCGCCAAGGCCGAGGCTTCGACCTGCGGTTGGTGGCCGGCGGCTGGCGGTTCTACTCCAGGGCGGCCTACGCGGACGCCGTGGAGAGCTTCGTTCTGGACGGTCAGCAGGCCCGGCTCACCCAGGCCGCATTGGAGACTCTGGCCGTGGTCGCGTACCGTCAGCCGGTCAGCCGTTCCCGCGTCTCGGCCGTCCGCGGGGTCAACTGCGACGGCGTGATGCGCACGCTCCTCCAGCGCGGCCTGGTGGAGGAGGCGGGGACGGAACCTGAAACAGGTGCGATCCTGTACAGGACGACGAATTACTTTCTGGAGCGGATGGGCCTGCGCGGCCTGGACGAGCTCCCTGAGCTCGCACCGTTCCTCCCGGAGGCGGACGCGGTCGAGGGCGACTCCCCGGAAGGTATCCCGTCGTTCGACGTAGACGACAGCGGCGACTCTCAGACGGATCATTGATGCGAAGCAGCGGCAGGAACAGCAGGAGCAGCAGCGGCGGCGGCAGGGGCAACTACCGCGGCGCCGGCAACAAGCGGGACGAGAAGCAGCAGCGCGCTGGCCGTCCCCGTCCTGAGGAGCGCCGCTACGACGTGGGCAGTTCCGGGGGCGGCGACGAGCGTCGCGGCAAGACCGGTGCCCGGGGCGCGGCGGCCCGTGGCGGCGCCAAGGGCGGTCCCCGTACGGGCGGTGCGTCCCAGGGCGGGCGCCCGGGGGGCCAGGGTGGTCAGCAGCGCGGCCGGGGCCAGGCGCCGGCGCGGTCCCGCGAGTACGACGCCAAGATCGAGGAGCGCAACCGCGCCCGCTACGACAAGCCGCGGGTCACGACCCCCAAGACCTTCGGCGAGCAGGAGGGCGAGCGGCTCCAGAAGGTGCTGGCCAGGGCCGGTATGGGCTCCCGGCGCGCCTGCGAGGAGCTGATCGACCAGGCGCGGGTCGAGGTGAACGGCAAGGTCGTCATGGAGCAGGGCGTCCGGGTCGACCCGGAGAAGGACGAGATCAAGGTGGACGGCCTGACGGTCGCCACCCAGTCGTACCTCTTCTTCGCGCTGAACAAGCCCGCGGGCGTGGTCTCCACGATGGAGGACCCCGACGGGCGCCAGTGCCTGGGCGACTACGTGACCAACCGGGAGACCCGGCTGTTCCACGTCGGACGGCTGGACACCGAGACCGAGGGCATCATCCTGCTCACCAACCACGGCGAGCTGGCCCACCGCCTGACGCACCCGCGCTACGGCGTCACCAAGACCTACCTGGCGGCCATCCAGGGCCCGCTCCCGCGCGACCTGGGCAAGCGGCTCAAGGACGGCATCCCGCTGGAGGACGGCTACGCCCGCGCCGACCACTTCCGGGTCGTGGAGAACACCGGCAAGAACTACCTCGTCGAGGTCAGCCTCCACGAGGGCCGCAAGCACATCGTGCGCCGGATGCTCGCGGAGGCCGGCTTCCCGGTGGAGAAGCTGGTCCGCACGCACTTCGGTCCGATCGCGCTGGGCGACCAGAAGTCGGGCTGGCTGCGCCGGATGACCAACACCGAGGTCGGGATGCTGATGCGGGAGGTCGACCTCTAGCCGATACGGCTTGCGGTCGCCCCACGCCACCCCTTAACGTCACCATGACGATTAAGGGGTGGTTTTCTTATGGGGGCTTCCATGGCGGCATCGTCCGCGGCGACCGGTTCACTGCTCGGGCTGGCGCTCGGGGACGCGCTCGGCTTCCCGACCGAGTTCCAGGACGTAGCGGCGATCACCGCCGCGTACGGGCCGTGGCGGGAACTGGGGCTGCCCGCGCCGGCCCTGGTCACCGACGACACACAGATGACGCTGGCGCTGGGGCGGGGGCTGCGCACGGCCCTGGAGCGCGGCGCGCTGACCGCCGCCACCCTGGAGGCGCCGGTCCGCCAGGAGTACGTGACCTGGTGGCGTTCGCCGGAGAACAACCGGGCGCCGGGCGGGACTTGCCTGCGCGCCTGTGCACTGCTCGCCGACCCGCGGCTGCCCTGGGCCGACGCCAGCCAGATCGGCTCCAAGGGGTGCGGCGCCAACATGCGGGTCGCGCCCCTGGGGTTGGTGCCGGGGCTGACCGCGCAACAGCGGTCCGGCGCGGCCCAGTTCCAGTCCGCGCTGACCCACGGGCACCCCACCGCGCTCGCTGCCAGCGACCTCACCGCGTACGCGGTCCGCGTCCTCGCCGACGGCGCGCGTCCCGCCGAACTGCCGGGCCTGCTAAGGGCGTACGCGCACGCCCAGCGCACCACGTACCGCGAGGACTGGCTCGGCGACCTGTGGCGGCGCTCCCAGGCCCCCACCCCGACGACCTTCGTGGCCCGCGGCTGGGACGAATGCCTGGCCGTCCTGGACCGGCTGGACGCCGCGCTGGCCGCCCCGGACCGGGAGGCCGACCCGTGCCTGGCCACCGGCGCCGGCTGGATCGCCGAGGAGGCCCTGGCCACCGGCCTGCTCTGCTACCTGCTCTTCCCCGACGAGCCGGGCACCGCGCTGCGCCGCGCGGCCTGCACCTCCGGCGACTCCGACTCGATCGCCTGCCTCACCGGCGCCTTCGCGGACGCCCGGCTCGGCGCCGACGCCTGGCCCCGCGAGTGGACCGACCGCATCGAGTACCGCGACGAACTCCTGGCCCTCGGGGCGGCCTGGGACGCCTGAGCGGTGCGGCCCCGTCCGCCGCGGTGGACGGGGCCGGTGCCGGCCGTCGGAGGCCCCAAGCTCGCGGGCACGGTTGTCAGTGGCGCTGGTTACGCTGAGCAGTGCGTACGCGGACGTGTGCGCGGATGCACGACGCAGGGGAGCTGAGGACGTGGCGGTACGGGCCGTGCGCGGGGCCGTCCAGTTGGAGCGGGACGACGCGGAGCACATGCGGGAGCGGGTCGGCGAGCTGCTCACCGCGATATTGGAGCGCAACGAGCTGGTGCCGGACGACCTGATCAGCGTGTGGTTCACCGCCACCCCCGATCTGCACAGCGACTTCCCGGCCGCCGCCGCCCGGGCCCTGGGGATCACGGACGTCCCGCTGATCTGCGCCCAGGAGTTGACGGTGGCCGGCGCCATGGAGCGGGTGGTGCGGGTGCTGGCCCACGTCGAGACCGGGCTGGCCAAGGCCGGCATCGCCCATGTCTACCTCGGCGCGGCCGCGGCCCTGAGGAAGGACATCGCCCAGTGAGAACCGCACTCGTCATCGGAACGGGCCTGATCGGCACCTCGGTCGCCCTCGCGCTCAGCGCCCGCGGCGTCCAGGTCCACCTGGAGGACCACGATCACGCCCAGGCCCTGACGGCCGCCGCGCTCGGCGCCGGCACCGCCGAGCCGCCCGGAGGCCCGGTCGACCTGGTCGTCGTGGCGGTGCCGCCGGCGCACGTCGCGGAGGGGCTCGCCGGGGCGATCCGGCGCGGCGCCGCGCGGGCGTACATCGACGTCGCCAGCGTCAAGGGCGGCCCGCGCCGCGAGTTGGAGGCCCTCGGCTGCGACCTGTCCGGCTACCTCGGCACGCATCCGATGGCCGGCAAGGAGCGCTCCGGTCCGCTGGCCGCGACGGCCGACCTCTTCGAGGGCCGCCCCTGGGTGCTCACCCCGTCGCCCGGTGGCGACACCGAGGTGCTCAACCTCGCCCTGGAGCTGGTCGCGCTCTGCCGGGCCGTCCCGGTGGTGATGGACGCCGACGCCCACGACCGCGCCGTCGCCCTCGTCTCACACACCCCGCAGCTGGTCTCCAGCCTCGTCGCGGCCCGGCTGAAGGGCGCCGACGAGACCGCCGTCCGCCTCTGCGGCCAGGGCATCCGCGATGTGACGCGGATCGCCGCCTCCGACCCGGCCATGTGGATCGACATCCTCTCCGCCAACCCCGGTCCGGTCGCCGACGTCCTCACCGACGTCGCCGCCGATCTGGACGCCACGGTCCGGTCGCTGCGCGCCCTGGAGTCCGCCGACGACACGGCGCGCGGCACCGGCGCCGGCGGCATCGAGGACGTCCTCCGCCGTGGCAACGCCGGCCGCGAGCGGGTCCCCGGCAAGCACGGCGCGGCCCCGGCCACCTACGACGTCGTCGCCGTCTACATCGGCGACCAGCCCGGCGAGCTGGCCCGGATCTTCGCCGACGCCGGCCGCGTCGGGGTCAACATCGAGGACGTCCGCATCGAGCACGCCACCGGCCAGCAGGCCGGCTTCATCCAGCTGATGGTCGAGCCGCAGGCCGTCCCGGTGCTGACCGCGGAGCTGCGGGAGCGGGGGTGGTCGATCCGTCAGTGACACCGTGGACGGCGCGCCGTGGTCGAGCCAGTAACCTTGTCCGAGGCCCCAGGTCCCGTTGCCGAACTCCCACCCGCCGGTCGTAGCCGGTCCGCCCCGTGTGCGGACGGCGGGAGCGCGACGACGAGACCCGGCGCCCTGGACCGCGCCCCGTGTATCAAGAAAGGTGTTCGTCACCGTGGAAACCGCCGATCGGACCGCCCAGGCTGCAGTGATTGTTGCCATCGACGGCCCCGCAGGCACGGGCAAGTCCAGCACGTCCAAGGCCGTCGCCGGGAAGCTGGGGCTGGGCTACCTCGACACCGGCGCGCAGTACCGCGCGATCACCTGGTGGATGCTGACCAACGGCATCGACGTCAACGACCCGGTCGCGGTGGCCGACGCCTGCGCCAAGCCCGTGATCGTCTCCGGCACGGACCCGGCCGCGCCGACCATCACCGTCGACGGCGTGGACGCCGCCGGTCCGATCCGCAGTGCGGAGGTCACCTCCGCGGTCAGCGCGGTCAGCGCGGTCCCCGAGGTGCGCACCGCGATCACCGAGCTCCAGCGCTCCATCGCCGCCGGGGCGCCGCACGGCATCGTCGTCGAGGGCCGGGACATCGGCATAACGGTCCTGCCCGACGCCGACCTCAAGATCTTCCTCACCGCCTCCCCGGAGGCGCGGGCGGCCCGTCGCAACGGCGAGATCAAGGGCCAGAGCCCGCAGCTCGCCTCCGACCTGGCCGCCACCCGTGAGGCGCTGATCAAGCGGGACGCCGCGGACTCCTCCCGCAAGACCTCGCCGCTGGCCAAGGCCGACGACGCCGTCGAGGTCGACACCACCGACCTGACGCTGGATCAGGTCATCGAGTGCGTGGTCACCCTCATCGAGGGCGTCCGCGCCGAGAAGGCGGGGCGAGACATCCGGTGACCGAGGGCGGCAAGGCGCCGAGCCCCCGCGGGGCCGCGATCGGCCGGCGGATCGGCATCGGGCTGATGTACGGCCTGTGGAAGCCGCGGGTGTTGGGCAGTTGGCGGGTGCCGGCCAGCGGCCCGGTGATCCTCGCCGTCAACCACTCCCACGGCGTCGACGGCCCGATGGTGATGGGCACCGCGCCCCGACCGGTGCACTTCCTGATCAAGAAGGAAGCCTTCGTGGGCCCGTTGGACCCGTTCCTGCGGGGCATCGGGCAGCTGAAGGTCGATCGTCAGAGCGCCGACCGCAAGGCGATCACCGATGCGCTCGGGGTGCTGGCCGCCGGCGGCGTGCTGGGCATCTTCCCCGAAGGCACCCGCGGCGAGGGCGACTTCGCGTCGCTGCGCGCCGGGCTGGCGTACTTCGCGGTGCGCTCCGGCGCCCCCGTCGTCCCGGTGGCGGTGCTCGGCAGCACCGGCCGCCCCAGCCGGCTCACCCCGGCCGTGCCGCGGCTGCGCGGCCGCGTCGACGTCGTCTTCGGTGACGCCTTCGACGCGGGTGACGGCAGCGGGCGGCGCACCCGTAAGGCGCTGGACGAGGCGACCGTACGGATCCAGGAGCGGCTGACCGCTCACCTGGCACAGGCCCGGCGCCTTACCAGGCGCTGACCCACACTTGAGCAGTGGGCCCGTTCGCGAGCGGCCCACCGACCACATGGATGAACGAGGAACGGACTTCATGAACGAGCAGATCCCCACCGGCGACGAGCACGGTGCGCTTGGCGACGCCGAGTACGCGGAGTTCATGGAGCTCGCCGCGGAAGAGGGCTTCGACCTTGAGGAGGTCGAGGGCGACATCGCCGCTGCCGGCCACGGCCCGCTGCCGGTCCTCGCCGTCGTCGGCCGCCCCAACGTCGGCAAGTCGACGCTGGTGAACCGCATCATCGGCCGCCGCGAGGCGGTCGTCGAGGACCGGCCGGGCGTCACCCGCGACCGGGTCACCTACGAGGCCGACTGGAACGGCCGCCGCTTCAAGGTCGTCGACACCGGCGGCTGGGAGCAGGACGTGCTCGGCATCGACGCGTCCGTGGCGATGCAGGCCGAGTTCGCCATCGAGGCCGCCGACGCGGTGGTCTTCGTGGTGGACGCCAAGGTCGGCGCCACCGACACCGACGAGGCCGTGGTCAAGCTGCTGCGCCGCGCCGGCAAGCCGGTCGTCCTGGTCGCCAACAAGGTCGACGGCCCGTCCGGCGAGGCCGACGCGGCCATGCTATGGTCGCTGGGCCTCGGCGAGCCCCACCCGGTCTCCGCGCTGCACGGCCGCGGCACCGGCGACATGCTCGACGCCGCGCTGGACGCGCTGCCCGAGGCGCCCGCGCAGACCTTCGGTGCCGCCGTCGGCGGCCCGCGCCGGATCGCGCTGATCGGCCGCCCGAACGTCGGTAAGTCGTCGCTGCTCAACAAGGTCGCCGGCGAGGAGCGGGTGGTGGTCAACGAGATGGCCGGCACCACCCGCGACCCGGTCGACGAGCTGATCGAACTGGGCGGCAAGACCTGGAAGTTCGTGGACACCGCCGGCATCCGCCGCCGGGTGCACCTCCAGGAGGGCGCCGACTACTACGCCTCGCTGCGCACCGCGGCGGCCGTGGAGAAGGCCGAGGTCGCGGTCGTGCTGATCGACTCCGCGGAGTCCATCAGCGTCCAGGACCAGCGGATCATCACCATGGCCGTGGAAGCCGGCCGGGCCCTGGTCATCGCCTACAACAAGTGGGACACCCTCGACGAGGAGCGCCGCTTCTACCTGGAGCGGGAGATCGAGCGGGACCTCGTCCAGGTGCCGTGGGCGATGCGGGTCAACGTCTCCGCGCGCACCGGCCGCCACATGGACAAGCTGGTCCCGGCGATCGAGACCGCGCTGGCCGGCTGGGAGACCCGGATCCCCACCGGGCGGCTGAACGCCTTCCTCGGCGAGATCGTGGCCTCCCACCCGCACCCCATCCGTGGCGGCAAGCAGCCCCGGATCCTGTTCGGCACCCAGGCCGGTACCAAGCCGCCGCGCTTTGTGCTCTTCGCCTCGGGCTTCCTGGAGGCCGGCTACCGCCGCTTCGTCGAGCGCCGGCTGCGCGAGGAGTTCGGCTTCGAGGGGACGCCGATCCACATCTCGGTGCGGGTGCGCGAGAAGCGCGGCACCAACAAGGGCAAGAAGAAGTAACCAGGCGCGCGGCGGCCGCGGTTCGGCCCGGCGGCGTCAGTCAGTGACCGCCGGGCGGCCGCGGCGCCTCCCGGGGCCCCGGTGGTAGCGCCGCCGGAAGCTGGCCGCGGGTGCGGAACGGCTGCCGTCCCACCACCTCCCACTGCCCCGGCGGCGCCGTCGTACGGCGCCAGTTCCCGCCGCGCAGCGACTCCGGCACCTCCGGCTCGTCCGTGCGGTCCCCGGGCAGCGCCCGGAAGGCGCGGCGGTACTCGGCGTACAGCTCGTCGTAGATCGGCGTGCCCCCACCGCGGTCCGCGCGAAGCGGTCCCCCGTGGTCGCGGGCCGGGCGCATGCCGGGGATGGGGTGGGGGTACGGGGCGCGAGGGGCCGGGTCATATGCGTGCACGTAGGTGCCAACGACCCCACTGCCGGCGGGATGCGGCTTTCGGGGGGAAATGGCTGATCGCGGGTGCAATCCGGCCACATCGGGCGGTCCTGCTCCCGCGATCGGGCGCCGGAGCGTCAGGTTCCGGCCAGCGGCATCGCCGCGGCGACCAACAGGCCCTTGGCGGCGGCCTGTTCCAGCGCCTGGCGCATCAGGTCCTCGCGCGGCTGGTGGCCGATGGTGCCGGAGGGCGCGGCGTACATCAGTACCGTCTGCTCCTTGTTGGCCGCGGCGCGCCAGCCGTCCGAGACGGCCAGCGGCTGGTGGGCCTGCCACCAGGCGGACTGGGTGCCGTTGGTGCCCGCCTGGAGCACGGCGTGCAGCTTGCCCATGGCCAGCAGCGCGGACCAGCCCTCGATCGGGGCGGGGTGCTCGTTCACGTCCCGCACGGGGGTGAAGCCGTGCTCCAGGAGCAGCGGCAGGAAGTCGTCGTCCAGGCTGGTCGAACCGGGGCGGGCGATCGGGCCGTTGGGCTCGACCACGAGGGCGGGGTGCAGCTCTTCCTTGATCAGCACCAGACCGCAGGTGATGCCGAGGGTGGCCTGACGGTCGCTGGTGGGGATCGGGGCGGCGGGGGCTGCCGGGGCGGGCGCGGCGTCCGAGCCGGTGATGGAGCGCACGGCCCCGCGGAGCTGCTCCTCGGCCACCGGGACGACCTGCGAGGGAATGCACGTGGCATGGGCGAACGCGAGCACCGCGGTCTCCTCGCCGACGAACAGGACGGTGCTGGTCCGCTCCTGCTCGCTGTTGCCGGGGGTCCGGCAGGAGGTGCAGTCGTAGCTGCCGGGGGCGTCTTCTCCGGCCAGCAGCCGGTCGGCTTCTGCGTCGCCGATCTCGGCGCGAACGTCGTCGCTGACGTCGAGCATGCGCGGCACGGGTGGCTCCTCGATCTTCATGAGCGGCTGCCGGGTGGTCTCCCGGCTCGTACAAGGACAACGGGCGACCTCCTACAGAGTCACGCGCGGGCGCGAACAGAATCGAACCACGCGTCGCACGACGGAGAATCGGTGAAAAGTCGCCATTCGGTCGGTCACGCACCGCCAATTTCTGCGCAGAACACGGCGCAGCTGGCCGCGTTTTGTACACCGGACGGGGTGCGGTCGGGCCCCGCGAGGGCGCGGCGCGCGGGGGCCCGGCGGACCGCTGCCTACCGTCACCGGCTATGTCGGACAACTCTTCGGCGCCGCGGCGCCGCGTGGAATCCGTCGGGTTGCTCGTCGCGGCGGCCGCAACCCTGCTCCTGTGCCTGCCCGGCGTCGCGGTGGCCGACGGGGCACCGGGGGGCGGCGATGACGGCGGTGGGGACGGCGGCCGGCCGCCGTACGCCTGCGCCGACGACCAGTGGCCCTGGGGCTGCCTCGCCGAGTGCGAGAGCAGCGGCGACTGGCACATCAACACCGGCAACAGCTATTACGGGGGCCTGCAGTTCTGGCAGCCCACCTGGGAGGCGTACGGCGGCCTGAAGTACGCCCGGCGCGCCGATCTCGCCACCCGGGACGAGCAGATCGAGGTGGCCAAGCGGGTCCAGGCGGACCAGGGTTGGGGCGCCTGGCCGCAGTGCGCCCGGCGCTACGGCCTGCTCGGCGACTACGCCTACGTCGTCCAGCGTGGCGACACCCTCGCCGGGATCGCGCGCCGCCACCACGTCAGGGGCGGCTGGCGCGAGTTGTACGAGGCGAACCGGGACGCCATCGGGGAGCACCCGGACGACCTGGTGGTCGGCACCCGGCTGAAGCTGCGCTGACCTGCGCGCCGGCGCCGCCCCCGCAAGAGTTCCCGCGCTGCCATACCGATGCCCTAACTATTTCGGCACGACTTGGCCAATACCCCCAACCCCGAAGGCCACTTCGCAGTCTTACCCTTCAACAGCCGGACACCGGACGCCCGTAGGGCGGCCGTCCGGGAAGCGGGGGGACCAGGACGAGCGAGGGACCAGGGGATACGGGGACGGATGCACATCTCATTCCTGATTCACCACGCCTACGGCAGCGGGGAGACGGTGCGGGCGACCTTCAGCCTGGCGGACGCGCTCGCCGAACAGCACGACGTCGAGATCGTCTCCGTCCTGCGGCACCGCGACGCCCCGGCACTCGACCTCGGCCCCAAGGTGGCGCTCCGGCACCTGGTGGACCTCCGGGAGCACGGCCGCTCCGGCGACCGGATGGCGCCGGCGCACGCCCGGCCCGCCAAGGTGTTCCCGACCGCCGAGCCCGCCTCCCGCCAGTACAGTGAGCTCACCGACGAGCGGATCGCCCAGTACCTGCGGCGGACCGAGGCCGACGTGGTGGTCGGCACCCGGCCCGGCCTGACCGTGCACGTCGCCCGGCAGACCCGTCGGGGGCCGCTCCGGGTCGGCCAGGAACCGCTCTGTCTGGCCGCGCACAGCCGGGAGTTGCGGCTGGCGCTGCGCGGCGCCTACCCGCGGCTGGACGGGCTGGTCACCGCCACCGAGGCGGACGCCCGGGCCCATCTGCGCCGTTTGCGACTGCCCGGGGTCACCGTCAGCGCGGTGCCCCGCGCGGTCCCCGCCCCGCGACTGGCGCCGGCCGACGGCACCGGCCGGTGGGTGATGGCCGCCGGCCGGCTCACCCGCACCAAGCGCTTCGACGTGCTCGTCCGGGCGTTCGCGGCGGTGGTCGCCAGGCGCCCGGACTGGCGGCTGCGGATCTACGGCGGAGGGCCCGAGAAGCCCTCGCTGCGCGCCCTGATCGAGGAACTCGGCCTCTACAACCACGTGTTCCTCATGGGCCCGGCCGGCCCGTTGGAGAGCGAGTGGGCCAAGGGCGCGCTCGCGGTGGACTCCTCCGGCCGGGAACCGCTCGGGACGGCGCTGGCCGAGGCGATGCGCTGCGGGCTGCCGGCCATCGCCACCGACTGCCCCTACGGGCCGGGTGAGATCGTCGCGGACGGGACCACCGGCCGGGTGGTGCCGGTCGGGCACCCCGCCGCGCTGGCCGCCGCGCTGCTGGAGCTGATCGGCGACGACGCCGCCCGGACGCGGATGGGCGCCGCCGCGCTCGCCTCGGCCGCCCGCTTCGACCCGGCGGAGGTCGCCGAGCGGCACGCCGCGCTCTTCGCCGAACTGGTCGCCCGGCGCCGCGGCAGCGGGCTGCGCGGCTCCCTGCACCGCGCCCGGGGGACCCTCATCGGGGGCGCCTACGCCACCAAGTACGCCGCCGCACACGCGGCCCGCGCCGCGGTGAGAGGGGTGCGGACGGCATGAACTCCCCGACGCAGTCACCCGTGACCGGGCCCGGCGCGGCGAAGCGCCCGCGGCGTACCGCGGCGACGGGAGGAGGGGCGCCGGTGCCCGTGGACCTGAAGGCCGACTGCATCGCGGACTCCGCGGGCGGCCTTACCTTCGACCTGAACGTCCCGCAGGACACCGGGACTTCCTGGAGCGCGGCCCTGGTGCTGCGGCTGCGCGCGGCCGACCCCGGCACCGTGGGGACCGCGGCCGACGACGAGGTGCGGCTGCCGCTCGGGCCGAACGGGCCCGGCCGGCTGCGCGCCGTGCTGCCCAGCACTGTGGCGCTGGCCGAGGGCCGTTGGCACGCCTACGCCGACCTCGGCGACGGCGCCGATCCGCGCCGGCTGCTGCCCGGCGTCAACGACCTGCGGTCCCTGGTGGACCGCCGCCCGCTGGCCGGCATCGGCCGGCTCGGTGTGCGCATCCCCTACGCCACCAAGCTGGGCAACCTCGCGCTGCGCAGCTGGCTGCGCGGGCCGCACGCGGAGGCCGGCGACATCCTCGTCGCCCCTGAGGGCATCACCGTCATCGGCCGCCTGTACGGGGCGAGTCCGGCGGCCGGCGCCCAGGCCGAGGCCCGGCTCCGCCGCCCCGGTCGGGCCCCGGTCGTCGCCGTCCCGTTGATCGACGAGGGGCCGCTCTTCCGCTTCACCCTCCCGTACGGGGAGTTGGTCGCCCACTGGCGGCACGGCAGCGAGCCCTGGGATCTGTGGCTGCGCCCTGCCGAGGGCGCCCCGCCGGTCCGGATCGCCCGCCTGCTGGACGACGTCCCGGAGAAGGAGCAGGTCTTCAGCTACCCGACCCGCCCGGTCCCGGCACCGGGCGGGGAGCTCCGGATCGGCCCGTACTACACGCTCGACAACGACCTGGCCGTACGGGTCACCGGCCCGAACGACCGACCCTGACTCGTCGGACCGGCCCGAGGGTGGGCCCGTGGCACGGGAGGCGGGCCAAGTGGCCTTGCCGCTCGGTGAGTTGGCCCGGAGTGCGGGGTGACGGTCCGGGCCGTGCGGCACTACTCGGACTCTGGGCTGCTGCCGGTGGCCGGCCGTAGCGCCGGTGGGCGCCGCCGCTACGGGGCGGACGCCGTGGACCGGCTGCACGCCCGATCACACGCGCTCGTCGCGGCCCGGGACGGCGGTCCGGCCGCGCGCTGCCGTCGGGTGCGCGCGGCCGCCGTCCTGCCGGCGAGACCGATCCGGTGGCGCGCTACGCGGCCTGGCCGAGGCGTACGCGCTCGCCGGCGCGGCCCTGGTCGCCGGACGCCGTCCCGCGGCCGGGCCCCGAGCTCGACGCCCCCGAAATCGACGCTTCGTGGCTGCCCACACACCGGGCCTTTGGGCGTACCGGCTCCGCGCCGCCGAGGTGACCGATGCGTTCGCCCCGTCGAGGGGAGCCGCCCACGACGGGCTGGTCGCGGCCTTCGGCGACGCGGGGGACGGGCGACTGGACGGCGCGCGGGCCCGGCGGCGTTGGTTGTCGTTGGGCCTCTGGGGCCCGTGGGACCCGGTGGTTTGGGGACCCTCCGCGGGCCCGTGGTGCCGGAAGGTGAGCGGGAGTTGGCGGGAGGGCGGCCGGGGTGGCGGCCGGGTGCACTCGGGCGATGTGCGCGAAATGTGTGTGGAGTGTGTCTCGTTGGCCAATTCGAGGACGGCCGGAAAGGGACGTCGGGTAAGGGGGAATCCCGGGGCGATGCACGATTAATTCCGGTGGGCTGCCCGGCGTTGTCCGATACGCCGGCACACCCTTCCGCGGCCGATCAAGGGGGAATTCCGGCCGCTTTGTTTTGCGCCCGTTCGCGGTGTTGTACGGCGGGTAACGGGAAGCGTGGCCGGGTCAATCGGAGGGGCGTTCGCTGTGACAGAAGCGTGACCAATGGTCCGGCGGGAAGTCGTGGCGGGACGCGGGGGCGGGCCTTCCGCGCGCCCCCGCGGGCGCCTACGGTGGCTGGCATGGCACCCGAACCGAACCTTCCCGGCGAGACCCCCGATGTGCAGGACGACCCCGAGGCGTACGTCGGCCTCGACCAAGCGGCCGCCGAGGAGCTGGCCCGGGCCCGGGGGTGGTCCACCGTCCGGGCGGTCCCGCCGGGCGCGATGCTGACCATGGAGTACCTCGTCGGCCGGATCAACTTCGAGGTGAAGGACGGGGTGGTGGCGCGCGGCTGGCGGGGCTGACGGCCCGTCGGCGCGGCGCCTGGAACCCGGCCACCGGCAACACGACGAAGGCCCCGGTCGCTCCTGGACGGAGCGGCCGGGGCCTTCGTGCGGGCGGGGTGCGTACCGGGCCCGCGCCGCCGGGGTCAGGCGCCGTTGCGGGGGCGGCCGGGGGTCGGGCCGAACGGGACGCCGCGCGGGATGCGGTCCGCGTGCGGCGGCCGGCGGGGTCCGGTCGGGGTGACCGGGCTGCGCTCGGCGCGGGAGGTGTGCGGACGCGGCGGGTGGTGCGGCCAGCCCTCGGGGGCGTGGGCCGCGCGGCTCCCGGTGGTCGCGCCGACCGCCTCGCGCACCAGGACCTCGCCGTCCGCGGCGATCCGCTGCCGGGAGACCTCGGGCGCCAGCGCGCCGGCCGGCAGCGGGCCGCGCAGCGAGTCGGGGCGCAGTCGCAGCCACAGCCGCAGCAGGATGCCCATGAGCCGGTCCTCGACCCAGGTGATGCCGGGCTCCAGCCACGGCATCGCCAGCAGCACCAACAGGCCCGCGGCCCAGCCCAGCATGACGTCGCTGACCCAGTGCGTACCGAGGTAGACGGTGGTCATCCCGACGCCCAGCGCGCCCAGCGCGGCGATCACCGACAGGGTGCGGCGGCGCAGCGAGGTGGTGGCCAGGTAGGCCAGCACGCCCCAGGTGACCACGGCGTTGGCCGTGTGGCCGGAGGGGAATATGTCGCCGCCCTGCCACATCTCGTTGGAGCCGACCACCGTCGCGTAGTGCGGGCCGAGGCGGCCCATCCCGAGCTTGGCGGCGCCGACGGTGATGTTCAGCAGCAGCAGCGAGGCGCCGAGCACCAGCAGCGGGTGGAGGTTGCGCTGTCGCCAGCAGCGCCAGCCCAGCCACGCCGCCACCGCCAACGCCGTCGGCCCGCGCTGCCCCAGCACGACGAAGTAGTCGAGGAAGGCGTGGAACTCCGGCCACTGCTTGTACGGCCGGAAGAACATCAGCTGCCAGTCGATGGTGACCAGGGAGGTGTTGGCGAGCACCCCCGCGACGATCGCCGCATACACCGCCAGCGTGCCCCAGAGCAGCCACAGGCGGGTCCGGGTCATGCGCGGCGGTTTGACGCGATCGGTCGGGAGGTGCTCCTCCATCTGGTCGAGCTTGTCATCGGTACGCACTCAAACGACGTTACCGCGTGTGATGTATGCGCTTGGTCAAACCGTGCGCTTTGTAATGACGATGTGATGTGGAATGGGTCTCAATCCGGGCCGGCTTCCCGGGATTTCGAAGAGAATTACCCGGCAATCTGATTCCCTTCCAGCCAACCCCGGGTCGCCCGCATAGGCGCTTATCTGTTTTTCGACGGCGGAGTTTATCCGCCATTCGCACGGGTGTCGCGGCGCGTTTTCTTCGGGATGACGATTACGGAGCGGGATCTTCCGGTCACGGCGGGCCCGAGCCGTTGAGCCAGAACGCGCCGTAGAGCGCGGAGCCGACCGCCACGGCGCCGATGACCAGCCACGACCGCACGGGGCGCCACCGGGCCAGGCCGGTCGCGAGTGGCAGCAGCAGCGGGAAGGCCGGCAGCATCAGCCGCGGCTTCGACCCGAAGTAGCCCTTGGCGGTGAGCGCGATCAGCAGTACCAGCCCGCCGTAGACCGCCAGCGGCAGCGGCTGGCCCTTGCGCACCCCGTGCACGTACAGCCAGATCACCAGGGCCACGCCGATCAGCAGGCCGAGGCCGGCGGGGAACGCGGGTCCGGTCAACTGGTGCCAGACGAAGTGGCCGAAGGCGATCCCGCCGTCGAAGCCGTTGTGCCAGCCGGCCTGGACGTCCAGGTAGCCGGCGAGCGAGCCCTGTCGGGTGGCGACCCACAGGACGTAGCCGCACCAGCCGAGGGGGGCCAGCGCGACGCCGAGCAGCATCCGGCGGTGCCGGCCGCGGAGCAGGGCGCGCCATCGGGCCCCGCCGGCCCGCTCGTTGGCGACCGTCGCCGCCGCGGTGATCCACACGGCGGCGACCACCGCGGCGCCGATCGGCCGGGTCAGTCCGGCCAGCGACGCCAGGACGCCCGCCCACACCCAGCGGCCGGTGAGCACGCAGTAGACGCCCCAGGCCGCGAGCGCGGTGAACAGCGACTCCGAGTACGCCATCGACTGGACGATCCCGACCGGCAGCGCGGCCCACAGCGCGGCCAGCAGCACCCCGACCCGGGGCCCGTGCAGCCGCTCCCCGGTGGCGTACAGCGCCCAGGCCGCGGCCAGCGACGCCAGCCAGGCCACCGCCATCCCGGCGTCCGCGGCGGAGAGCGGGGTGAGCGCCGAGATGCCGCGCTCCAGCCAGGGCAGCAGCGGGAAGAACGCCAGGTTGGAATGGACGTCGCCGTTGGCGAGATGGACGGCGTAGCCGTAGCCCTGCTCGGCGACCCGGGTGTACCAGAGGGAGTCCCAGCGGGCGGTCAGCAGGGTGTGCCAGCTCTTGCCGTTCGCCGCCGACCAGACCATCAGCACGATCAGGCCCAGCAGCCGGATCGCCGCGAAGGCCGCGAGGCCGGGGACGGCGCGGCGCAGCGCCGCACGGACGGCGGGCGGGCACAGGGTCCGGCCGGGTGCGGCGGTGGAGGCGAGATCGTTCATCCGGACGATTATCCAGGTGATGCCGGGCGCACTCGATGGGGTCGGTCCGGGGCAACGTCGGGGCTGCGATGAGCGTCTCACCGTGAGGTGGGCCACGCGTGCCGTGCAGGGACTCGCGTAGTCTGACGTCTCAACTCGCCCGTGCCGCCGGTTTTGCCGGCGCGTCGTCGCGCCCTGGACCGCGGCCGCGAGCGCAGCACGGCGAGCGCATGACAGGAGGTACTGGATGTCAGGGACGACCGCGTCCGGCAGGGGGCGGACGGGTGCTGTTCCCCGGCACACAGGTGGGGGCGCGAACCGCTGGACCGTACTGACCGTGCTCTGCGTCAGTCTGCTCTTCGTCGCGCTGGACACCACCATCCTCTACGTGGCGGTGCCCTCGATCACCGAGGACCTGCGGCCAGGACCGGTCGAGCTGCTGTGGATCGTCGACGTCTATCCGTTGATGGCGGCCTCGCTGCTGATCCTCTTCGGCACGCTCGGCGACCGCGTCGGCCGCCGCCGCATCCTGCTGCTCGGCTACGGGCTCTTCGCCGCGGCCTCGGCCGTCGCCGCGCTCGCGCCCAATCCGCAGATCCTGATGGCGGCCCGGGCGCTGCTCGGCATCGGCGGCGCCATGATCATGCCGGCGACGCTGTCGATCCTGCGGCAGGTCTTCCCCGACCGTCGGGAGCGGGCGGTGGCGATCGGGGTGTGGAGCGCGGTGGCCGCGGTCGGCGCCGCGGTCGGCCCGGTGCTCGGCGGCTTCCTGGTCGAGAACTTCTGGTGGGGCTCGGTCTTCCTGATCAACATCCCGATGATGGCGGCGATGTTCCTGATAGGGCGTTGGCTGCTGCCGGAGTCCCGGGGCGAGCGCAACGGGCCCTGGGACCTGATCGGCGCGGTGGTCGCGGCGCTCGGCGTGGTGGGCATCGTCTTCGGGGTGAAGCGACTGGGCAGCGGCGCCCCGGTGTTGGGGGTGACGACGCTGCTGCCGATCCTGCTCGGCGTCGCGCTGCTGGTGGTCTTCGTCCGTCGGCAGCACCGCCGCGCGCACCCGCTGATCGACATGCGGCTGTTCGCCCGCCCGGCGTTCGGCACCTCCATCGGCTGCATCGTGCTGGCCATGCTCGCCCTCGTCGGGTTGCAGCTGATCGCGGTCCAGTACCTCCAACTCGTGCTGGGGCTGAGCCCGCTGGCGACCGGGCTGCGGATGCTGCCGCTGGTGTTCTCCGCGATGGCCGCCGGCCTCACCGGCTCCAGGCTGCTCCAGGCGCTCGGCCCGCGGGCGATGGTCGCGGGCGGCTTCACACTGACCGCGATCGCGGTGCTGACGCTGACCGCGATGGGCAGTCAGGACCGCTTCTGGCAGCTCTCGCTCGGCTTCGTGCTGCTCGGATTCGGCTTCCAGGCCACGCTGTTCGGGGCGTACGAGTCGATGCTGAGCGAGGCGCCGGCCGCGCAGTCGGGCGGTGCGGCGGCCCTCGGCGAGACCGCCTACCAGCTCGGCGCCGGGATCGGTGTGGCGCTGCTCGGCAGCGTGATGAACGCCGCCTACGCGCCGGGGCTGCACCACGTCTCCGGGGTCTCCAAGGCGGCCTCCCGGTCGGCCGCGCACTCGCTCGGCGAGGCGTACAAGGTCGCCGGCGGGCTGGGGGAACAGGCCAGGGCGGCGCTCCGGTTGGCCGCCCGCGACTCCTTCGTGCACGGCCTGCGGGTCACCCTGGTCGCCAGTGCGGTGCTGCTGTTGGTGGGTGCCGGGATCGCACTGCGCCTGCCGCGCCGGGCCGCGGAGTCCGCCGACCGGGCCGCCGAGGAGGGCGCCATGGTGGTGCCCGAGGAGTGCGCGGCGTCCGCCGAGTGCGAGGGGGCGCGGGCCCCGGCGGGCTCCGGCCGTTGAGCGACACCGGGGCCGGTCCGATCCGTCGGGCCGGCCCCGCGTCGTCTCCGGGCCGGCGCCGCGGCGGTGACCCTTGCCCGCGCGGTGTCGGGACCGTACCGTCGGACCCGCGTAACTATCACTGCTAGTTTTTCGCGCGAGCGCTGACCCCGCCGGAGGCCGCCATGTCCGCAACGCCGTCCCAGCTTCCGCCGTTCGACCCCGACGACCCCCTGGGCCTGGACGACCTGCTCACCGACGAGGACCGCGCGGTGCGCGCCACCGTCCGCCAGTGGGCCGCCGACCGCGTCCTGCCGCACATCGCCGACTGGTACGAGCGCGGCGAACTCCCCGGCATCCGCGAACTCGCCCGCGAACTGGGCGGGATCGGCGCCCTGGGAATGTCCCTGACCGGCTACGGCTGTGCCGGCGCCTCGCACGTCCAGTACGGGCTCGCCTGCCTGGAGTTGGAGGCCGCCGACTCCGGCATCCGCTCGCTGGTCTCCGTGCAGGGGTCGCTCGCCATGTACGCGATCTGGCGGTTCGGCTCCGAGGAGCTCAAGCAGCAGTGGCTGCCGCGGATGGCCGCCGGCGAGGTCATCGGCTGCTTCGGGCTGACCGAGCCGGACCACGGCTCCGACCCGGCGGGGATGCGCACCCACGCCAAACGGGACGGCACCGACTGGGTGTTGACCGGGCGCAAGATGTGGATCACCAACGGGTCGGTGGCCGGCGTCGCGGTGGTCTGGGCCCGGACCGACGACGGCATCCGCGGCTTCGTCGTCCCCACCGACAGCCCCGGCTTCGCCGCCCCCGAGATCAAGCACAAGTGGTCGCTGCGCGCCTCGGTCACCAGCGAACTGGTCCTGGACGAGGTGCGGTTGCCCGCCGAGGCGATGCTGCCGGACGCCAAGGGGCTGGGCGCGCCGCTGCGGTGCCTGGGTGAGGCCCGCTACGGGATCGTCTGGGGCGCGATGGGGGCCGCCCGCACCTGCTTCGCGGCGGCGCTCGACTACGCGCGCACCCGCGAGCAGTTCGGCCGACCCATCGGCGGCTTCCAGCTCACCCAGGCCAAACTGGCCGACATGGCGCTGGAGCTCCACAAGGGGGTGCTGCTCGCGCACCACTTGGGGCAGCGGTGCGACGCCCGGGTCCTGCGGCCGGAACAGATCAGCTTCGGCAAGCTCAACAACGTCCGCGAGGCGATCGAGATCTGCCGCACCGCGCGGACGATCCTCGGCGCCAACGGGATCTCGCTGGAGTACCCCGTCATGCGGCACGCCACCAACCTGGAATCGGTGCTCACCTACGAGGGCACCGCGGAGATGCACCAACTGGTGCTGGGCAAGGCCCTGACCGGACTCGACGCCTTCCGGTGAGGCGCTCGACCCCGCGTCGACCGCCGCGCCGGTCGGGCCCCTCGGGCCCCGCCGGGGCGGACGGCCGGGGTCGGCTCAACTCTGGTTGAAGAAGCCGCCGTTGCGGTGCGCGCGGGCCTCGCCCGTGACCACCTTGTAGTCGGCGGGGGTCAGCAGGAACACCCGGGTGGCGACCCGCTCGATGGAGCCGCGCAGACCGAAGGTCAGGCCGGCCGCGAAGTCCACCACCCGCTTGGCGTCGGCCGACTCCATGGCCGTGAGGTTGACGATCACGGGCACGCCGTCCCGGAAGAGTTCGCCGATGCCGCGGGCGTCCCGGAACGAGTCCGGGGAGATCGTGGCGATGCGGGTGCCCTGGTCCTGGGCGGCCTCGTCGGCGACCCGGACCCGGGGGTCGGTCACCCAGGGGTTGCCGCCCGAGTCGGCGGACTCGGGTCCCTCGGCGTAGTCATCGTCGTAGTAGCGCTCGTCATCGTTGTCGTCGACGAGGCCAAGCCAGGCGCTCGCCTTGCGTACCGATCCCATTGACGCCTCCTCTCACCCGCGGCGTGTGCGTTCCGTTCGCCCTATCGTCGTCCATGAGGGCGAGGGTGTGCCAAGCGGATAGCCGCCGCACGGGGGGTTCGTGACATATCTGGTGCAAAGAGGGTGGTGCGCCGTCAGGTCGCGTGCCCTGGCGGTGAACTGACAGTACGAAGGGCATCACGGTAGGTGCACCGACTCGGTGATGTCGACAAGTTGACGCGGCGGATCGGATTCGACTTGTGAGTACGTTCGGCATGGGGACCAGGGCATATGTCCGTGGTCTTGGTAGTGGCACGTCGGATAGCCCGATCATCGGGTGCCGGCCTCTTGGAGCGTCGTTGACACGGGAGCAGAAACCGTCAGTGGGCGCCACGACGGCCGTCGACGCCCATCGGGGTTTGCGGGCCGTCAGGACAGCGTCGCCGATGCCGTGCGCCACGGGCTGACCCGGGTCGACGCCCTCCGGGGCATCCGGTAGGCCGCGGGCCGCGGGACTTGCCGCGCGGCGCGGGCGCCGAGGTGCGGCAACTCGCCGACGCCCTCGACCAGGTGCAGACGGTCGCCTACGAGCTGGCCACCGAGCAGGCCGTGTTGCGCCGCAACGCCACCGAGTCGCTGGTCAACCTCGACCGCCGCAACCAGAACCCGGTTCGCCGGCGGATCAGCTTCATGAACAAGCTGCAGCGCGAGGACGCCGTCGGGCCTCGTGGGGCGGAGGGACACGGGGCCGACGCTCTCCGGGTGGAGTTCGTCGGCCCCGTGCCCCTTTGTGCGGCGGCGCGGGGCGCCGCCCACCCGGATCAGTGCTTCTCCGGCGGGCTGATCCGGGAGGTCGTCAGGGCCGAGGGGGTGGTGCCCCATTTCTTGAGGATGCGGGCGTAAGTGCCGTCCTTCATCAGATGGTTGACCGCGGCTTGGAAGGCGGGCGCCAGCGGGGTGCCCTTCGTGAAGGCGAAGCCGACGTCCAGGCGCTTGAACTCGTTGAGGAAGCGCAGGCCCGGCTGTTGTCTGACGGCGTAGCGGAGCCCGTTGATGGTGCTCATCACCACGTCGCTGCGGCCCTGTTGGAGCGAGAGCCACAAGGCGCCCTGCTCGGCGTAGGTCTTGACGTCGTAGGGGCGCTTGCCGGCCTCGGCGCACTTCGGCTTGTTCTGTTCCAGCGTCGTCTCGAAGGTGGTGCCGGCGCCGGTGGCCACGGTCAGCCCGCAGAGCTGGGTCAGCGAGGTGATCTTCGACAGCGGGCTGTCCCCGCGGACCGCGAAGCCCTGGCCGTCGTTGATGTAGGTGACGAAGTCGAGGGTCTTGCGGCGGTCGTCGGTGACGCCGAAGTTGCCGGTGCCCACGTCGTACTTGCCGCTGTCCAGCGCCGGCAGGATCGCCTCGAAGCTGGCCACCTCCCGGGTGAGCCTGAGGCCGAGGACCTTGCCGACCGCGTTCGCCACGTCGATGTCCTGGCCGACCACCGTCGTGCCGTCGGGCAGGTAGGTGGAGCTGGGTGGGGTGCCGACGCTGGCGGCGAGGGTGAGGGTGCCGCGGGCGCGGACGGCGGCGGGCAACAGCGCGGCGGCCGCCGGGTCCTTGTGCTCGCCGGAGACCACGTCCGCGGTGGGCACCGCGACGTGCGCGGCGGCCGGTCCGGCGTCCCGGGCGCCGGTGACCGCCCGGCCGTAGGTGCAGCCGGTGACCGTCAGGGCCGTGGTGACCAGGAGCGCGGCGGTGCGCAGCGCGGTGGCGGACAGGCGGGTGGCGGTCATGGGCGCGGGATCTCCAGGTGTTTCTCGAACGGCAGCGGGCCGATCGACTCCGGGTCGGCGGTCAGGTCGAACAACGGGCGGTAACGCGCCGCGAGGTAGAGGTTCTTGGCCTCGGGCTGGCGGGGGCCGGTGGTGAGGTAGAGCCGGGTGTAGCCGCGGCCGGCGGCGTGCTCCTCCAGGGCGGTCAGGACGCGTCGGGCCAGGCCGCGGCGGCGGTGCGCGGAGTGCGTCCAGATGCGCTTGAGCTCGGCGGTGTGGGCGTCGTAGCGGCGGTAGGCGCCGCCGGCGACCGGGTTGCCGTCCTCCAGGAGCAGCAGGAACGCGCCGCCGGGTGGGCCGAACTCCTCCGGCGGGTACTCCCGGTCCAGGTCGACGGGGTGGTCGTAGCGGGTGCTGTATTCGTGGGTCAGCTCGGCCAGGAGCGGCTGGGCGAGCGGGTCGGTGACGGTGGTGTGGCGGATCGTCAGACGGGCCGCACGGGGCGGCCGGGGCGCGGCGGTCATCGGGGGCGTCTCCGTGGCCAGTGGCGGCGCTCGACGGGGCGGGCGCGCCGGATGCAGGTAGGAGAGAACGAGGGTAGGGCGAGGGGAGGGGGTGCGCCGGACGGCGGCGCGAGTGTGTGAAGCGGTGCGAAGGCGCGCGGCGGGGGAGAGGTCAAGAAACCGCGAAGGGGGCCCGGCGGATCGGCAACGGGCCGCGGGGGCAGGGGGTCAGCTCAACAGGAAGACGACCACACGCGACCGAAGTCGATGTGGTCACGGGTGACCAGCCGCTGCCATGGATGCATGGGGCTAAGTGGAACAGGCATCCGTTTCCGCGTCAACCGTGACGTGATCCATCGCTCACAGTCCGAGACGGCCCGCCCAAGGCCCTTGACAACCGGCCGTGTTCACCCCATAGCCTCAGGTGCCGGTCGTGCTGAGGGGCGCGGCCCGCGGTTTCTTGTGTGAAGTCTCTTCCCGTGTGAAGGCGCTCGGCTCCCGTGCTCGATCGACGCGTCCACGGAGCCTTCGCATGCCTTCCGACACCCTCGACGCCCCCGCCGTGTCCGCGGCGCCGCCGGGCGAACCACCCCCCGCCGCCTGGCACATCGTGCCGCGCCGCCGCACCGGGCAGTGGACGGCCGCCGTCGTGCTGCTCGCCCTGCTGGCGCTGGCCCTCTTCTCCGTCGCCCGCAACCCCGCCTTCCAGTGGGACGTGGTCGCCGACTACTTCCTGACCTCCGCCGTGCTGCGCGGCCTGGTGCTGACGCTCTGGCTGACCGTCGTGGTGATGGTGCTGGGCTTCGCCCTCGGCACCCTGCTCGCGGTGTTGCGACTGTCCGCCAACCCCGTGCTGCGCGGCGTCGGTTGGGGCTACGTCTGGCTGTTCCGGTCGACGCCGATCCTGGTGCAGCTGCTGTTCTGGTTCAACGTCGGGGCGCTCTACCCGGTCGTCCTCGGCGTCAAGACCGTCGATCTGCTCTCGCCGGTCGCCGTCGCGGTCATCGGGCTCACCCTGCACGAGGCCGCCTACGCCGCGGAGGTGGTCCGCGGCGGCATCCTCTCCGTCGACCGGGGGCAGTGGGAGGCCGCGCAGGCGCTGGGTTTGGGCGCCTGGCGGCGGCTGCGCCGGATCGTGCTGCCGCAGGCGATGCGGTCGATCGTGCCGCCGGCCGGGAACATGCTGATCGGTACCCTCAAGGGCACCTCCATCGTCAGCGTGATCGCCGTCAACGACCTGCTGTACTCGGTGCAGTTGGTATACCACCGCACTTACCAGGTCATCCCGCTGCTGCTGGTGGCGACGCTCTGGTACGTCCTGGTCACCTCGGTCCTCAACGTCGGCCAGTTCTACGTCGAGCGGCACTACGCCCGCGGGACGGCGGGTGCCCGATGAGCGCGAGCGCACCGGGCCACGACCGGCCGTCCGTGGTGATCGTGGGCGCCGGGCCGCGGGGCACCGGGGTGCTGGAGCGGATCGCCGCCAACGCCCCCGAGCTGTACGGCGATGCGCCCCTCGACGTGCACCTGGTCGATCCGCACCCGCCCGGCGGCGGCCGGATCTGGCGCCGGGAGCAGTCCCCGCTGCTGTGGATGAACTCCATGGCCGAGGACGTCACCATGTTCACCGACGAGACCGTGGAGCTGGCCGGTCCGGTGCGGCCGGGGCCCTCGCTCGCGCAGTGGTCCCGCGCCGTACGGGACGGCGAGATCGCCGCCTCGCCGGACCTCGCCGACGACCTGGCGGCGCTCGGCCCGCGGGACTTCGCCGGCCGGCGGTTGCAGAGCGGCTACCTGCGCTGGGTCTACGAGCAGGCGGTGGCCGCGCTGCCGCCCCGGGTCGCGGTGCACGAGCACCGGCGGGCCGCGCTGCGCGTCACCGGCCCCCGCGACGGGCGCCAACAGGTCTGGCTGGCCGGCCGCCCCGACCCGCTCCCGGCCGATCTGGTGGTGCTCACCCTGGGTCATCTGGAAGCCCAACTCACGGCTGAGCAGCGGAAGTTGAAGGATTTCGCGGATCGGAACGGGCTGCGGTACCTGCCGCCGGCGTTCACCGCCGACAGCGACCTCGACGCGCTGCGGCCCGGCGAGCCGGTGCTGGTGCGCGGCTTCGGGCTGGCCTTCGTCGACCTGATGGTGCTGCTGACCGAGGGGCGCGGCGGGACGTATTCCACCGGCGCCGACGGGGAGTTGACCTACCACCCCTCGGGGCGCGAGCCGGTGCTGCACGTCGGGTCCCGTAGGGGCGTGCCCTACCACTCCAAGATCGGATACGGGCCGTCCGGCGACCTGCCGCCGTTGCCGCGGTTCTTCGGCCCGGCCGAGGTCGATGCGCTGCTCGCCCGCCCCGACGGGTTCGACTTCCAGCGGGACGTCTGGCCGCTGATCGAGAAGGAGTTGGGGTTCGCCCACTACCACCGGCTGTTCACCGCGCACGCCGAGCGCACCCTGATGGCCTGGTCGGACTTCGAGGAGAAGTACGCCGTCGCCGAGCCCGGCAGCGCCGCCCTCCAGGCCCTGGTGTCGGCCGCCGTCCCCGACCCGGCCGACCGGCTGGACCTGGCGGCGCTGGACCGCCCGTTGGACGGCATCCGCCACCCCGACGCCGACGCCCTCCAGGCCGGGCTGCGCGCCCATATCGAGGCCGATCTGGCGCGCCGCCACGACCCGGCGCACAGCCCCGACCTGGCGGTCTTCCTCGCCCTGCTGTCCGTCTACGGCCAGTTGCCGCGGCTGGGCGACCACGGGCCGTGGTGGCACGGCTTCTTCAGCTTCCTCGCCTCCGGGCCGCCAGGCCCCCGGCTGCGGCAACTGCTGGCGCTCTCCCGGGCCGGCGTGGTGCGCTTCCTCGGCGCCGACCTCACCGTCACCGCCGACGAGCAGCGCGGAGTGTTCCGCGCCGGGTCCGCCACCGTGCCGGGCCACTGGACGCGGGCCCGCGCGCTGGTCGAGGCGCGGCTGCCGGAGCCGACCGTGGCCGGCACCCGGGACGGCCTGCTGCGCGCGCTGGGCGCCGACGGCGCCCGGTCAACCGCCGGCGGTCTGCTGGCCGTTGACCCCGCCGACGGCCGGGTGCTGGACCGGTCCGGCCGCCCGCACCCCCGCCGCTTCGCGCTCGGCCCGCACACCGACGCCCGCGCCGGCGGGGCCTTCACCCGCCCCCGCACCAACGCGCCCGCCTTCCGGCAGAACGACGCGAGCGCGCGGGCCCTGCTCACCTTCCTCCGCGACCGCACCGCCCCACCGGTCCCGGTCCCCGCACCCACCCCGAGGACTACCGATGCCGCTGACCAGTGAACCCACCGTCACCGAGGCCGCGCCGGCCGGCGAACCGGTACCGCGGCGCGCCGGGCCACCAGGCGCGGACGATCCGACGACCCTGAAGGTCGTGCCGGTGCGCCACCCCTGGCGCTGGGTGGGGGTGGCGGTGACCGCCGTGCTGCTCGCCCAGTTCGCGCACGGCCTGATCACCAACCCGGCCTGGCAATGGGGGGTGTTCGCCCGGTTCTTCGCCAACGCGACGATCCTCAAGGCGGTCTGGGTCACCCTCCAACTGACCGTCTACGGCACCGCCCTCGGCTTCGCCCTCGGTCTGGTGCTGGCGCTGATGCGGCTGTCGGCCAGCCCGTTCCTGCGCTGGGTGGCGTTCGGCTACATCTGGGCCTTCCGCTCCATCCCGCTCATCGTCCAACTGCTGTTCTGGTTCAACCTCGCCTACCTCTACAAGCGGCTGGACTTCGGCATCCCGTTCGGCCCCGGCTTCTTCCACCTCGACACCATGGGGCTGGTCGGCGCGATGGGCGCGGCGGTGCTCGGCCTCGCGCTGCACCAGGCCGCGTACGCCGCCGAGATCGTCCGGGCCGGCGTCACGTCCGTGGACGGCGGGCAGTTGGAGGCGGCCGCCGCGCTCGGCATCCCGCGGCTGCGCCGACTGCGCCGGATCGTGCTGCCGCAGGCGATGCGCTCGATCCTGCCGAACGCCAGCAACGAGGTGATCTCCCTCTTCAAGGGCACCTCGATCGTCTCCGTGATGGCGATCGGCGAACTCTTCTACCAGGTCCAGGTCATCTACGGACGGAACGGCCAGGTGGTGCCCCTGCTGATGGTCGCCACCGCCTGGTACATCCTCCTCACCACCGTGCTCTCCGTCCTCCAGCACTACGTCGAACGCCACTACGCCAAGGGGGCCGCGCGATGAACGCGATGGTCGAAATCCGTTCCGTCCACAAGAGCTTCGGGTCCACCGAGGTGTTGCGCGGCATCGACCTCACGGTCGCGGCCGGGGAGGTGACGGTGGTGCTCGGGCCGTCCGGTTCGGGCAAGTCCACGCTGCTGCGCACCATCAACCACCTGGAGAAGGTCGACGGCGGCTGGATCAGCGTGGACGGGGCGCTGGTGGGATACCGCAGGTCCGGGGAGCGGTTGTACGAGCTGCGCGAGCGGGAGATCCTCAAGCAGCGCACCGGCATCGGCTTCGTCTTCCAGAACTTCAACCTCTTCCCGCACCTGACGGTGTTGGAGAACCTCGTCGAGGCCCCGATCGCGGTGCAGCGCCGCCCGCGCAAGGAGACCGAGGCCGCCGCACGCCGGCTGCTGGCCCGGGTCGGGCTGGCGGAGAAGGCCGACGCCTATCCCAAGCAGCTCTCCGGCGGCCAGCAGCAGCGGGTCGCCATCGCCCGGGCGCTGGCCCTGGAACCCAAGCTGCTGCTCTTCGACGAGCCGACCTCGGCCCTCGACCCCGAGCTGGTCGGCGAAGTCCTGGACGTCATCCGGGACTTGGCGCACCAGGGCACCACCATGGTCGTCGTCACCCATGAGATGGGCTTCGCCCGGGAGGTCGCCGACACCGTCGTCTTCATGGACGGCGGGCGGATCGTCGAGCAGGGCCCGCCCGACCAGGTGCTCGACCACCCGCGCCACGAGCGCACCCGGGCCTTCCTCTCCAAGGTTCTTTGACCGTGCCCGCACCACGACGTGCCCTGCTTCGAAGGAGCCCCCCTGTGATCCGCCGCACGCTCGCCGCCGTCCTCGCCCTCGCCGTCGGCTCCGCCCTGCTCACCGCCTGTGGCGCCGGCGACGCGGCGGACGCGACGGTCGGCACCGCGGGCGGCGGCCCCAAGCTCAACATCGGCCCCGACCAGCACCGCGTCCGCGGCACCAAGGACCCCAAGAGCGCTGCGCTGGTGCCCGCCCGGGTCCGGGGCACCGGCACTCTGCGGATCGGCGTGGACGCCGGCGGCATCCCCCCGCTCAGCTTCTACGCCACCGACGACAAGACCCTGATCGGCGTCGAGGAGGACCTCGCCACGCTGGTCGCCGACACCCTCGGCCTGGCCCCCCGCTTCGAGCCGCTGTCCTGGGAGAACCTCTTCGTCGGCCTGGACAGCGGCAAGTTGGACGCGGTCTTCAGCAACGTCACGGTCACCGAGGAGCGCAAGGACAAGTACGACTTCGCCACCTACCGGCTGGACCAGTTGGCCATGGAGACGAAGAAGGGCAGCGGGTTGCGGGTCCGCGGCGCCGCGGACGTGGCGGGCAAGTCGATCGCGGTCAGCTCCGGCACCAACCAGGAGAAGATCCTCCTCGACTGGAGCAGAGAGGACGAGAAGGCCGGCCGCAAGCCGGTGGACATCAAGTACTTCCAGAAGCCCACCGACGTCTACCTCGCGCTCCAATCGGGCCGGATCGACGGCTACTTCGGCCCCAACCCGACCGCCGCGTACCACGTCGCCACCGCCGGTCAGACCGAGATCGCCGGCACCTTCTCCGGCGGCGGCGCCCACCTCAAGGGCGAGATCGCTGCCACCACCCACAAGGGCAGCGGCCTGGCCGCGGCGTACGCCGCGGCCCTCAACAAGGTCATCGACGACGGCCGTTACGCCAAGGTGCTGGCTCGCTGGGGACTGTCCGGCGAGGCCGTGCCGCACTCCCGGATCAACCCGCCCGGCCTGCCCCGGACCGCCAACTGACCCGCCGGACCCGGCCGTTACGCACAGGAAGGCCCCACCCCATGCCCGTCCCGCACCACCCGCTGCGGCTGGCCGTCGCCCTGGATGCCCCGCAGGCCCCGCCCCCGTCCGACGCCGCCCCCTACCTCGCCCTGGCCCGGCTCGCCGAGCGCGGCACCCTGGACTTCGTCACCCTCGGCGACCGCTTCGGCGGCCCCGGCCCGGACGCGCTCTCGGTGCTCGCCCGCCTCGCGCCGGCCACCGAACGCCTCGGCCTGGTCGCCACGGTGACCACCACCCACACCGAGCCGTTCCATGTCTCCACCGGCGTCGCCACGTTGGACTGGGTCAGCCGCGGCCGGGCCGGCTGGACGGTGGCGGTGTCCACCAGCGAGGCCGAGGCCGCGCTCGTCGGCCGGCGCCCGGCCGCCCCGGCCGACGAGGTCTGGTCGGAGGCCGGCGAGGTCGCCGACGTCGTCGGGCGGCTGTGGGACAGCTGGGAGGACGGTGCGGAGATCCGGGACCGGGCCACCGGCCGCTTCGTCGACCGCGACCGGCTGCACTACGTCGACTTCACCGGCCGCACCTTCACCGTCCGTGGGCCGTCCATCGTCCCCCGGCCGCCGCAGGGCCGCCCGGTGACCGTCGTCGAGGTCGCGGACGCCCCCGATGCCGGCCACGCGGAGCGGGCCCGCTGGACGGTGGCCGCCGCCCGCGCCGACGTGGTGCTGGTCCGGGCCGAGGACCCGGGGACCGCCGGCGCCGCCCGCGCGGCCCTGCACGACCGGGCCCGGGCGCACGGCCGGGACCCCGGCGCGCTGCGGGTACTGGCCTCGCTGCCGGTCGAGTTGGGGTCCCCGGCCGACGCCGCCGGGCTCGCCGACCTGCTCGGCGACTGGTACGCCCAAGGGGCCGCCGACGGCTTTCACCTGCGCCCCGTCGACCCCGCCCGCGACCTGCCGCGGATCGTCGAGGGCACCGTCTCGACCCTGCGGGAGCGCGGCCTGTTCCGCCGCTCCTACGAGGGCACCACCCTGCGCGACCACCTCGGCCTGCCGCGCCCCGCCAGCATCTACGCACCCGCCCGGGAGGCCGTCCGATGAGCCCAACTGCCGTCCCCCGCAAGCAGATCCACCTCGCCGCGCACTTCCCCGGCGTCAACAACACCACCGTCTGGGCGGACGACCGGTCGGGCAGCCAGATCGACTTCGCCTCCTTCGTGCACCTGGCGCGCACCGCGGAGCGCGGGCTGTTCGACTTCTTCTTCCTGGCCGAGGGGTTGCGGCTGCGCGAGCACAAGGGCCGCATCCACGACCTCGACGTGCTCGGCCGGCCCGAGTCGCTCACCGTGCTGTCCGCCCTGGCCGCGGTCACCGAGCGGCTGGGCCTGGCCGGCACGGTCAGCGCCACCTTCAACGAGCCCTACGAACTGGCCCGCCGGCTCGCCTCGTTGGACCACCTCAGCGCCGGCCGGGCCGCCTGGAACGTCGTCACCACCTCCGACGCCTTCACCGGGGAGAACTTCCGGCGCGGCGGCTTCCTGGACCGGGCCGACCGCTACACCCGCGCCGCCGAATTCCTGGCCACCGCACGGGAGTTGTGGGACTCCCGGGCCGACTCCGGGCCGCCGCTGCCGGTGGACCACCACGGGCCGCACTTCACCGTCCGCGGCGCGTTCGGCGTCCCGCGAAGCCCGCAGGGGCACCCGGTCATCATCCAGGCCGGGGACTCCCCGGAGGGACGGGAGTTCGCCGCCTCCGCCGCCGACGTGATCTTCACCCGGCACAGCGGCCTTGAGGCCGGCCGCGCCTTCTATGCGGACGTCAAGCGCCGGCTCCCGGCGTACGGGCGGCGGCCGGCGGACCTGAAGATCATGCCGGGGGTCACCTACGTCCTCGGCGACACCCCGGCCGAGGCCCAGGAGCACGCCGCCGAGATCCGCCGCCAGCAGGTCTCCCCGCAGACCGCGCTGCTCACGCTGGAGCAGGTCTGGGGCGTGGACCTGTCCTCCTACGACCCCGACGGGCCATTGCCGGACATCGACCCGGACCCGCACGGCGAACTGGCCCAGGGCCGGGTGCGGATCGCCGACCCGCGGGCGGTCGCCGACCGGTGGCGGGCGCTCTCCCGCGCCAAGGGGCTCTCCATCCGGGAGACCGTGATCGAGACCACCGGGCGGCAGTCGTTCATCGGCACCCCCCAGGACGTGGCCCGCGAGATGGACGCCTTCGTGCAGGGGGGCGCCGCCGACGGCTTCATCCTCGTGCCGCACCTCACACCCGGCGGCCTCGACCCCTTCGTCGAGCGGGTCGTCCCGCTGCTCCAGGGGCGCGGCGCGTACCGCACGGAATACACCGGGACCACCCTGCGCTCCCACTTGGGGCTGCCCGATCCGGCCCGCCCCGTAAGGAAGGTACAGACATGACCAGCAGCACGACGCCCGATGCCGTCCAGGAATGGCAGGAGCGGCGCGAGGAGCGCCGGGCCGCGGTCAGCGGACCCTACGGGCCGCTCGCGCTCGCCGGCACCCACTGGCTCGCCGACCACCCCGAGGGCCGGATCGAGGGGCTGCCGGGCCACTGGACGGTCGCCGCCGACGGGGCCGCGGTCGTCCTCGCGGCCGCGCCGGCGGACGGGCTCACCGTGGACGGCACACCGGCCGCCGGGGAGTTCCGGCTCGACGTGGACGCCGGGCCCGAGGTGGCCCGGGTGACCCACGGCGCGCGCCGCCTGGTGGTGCTGCGCCGCGAGGGCCTGTGGGCGGTCCGCGACTTCGACCCGGACGCCCCGACCCGACGGGCCTTCGCCGGCATCGACGCCTACGCGCACGACGCGCGCTGGGTGCGGCCCGGCCTGTTCCGCCCGTACGCCGAGCGGCAGGCGATCCAGGTGCCCAACGCCGACGGGCGACAGCGGGGCTTCGTGCTCGGCGGAGAGCTGGCCTTCACCCTCGACGGCGACGAGCACGTCCTCAAGGTCGCGGTGGAGCCGGACGGCTCGCTGTGGGCGGTGCTGGCCGACGCCACCAGCGGCACCGACAGCTACCGCTTCCGCTTCCTGCGCCCGCCCGCGCCGGCCGCCGACGGCACCGTCGCGGTCGACCTCAACCGGACGCTGCTGCCGCCCTGCGCCTTCGCCGACCACTTCATCTGCCCCTTCCCGCCGCCCGGCAACACCCTGCCGTTCGCGCTGCGGGCGGGGGAGCGGAACGTCCTCGTCCGCTGAGCCGGACGCCGGCCCGCGCGGGCCGGCGCCGCCCCGGTCGCCGTCAACTCGGCGGCCGGGGCGGCGCGTTGGGGCGCCCGACGGGGTGGTGCGAGGCGCGCGAGATCATGGCAGCCCTCTTGCGCCGTGGGGGCGGTGACCCTCAAAATCCGGTCAAGCGCTTGTCAGGGGCACGTTAAAAAATGGGCCGCGGGGCTTCCCCCTGGCGCGCCCGCGTGCTCCTCGACTGCGCCTCACGGGCCGCCCGTTGGCGGCCCCCGATCCCCCTCGGAGGAATCAGTGAGGAATGCGCGCATGACCCCCCGCAACCGCGCAAGACGCAGCCGGCTGATCGCCGCGGCGGCCGGACTGGTGGCCCTCGGTGCCCTCGCCGTGCCGACCGCCGCCGCCCAAACCCCCGCCCAGACAAGGACGTTCAGCGCGGCCCAGCTCGCCGCGGCGGGTGACGCGGTCCGCTCCGCGGACGTCGCGGGCACCGCCTGGCGGGTCGACCCGGCGACCCACACCCTCGTCGTCACCGCGGACAGCACCGTCTCCCACGACCAACTCGCCGCGCTTCGGCGGGCCGCGGGGAGCAATGCCGACGCCGTCCGGATCGAGCGCACCCCGGGCACGATCCGCAAGCTGATCTCCGGCGGCGACGCCATCTACGCGCCGAGCTGGCGCTGCTCGCTCGGCTTCAACGTCCGCAAGGGCAGCACCTATTACTTCCTGACGGCCGGTCACTGCACCGACGGCAAACCGCCCTGGTACACCAACTCCTCGCACGCCACGAGCATCGGCCCCACCACCGGCTCCAGCTTCCCCGGCCACGACTACGGCATCGTGCAGTACACCAACACCGCGTTGGCGCACCCCGGAGCGGTCGGCGGCCAGACCATCACCGGCGCCGCGAACCCCACCGTCGGCCAGACGGTCACCCGCCGCGGCTCCACCACCGGCGTCCACAGCGGCAGGGTCACCGGCCTGAACGCCACGGTGAACTACGGCAACGGCCAGATCGTCTCCGGCCTGATCCAGACCACCGTCTGCGCCGAGCCCGGTGACAGCGGCGGCCCCCTGTACGCGGGCAGCACGGCGCTCGGCCTGACCTCCGGCGGCAGCGGAAACTGTGCCAGTGGCGGCACGACGTTCTTCCAGCCGGTTACGGCTGCGCTGAGTGCGTATGGCGTGAGCCTCGCGTAATTCCGACGTTGTCGGCTCTCCCCACGTTGTTGGCTTTCCCGCCGTGCGGGTTGCTGTCTTTTTCGCCTTCGGCGGAGTGGGTGTGTAGGGCGGGGGCGCCCGCTGGGTGGTGGGTGGCGGGTGCGGTCCTCCGGGGGCGGGTTTGCGGACTGCTTCGCTTTACGTCCACAAACCCGCCCCCTCCGGCCCGCCCCCTCCCGCGAGTTGGGCGCCCCCGCCCGGTGGGGGTGAGGGAAGAGGGGCCGGAGTGGAGTGCTGCTCGTACCTCTTCTCCCCCTGGGAGGCCGGAAGCGGGCTGGCGCTTGTACCTCTCCTTCCACCGGGGCGGGGTCCCGTTACGTACGGGAGGGTTTGGTGCCGGAGGGGTGGGTGTTTCGGACGTAAAGCGAAGCAGTCCGAAACACCCACCCCGGAGGCGCCGAACCCGGCACCCACCACCCAGCGGGGCCCCCGCCCCAACACCCCCTCCGCCGAAGGCGGAGACCCCACCACGGCGGGGGAGCCGACGACGTACGGGACCCGCGGCGTCAGCCGAGGCGGAAGCGAAGGCGGCAGATCGCCGCATCCGTATCGCGCCGCACCGCATGCGCCAGCACCGCGCCGCGCTGGTTCTGGAGGACCCGCTGCCACAGGTGGGCCGGTTCGACCTCGGGGATGAGGACGGTGATGCGGGCGTCGGGGCGGCGGTCGGTCAGGTCCTGGACGTAGGAGGTGATCGGGCGGCCCAAGGAGCGGGTGGGGGAGGGGAGTTCGAGGAGGTCGACGCCCGGGTTCCAGAGTTCCCAGTCGCGGCGGAGCGCCTCCGTGGCGGGGCGGTCGTCGGGGGTGCCGTAGGTGACGGTGACCGCGATGACCTCGTCGCCGAGGGAGACCGCCGCGTTGAGCGCCTCGCCCGTCAGACGGGAGAGGTGGGAGACGGGCACGACGACCAAGGAGGCGGCGCGGCGCGGCGGTTCGGGGACCCGGCCCAGGGCGACGCTGTCACCGATCCGCCCGTAGGCGCGGTGGACGGCCTCGAAGGCGAGGACCAGCAGCGGCAGCGCGATCACGATCAGCCAGGCGCCGTCGGTGAACTTGGTGGCGGTTACCACGAGGGCCGCGGCGGCGGTCAGCACCGCGCCGAAGCCGTTGAGCAGGGCCTTGCCGAGCCAGCCGGCGGACCGTTCCAGGTGCCAGTGGCGGACCATGCCGGCCTGGCAGAGCGTGAAGCCGACGAAGACGCCGATGGCGAAGAGCGGCACCAGGGTGTTGACGTCGCCGCCGGAGAAGGCGAGAAGGGCCGCGGCGACGGCGGCCAGCGCCAGCACGCCGTGGCGGTGGACCTGGCGGTCGGCCTTGAGGCCGAAGACGTGCGGGAGGTAGTTGTCGCGGGCGAGCAGGGCCATGAGGACGGGCAGGCCGCCGAAGGAGGTGTTGGCGGCCAGCGCCAGCAGCACCATGGTGGCGAACTGGACGACGTAGAAGGCCCAGTTGTGGCCGAGCGAGGCGTCCGCGAGCTGGGCGAGGACGGTGACGCCCTCGACCGGCTGGAGGTGGAAGCGGCCGATCAGCAGCGACAGGCCGATCAGCATGGCGCCGAGCAGGGCGCCCAGCGCGACCTCGGTGCGCTGGGCGCGCTTCGGGGCCGGGGCGCGGAACGACGGCACCGCGTTGGCGACCGCCTCCACGCCGGTCAGCGCCGAGCAGCCGGACGCGAACGCCTTCAGCAGCAGCAACGCGCCCACGGAGGTGGCGTTGTGGGCGAGGACGGAGGCGTGGCCGGCGGCCGTGACGGTGGAGGCCGGCGCGTCGCGGAACAGGCCGACCACGATCATCGCCAGGATCGAGACCACGAAGACCGCGGTGGGCAGCAGGAACGCCCGCGCCGAGTCGGCGATCCCGCGCAGGTTGATGGCGGTGACCAGGACCAGCACCGCCAGGCAGATCCACACCCGGTAGCCGTAGAGGTTCGGGAAGGCGGAGGTGAGGGCGGCGACGCCGGCGGTCACCGAGACCGCGACGTTGAGGATGTAGTCCAGGACGAGGGAGGCCGCGGCCACCAGGGCAAAGCGGCGCCCGAGGTGGGTCTTGGCCACCGCGTAGGAGCCGCCGCCATTGGGGAAGGCGGCGATGACCTGGCGGTAGGAGAGCACCAGGACGGCCAGCAGCGCGGCGATGGCGAGCGTGACCGGGAGGGTGAAGCCCAGGCCGTAGGCGCCGGCCGTGGCCAGGACCAGCACGATCGACTCCGGCCCGTACGCGACGGAGGCCATCGCGTCGAGGGAGAGGGCGGCCAGGCCCTGGAGGGCGGTCAGCCGGTGCCGGTCCTCGGCCGCGCGGGGGGCGGCGCCGGTGTCGTGGCCGGGCGCGGTCGCCGGGGGCGGCTGCTCGGGCCGGTTTGCGGGCTGCGACACCGTCGACATTGTTCGTCGTACCTCCGTGCGGCACTGGCTGGGACCAGCCCAGCGTGCGGGCCGCGGCGGCGGGCGACGAGAGACCTTGGCGCGGCCTTGGCGGCCGACGGGGCGATCTTCACGGGATTTTGACGGTGTCTTGTCGGCTCGTCGCAAACTTCCGGCTCCGGCGGCCGCCCCCCCGGCGCTCACCTGCCCCAAGCGCCCCGGCTCACGCTCCGGGGACGGCGAAGTCGTAGCGCACTCCGGTCAACTCCTCCGAGGCCGTCCACAGGCGCTCCGCGGTGACGCCGTTGCGGGTCCACGGGGCGCGGAAGGAGCGGGCCGGGGCGCCGCGGAGCCCGTTGCGCGGGCCGATGAAGGCGTCCGGCCGCATGTGCGGGGCGGTGGCCGCGCACAGCGTGCCCAGCGCCCCGCCCTCCGCGGGCTGGGCGATCAGCCGGTTGCCCAGCTCCACCACCCGCTCGGCGCCCCGCCGGTCCTCCATCCGCACCCCCGCGGTCTGGAGGTTGGTGTGCGCGTAGCCGGGGTGCGCGGCGGCCGCGACGACCCGCGAGTCGGCCACCGCCAGCCGCCGGGCCAGCTCGTGGGTGAAGAGCAGGTTGGCGCTCTTGGAGCGGCCGTAGGCGGCCCAACGGTGGTAGGACGTCTCGCTGTTGAGGTCGTCCAGGCGCACGTCGGACAGCACGTGCAGCATGCTGGAGACCGTCACGACCCGCGCGCCGGGCGTCGCCAGCAGCTTGGGCAGCAGCAGTCCGGTGAGCGCGAAGTGCCCCAGGTGGTTGGTGCCGAACTGCATCTCGAAGCCGTCCGCGGTGGTGCGGTACGGCAGCGCCATCACACCGGCGTTGTTGATCAGCAGGTCCAGCCGGTCGCCGCAGAAGTCGGCCAGGCCCTCGGCGAACTGCCGCACGGACGCCAGGTCGGCCAGGTCCAGCGCGCGGAACTCCGCCTCGGCGGTGGGGACTTCGGAACGCAGCCGGGCCAGCGCGGCGGTGCCCCGCTCCGCGCTGCGGCAGGCCAGCACCACACGGGCGCCGCGCCGCGCCAGTTCACGGGCGGTGACGTAGCCGAGGCCGCTGTTGGCACCGGTGACGATCGCCGCGCGGCCGGTCTGGTCGGGGATGTGGCTGGTGTTCCACCGGGTCACGCCGTACTCCTCGGTAAGGGGAGGCCCAGCCTACGCCCGGCCCCGGGAGGGGATCCTGGGGGTGTGCCTCGCCTGACCCGGCGCTCACTCGCGTCCGTGTGGATGTCATGGCCATGTGGATGGTGCGGGGGTTTAAGAAGGTTTCAAGAAGGGGGGTGAAGGGGGCACTTGGGGTGGGGTGGCTGGATAGCATGATGCCCCTTGCCCCGCACGGTGCGTAGAATTTTGATCACGGTGGGTATCGATCGTCCTTGTAGGGAGGCCGCCATGGCCGGTAGTTGGAAAGCCGACCCCTCGGCACGGTTCCATCGGCGCCTGGGGCAATCCGCGGGTGAACTGGGCGTCACCGACGGCAAGTTGGAGTGTCCCGACATCTGGCAGCTCGACAACGGCGATATCGCGGTGATCGGCAAGGACCTCACCGAGCACTACGGCCCGCGCCTCCCCGACGATGTCCGGCTCGCCCCGGACGAACGGCTGGTCGTGATCCCGGGCCGGATGCTCAGCTCGGCGAAGGCGGACATCCCCGATGCCTGACCGCTCCGCCCCCACCCTCCCCCTGGAACGCGGCGAACGACTGGTCCGCGCCGACTACCGCCAGGACTTCCAGCGGCGCGACGCGGAGATCCGTGACGGGTCCTCCTGGAAGCTCGAACGCCGACAACACTTCGAGGAACTGGGCAACGACAGCCGCGAGGCGCTGCGCCGCGGCGACTGGGAGGGCGCGCTGCGCCTGCTGGCCGGCCGGCGCGACCGACTGCGCGCCGAAGCCCTCGAAGACCAGCGCCGCGGCCACGCGTTCCACCGCGTCCGCGTCGTCGAGACGCCGCTCACCCCCTACGTCCAGTGGGAGCTGCACTCCCTGAACGTGCGGGCCGCATGCGGGGAACGCATCCGCGTCGTCCCCGCCGAAACGGTCGCCCCCGCCGAAACCCACGCCCCCCTCCCCGAGCTCGTCGTGCTCGGCGGCAGCGTCCTCTACAACGTCGTCTACACCGAAGCCGGCGTCCCGGACGGCGCCATCCGCTTCACCGACGCTGGACTCGTCGGCGCCTGGGAGACCTACATCAAGGAGCTCTACGGCCTCGGCGAGGACCTGCGCAGCTACTTCGACCGCGAGGTGGCGCACCTGACGCCGCCCACGCGCCAGCCAACGACCACCCCGGAGTAACCGATCAACGGCCCCCAGGAAGAGCCCCAGAACGCGCGCCCGGACGAGCCCCAGGACGGCGGCGGGGACGACCGCCGGGACCCTCCCGTCGCCTCGCGCGCGAAACTGACGGGCACCGCCCGCGACGTCGTCCAGGCCGGCCACGTCCACGGCGACCTGCACTTCCACCACCAGCCCGAACGGGAGCGGGACCGCCCGACCGGCCCCACCCCCAGACAACTCCCCGCCGGCCTGGCCACGTTCGTGAACCGCACCGCCGAACTCGACCAGCTCAACGCCGTCCTGACCGACCGCGACGGCGAGGAGTTCGTGGTCTCGGTCTACGTGATAGCCGGCACCGCCGGCGCCGGGAAGACCTCCCTCGCCCTGCGCTGGTCCCACCAGGCCGCCACCCGCTTCCCGGACGGACAGCTCTACGTCAACCTGCGCGGATACGACCCCGGCGAGCCGGTGACGCCCCACGAGGCGCTGCACCGCTTCCTGACCGCGCTCGGCGTCGAGGCCCGAGCGGTCCCGCAGGACCCGGACGCCGCCGCGGCGCTCTTCCGCTCGCTGCTGGCCGACCGCCGGATGCTGATCCTGCTCGACAACGCGGCCACCGTGAGCCAGGTCCGCCCGCTGCTCCCCGGCGGCGGCCCGAGCCTGGCCGTCGTGACCAGCCGCAGCCGGCTGTCCGGCCTCGCCGTCCGGGACGGCGCCCGCCGGCTGACCCTGGGCACCCTCCCCGAACCGGAGGCCGTCGCCCTGCTGCACGCCGTGACCAGCGGCTACCGACCGGACGACGACCCGGCCAAGCTCACCGAACTGGCCCGCCTCTGCGCCCGCCTCCCGCTGGCCCTGCGCATCGCCGCCGAACGGGCCGCCAGCCACCCCCACATGCAACTGGACGACCTGATCGCCGACCTCCGCGACGAGTCGGCGCTCTGGGACGCCCTGAGCACCGGCGACGACGAGGACGCGGACGCCGTCCGCACCGTGTTCGCCTGGTCCTACCGGGCGCTTCCGGAGCCCACGGCACGGCTGTTCCGCCTGCTCGGCCTGCACCCCGGCCCCGAGATCGGCCTGTCCGCCGCCGCCTCTCTCGCCGGTCTGACCGCCGGCCGGACCCGGCAGTTGCTCGACAACCTCGTCGGCGCCCACCTGCTGTGGCAGGCCGCCCCCGACCGCTACCAGTTCCACGACCTGCTGCGCGCCTACGCCGTCGACCAGGCGCAGCAGGCCGAGCTGCCGGAGGAGCGGAGCGCCGCGCTGCGCCGGGAGTTGAGCTGGTACCTGCACACCGCCGACGCGGCACAGGCGTGGCTGAAGCCCGACGAGGACCGGCTGCCGCTGCCCGAACCGGAGCCCGGCGCGCGCCCGGAGACCTTCCCGGACTACCACGCCGCCCTGGACTGGTCCGAGCGCGAGCAGACCGCCTTCGCCCCCGTGGTCCGCGCGGCGGCCACCGCCGGCCTCGACGGGCTCGCCGCCCAACTCGCCGCGGTCTTCTGGAACGCCCTGCCCCCCAGCGCCCCGCTGGACGGCTGGCTCACCACCGGCCGCACCGGCCTGGACGCGGCGCAACGGCACGGCGACCCGACTCTCCACACCCTGCTCCTCCTCGACCTCGGCATGGCCTACCGCGGCGTCAACCGCCTCGACAACAGCCTGGATTGCCTCCAACGGGCACTGGACCTCGCACGGGAATCCGAGAACGAGACGGGCGAGGCCGACGCCCTCAACCTGATCGGCCTGGTCCATCTGCGCCGCCGCCAACTGGACGCGGCGGCCCGGGCGTTCGCCGGCGCCGCCGAGCTGTTCCGCCGCGTCGGCAACCCCCACGGGGAGGCCACCGCCCGCTCCAACCTCGCCAGTACCCACTACGGCGCCGGGCGCCTGCCGGACGCCGCCACCGCCATCGACCAGGCCCTGGCCGCCCACCGGTCCCTCAACAACGACCGCGGCGTCGGCAACGCCCTCCGCCTCGCCGCCGAACTCCACCGCGAACGGGCCCAGCACGACGAGGCGTTACACCGCGCCCAGGAGGCCCTGGAGATCGCCCTCGCGCTCCGCGCCCACCGCCTGGAGGGCTTCTGGCTGATCACCCTCGGCAACGTCCAGCAGGCGCGCGGCGAACTCCCCGACGCGCTGGCGTCCTACCACCGCGCCGCCATGCTCCACCGCCGGCTCGGCGACCACAGCCGGGAGGCGTTGGCCTGGCAGGGCACCGGCGAGACCTACCACCGCCTCGACCGCCCCACCGAGGCCGCCGACTTCCTGCGCCGGGCCGCCGCCGTTCACCACGACCTCGACGACCCCTGGCACGAGGCGCTGGCCCGCACCGCCCTCGGCACCGCGCTCGCCACCGCCGACCCCCAGGACGCCCGCCACCACTGGTCCCGCGCCCGGGACCTCCTCGACGGCTACGACGACCCCCGGGCGACCGCCACCCGCGACCACCTCACCGCCCTGCTCGCCGACGCTTCCGACCCGTCCGACCCCTCCGACACCGCCTGAAGCGGACGCCGCCGCCCTACCCCTGCGCCAGCCTCCGCGCCGCCAGTTCGGCGTACACCGCCGCCCCGTCCGCCAGCACCGCATCGTCGAACTCGGCCATCGGGGAATGGTTGTTGGGCGTGCGCTCCGGGTCCGCGCCGGGCGGCGGCGCCCCCAGCATCGTCATCACGCCCGGCACCTCGCCCAGTATCCGCGAGAAGTCCTCCGACGCCGGCACCGGGTTCGGCCGCCGCACGAACCGCTCCTCGCCCAGCGCCTCGCGCACCGCGTGCGCCACGAAGTCCGCCTCGGCCTCGTCGTTCACCGTCACCGGGTACGTCTCGACGAACTCCGCGTCCACCGCCACCCCATGGGCCGCCGCGACGCCCCGGCACACCTGGACCGTCCCGTCCTTGACCCGCGCCTGCGCCGCCGGCGAGAAGCTGCGCACCGTCGCCCTGAAGGCCGCGGTCTCCGGGATCACGTTGGACTGCGTCCCCGCGTGGAACATCCCCACCGACAGGATCACCGGGTCGAACACGTCGAAGCTGCGGGTGATCCACGCCTGCAACGCCGTCACCATCTCGCATGCCGCCTGCACCGGGTCCTTGGCGCGGTGCGGCATCGACCCGTGCCCGCCGGCCCCGCGCACCGTCACGTGCAGCACGTTCGACGCCGACATCATCGGCCCGCCGCGCGCCTCGAAGACCCCGCTTCGCACCCCCGCCGACAGCACGTGCAACGCATACGCCGCCACCGGCCGCCGCCCCGCCGCCTCCAACACCCCCTCGGCCAGCATGTGTCGGGCCCCGTCGTGCCCCTCCTCGCCCGGCTGGAACATGAACACCACGTCCCCGGCGAGCCGGTCCCGGTGCGCGGCGAGCAGTTTGGCCGCGCCGACGAGCATGCTGGTGTGCAGGTCGTGCCCGCAGGCGTGCATCCGCCCGTTGTCCGCGGCGAAGTCCACGGTGGTGCGCTCGGCGACCGGCAACGCGTCCATGTCGCCGCGCAGCAGCACCGCCGGCCCGGCCGCCGTTGTGCTGGCACCGCCACGCAACACCGCCGTCACGGAGCTCAACCGTTCGCCGGTGCGCACCTCCAGCGGCAGGCCGTCCAGTTCGGCGAGCACCGCCTCCTGCGTGCGGGGGAGTTCGAGCCCCGTCTCCGGCACCCGGTGCAACGCGCGCCGCAGCCGCACGAGTTCATCGGACAGGGCACGAGCATCGTCACGCAGGTCCACGGGGTCCTCCTCAGCCGGCGGCCAACTCCCCATTCTTGACCGCCCGGAGGAACGAGGACCAGCCCGAGGGGGGAACGGTGATCACGTCTCCGTCCGGCATCTTGCTGTCCCGTATGGGGACAAGCCCGTGGGCGGTGCAGCGGGCGGGGGAGATTTCAAGGCATTGGCCGCCGTCGCCGCCGCTGGGGGACGACTTGATCCATATGAAGTCGCGGGAGAACTCGATGCAGTTGCCGCCGTTGGCGTCGCTGTAGGACGACTTGACCCACTCGACGGAGACGAGATCCAAGTCGCGGCTCATGCTTGGTACTCCTTCAGCAGTTTCTTGATCAGTGTCAGTGATCTATCAGGGGACAAGGCGTGCGCCCGGAGCAGATCGTAGTCATCCAGGGCCGCTTCGACCGTTTGTGCGGAGTCGTGCATCCTGCTTCCTACCCGGGTCTCCGTGTACAACACGGTGGGTGAGTCCGCGAAGTGCAGCAAGATGAACGGCTTCGTGGACGCCGCAGGAGCGCCCGCCGAGAAGGGCATGATCTGGAGCTTGATGTTCGGGGACGCAGCCGCCGTCAGCAGATGTTTCAGTTGCCCGGCCATGACCTCGGAGTCGCCCACGATCGTTCGCAGGCAAGCCTCGTGCATGATTGCCCACAAGAGAGGCGGGGTGTCCCGCTCGAACACCTCGCGACGTCGCAGACGCGCGGCGACCTTGTCCTCGATCATCTCGGCGCTCGCTCCGGAGTGGTACGAGCGGAAGACGGCCCGTGCGTACTCCTTCGTCTGGAGAATCCCCATCGGCAGGCTCGTCGAGTAGTCCAGGATCCGCGTCGCCTTCCGCTCCAAGTTCAGATACGGAACGAACCACGACGGATGGTCCCCTTCGTCGATCCTCCGCAACATGCCCGCAAACAACTCGCCCGTGCCGAAGGCGAGATCGCAGCCCCGGGCGAACTTCATGCTGGGGCGGGGGAACATCTTTCCCGCCTCGACTCTGCTGACGTACGCCTCCGAGTAGCCCGCCGCCTTGCCGAGCTGCTTCTGCGTCAGCTTGCGGGCGAGTCTGACCTGCTTGACGTCGTGCCCGAAGCGTTGGAGTGGGTTCAAGTGCGGGGACGGGGTCGTCTCGTCCAAGGCTGTGACCTCTCACCATGGGGTCGTGTCCAGCATCACGGCAGGCAGCGGACTTGCGCACCACCGCTCAAGTGCCGCAATTCTATTGCCCGCAGGGCGGGTTGGGTGACCAAATGGCTACAGAACGTGTGGACGGAGGTTGACGATAATGATGGACGTTTCGCCGCGGCTTCTGCCGTGGTCGAGCCTGGACGGCAAGCCCTGTTACCTGGTCAGCGAGGGTGGCGGCTTCCTCTCCCGGATGGCGGACGAGATGGAGGAGGCCCAACTCGTCCTCGCCGACGGTCTCATCGAGGACGCGCGGCGGGTCTTCGCCGCCCGCAACTGGACCGCCGGCGAACTCCACCTCCTCGCCGTGGAGTTGACCGAATCGCTGGTCGAGGTGCGACGGGTGGCGAAGAGTCGGGGCGCGCGCCTCACGACCGTCGTTTCGGGAGCCTAGGTGTCGACGCTCAAACCGCCGCCCGCGAGCCCGTCCAGTCGGGCCAACTCCGCCTCCGTCAGGGAGATATCCGACGCCGCGAGGTTCTCGTCCAGGTGGGCGGGGGAGCCGGTGCCGGGGGTTGGGAGCAGGACGGGGGAGCGGTGCAGGAGCCAGGCCAGGGCGATCTGGCCGGTGGTCGCACCGTGGGCGGCGGCGACGCCGGTCAGCGCATCAGCGCCGGGATCGACGGAACCGCCCGCCAACGCCCCGTGGCCCAGCGGGAACCACGGCAGGAACGCCGTCCCCGTCCGCTCGCACAGCGTCAGCACGTCCTCACAGGCGCGGTCCCGCACGTTGTAGCGGTTCTGGACGGCGGCGATCGGGGCCAGTTCGCGGGCCCGGGCCAACTCCGCCGCGCTGACGCTGTCCAGGCCGATGTGGCGGATCTTGCCGGCCCGTTGGAGCTCCAGCAGGGTGCCCAACTGGTCCGCCATCGGGACGTCGGGGTCGAGCCGGTGGAGCTGGTAGAGGTCGAGGGTGTCGGCGCGCAGCCGCCGCAGGCTCGCGTCGCACATGGCGCGCAACTGCTCCGGGCGGCCGGCGATGTGCCAGACGTCCGGGCCGGTGCGGACGACGCCGCCCTTGGTGGCGATGACCAGCCCGTCCGGGTACGGGTGCAGGGCGCGGGCCACCAACTCCTCGGCCACGTCCGGCCCGTAGTTGTCGGCGGTGTCGATCAGCGTGACGCCGGCGTCGACGGCCCGGCGCAGCAGCGCCACCGACCGCTCGGGGTCCTGGTGGCGCGGCCCCCAGTAGCCGGGCCCGACCAGGCCCCCGGTCCCGAGCCCCAGCCGCCGCACCGGCAGTGTCCCCCCGACGGAGAACGTCATCCGCATGTCCATGGTCGGGAGCCTAGGGCCTGTCCGATGGGTCGCGGCCCCGGCCCTGACCCATCGGACAGGCCCTAGACACCGAAGATCACGAAGGTCACGAAGATCACCCCCGTGCCGCCCCGGCCGCTCCCTAAGATCACCTGGTGCCCTCTGACATATCGCTGCTCACGCTCGCCCTGCTGTGCCTGGCCGCCCTCGCCGCGGGATGGATCGACGCGGTGGTGGGCGGCGGCGGCCTGCTGCTGCTCCCGGCCCTGTTGGTGGGGCTGCCGCACACGCCCACCGCGTTCGTCCTCGGCACCAACAAGTCGACCGCCATCGTGGGCACCACCGCGGCCGCCGTCACCTACGTCCGCAAGGCGCCGATCGACGTCCGCACCGCGCTGCGCATCGGGGGCGCGGCGCTCGCCGGCTCGGTGGGCGGGGCGTTCTTCGCGGCCGGGATCAACAGCGCGGTGCTCCGCCCGCTGATCATGGCCGTGTTGCTCGGCGTCCTGGTCTTCGTCCTGGTCCGGCCGGCCTTCGGGGCCGCCGCGGCGCCCGCGGGCCCGGTCTCCCGGCGGCGGATGGTGGCGGCCGTCCTGCTCGCCGGCCTGGGCATCGGCTTCTACGACGGCCTGATCGGGCCCGGCACCGGCGCGTTCCTGGTCGTGGCGCTGGCCGCCCTGCTCCACATGGACCTGGTCAGCTCGTCCGCCACCGCCAAGGTCGTCAACGTCTGCACCAACATCGGTGCGCTGACGATGTTCGCCCTCCAGGGCACGGTGCTGTGGCAACTGGGCGCGCTGCTCGCGCTGTTCAACCTCGTCGGCGGCACGGTCGGCGCCAGGATGGCGCTCAAGCGGGGCACCGGCTTCGTCCGCGGCGTCCTCGTCCTCGTCGTCATCGTCCTGCTGTGCAAGCTGGCGTACGACCAGTGGTTCGCCGGCTGAGCGGACCGCGTTCCCGGCCGGCCGCCGTCAGCCGCGGACCGGTGTCCGCGCCCTGACCCCCGGGGCCGGCGCGCGGACCTCCGTCACCACCGTCAGCAGCGCCACCGAGTCCTCGATCGCGCGCAGCCCGTGCCGGGCGTGCGGGACCGGCTCGATATGACCCGCCGTCAGCTCCCGCTCGCCGCCGCCCGGTCCGGTCAGCCGGACCCGGCCGCGCAGCACCTGGAGGCTGGCCGCCGGCGGCGTGTTGTGCTCGTCCAGCGCGACGCCGGCCAGCAGCGCGATCACGGTCTGGCGCAGCGGCCCGTCGTGCACGAAGAGGTGGGCGCTGCGTCCGTGGGCCGAGGCCCTGGCGTCGTCGAGCTGGTCGCGGACGAGGGTGTCGAGGTTCACCATGGCGCGCGCCTTTCGGATGCGGACCGGGCTGCGAGCGGGTCGGCGGCGGGCCTCCTCCTCCATCGTTCTCCGTGCCCCGCACGGCGCAACCGGGGCGGCCACGAACCGGCCACCCACACCCCGGGCCCGATGGGACGTCCGGGTGCTTGCCCGCCTACGGCGGCCCGCCGTACGCCCGTTGATCATCGCGGTCCGTACGATGCGGAAAGATCCCTTGATCGAAAGATTGAAAGATCGACGGGCTGGAGAACGACACCGTGCGACCCGCAGTCCCCCCACCGACGAAGGCTGTGTGACCGTGGCCGACCCCACCGCCCTGAACGAACCCCCCGCCGCCGCTCCCACACCGGACGGGCCATCGGCGCGGTTTCTGACCGTCATGACGACCATCGACAGCGAGCAGAAGGCCGAGCGGCTGGCGCGCGGCGCCATCGAGGGCCGGTTCGCCGCCTGCGCCCAGATCAGCGCGCCGGTCACCTCGGTGTTCCGTTGGAACGGCGCCGTGGAGACCAACCAGGAGTGGCAGGTGCTGTTCAAGACGGCGAGCGCGCGCTACCCGGCCCTGGAGGCGTACCTCCTCGACGCGCACGACTACGACACCCCGGAGATCATCGCCACCCCGGTCACCCACGGGGGCGCCGGGTACCTCGCCTGGGTCGTGAAGGAGACGAGCTGACGTGCCGAGCAGAGCACAGTGCCGGACGCGCCGGCGGACCAGGGCGGTAACCGTCGCCCTGGGCATGGCCTTCGGCCTCGCCACCTCCCCGGCGGGCCACGCGGCCGAGACCGAACCGGGGGCGCCGGGCGTCCAGTCCGCCCACAGCCACCAGTCCCGCCCGCGCGCCACCTGGACCAGCAAGGACGCCGCGGCCTTCTGGACGCCCCGGCGGATGGCGCACGCGGCCCCGCCCGCGCGCGGCACCGCCGCGGCCGCCGCGTCCTCTCAACGGGCCCCGACCGCCGAGCACTTCGACGGCATCCCGTCCGTCGGCGTGCTGTTCTCCGTCGACGGCGACGCCCGCGAACACCACTGCACCGCCAGCGTGGTGCACAGCCCGCACGGCAACCTGCTGCTCACCGCCGGGCACTGCAACCCGGGCGCGCGCGCCGCGTTCGTCCCCCAGTACCAGTCCGGGGAGGACGGCCAGCCCTACGGGGTGTGGGCCATCGAGGACACCTACGCCTACTCGGACCGGGCCACCGACGGCAACGGCGCCGACCTCGACTTCGCCTTCGCCACCGTCGCCCCGGACGACTCCGGCCGGCACATCGAGGAGGTCACCGGCGCCAACGTCCTGACCAAGACGCCCGGTTACCGCAACCAGGTCAGCGTCATCGGCTACCCCAGCGTCCACAGCGACCCCGAGGACCGGGCGGTGCGCTGCGCCACCACCACCCGGCGCCTGGCGGGCACCCGCCAACTCCAAATGGAGTGCAACGGGTTCTACGGCGGCACCTCCGGCAGCCCCTGGATCGCCGGCTACAACCCGCGCACCCACACCGGCCGGGTCATCGGCGTCATCGGCGGCGTCAACGGCGGTGGCCCGCGCGGCCCGCACAGCGACCGGACCTCCTACAGCCCGTACTTCGGCAAGGAGATCCTCAGCCTCTACGACCGCGCCAGCAAGGCCCGCGGCCGCGAGGAGGAGGACGACTACTAGGCCCTGTCGTCCCGCGCGCCAGAGGCGGACGGCCTGGCGGTGGTGCCCTAACGGAGCGCCGCCGCCAGGCCGTTCTCCTTGGGGCCGAGGAAGTGCGGATCGGGCCGCAGCACCGCCTCCGCGGTCGCCTTGCCCGCCGCGAGGATCTCCCGCACCCCGCCGTACGCCCAGGTCACATCGTGCTTGGCGGCGACCCCGACGCCGTACGCGTCGATCCCGGCGGCCGCACACAGCGCCAGCGCCCGCCGGATGTGGAAGCCCTGGCTGACCAGCACCGCGCGGTCCACCCCGAAGACGCGGTGGGCGCGCGCACAGGAGTCCCAGGTGTCGAAGCCCGCGTAGTCGCCGACGATCTTCCGCGCCGGGACGCCGTGCCGCACCAGATAGCCGCGCATCGCGTCCGGCTCGTCGTAGTCGGTGCGGCCGTTGTCGCCGGTGACCAGGACCGCGCGGACCGTGCCGGCCCGGTAGAGGCGGGCCGCGGCGTCCAGCCGGTCGGCGAGGTACGGCGACGGCTCGCCGTTCCACAGGCCGGCGCCGAACACCACCGCCACCGGAGCGGCCGGGACATCGGCGACCGTCCGCACGCGCGCGCCCGCGGTGGCGTTCAACCAGGTTGCCGGCAGCAGCGCGAGCACCGACAGCGCCACCACCGCCTGGAACGCCCGGCGCTGCCCCCGCCGGGTCCGCGGCAGCCGCATCCGCCGTATCCACCCCAGGCGCGCCCGCAACCCCTGCATGTCCTGCCCCCGTTCCCCGGCTCCGGCCGCACCGAAACCGTCCGTGCTCGCTTCCCGCAAGCTGCGACGTGGTGCGGGCTGGCATGGTTGCAGTGCGGGCGTCCCTGGTGAGAGACGCCGTCGGCAACGTCACACCGCACCGCCCGTGGAGGACCCGCGATGACCACCGAGGCCGAGCGCCTGCCGTTCTTCGTCTACGGGACGCTGCGCCCCGGCGAGGCCAACTACGGCCGCACCCTGCGCGGCCGGACCGCCGCCGAGGAACCGGCCCGCATCACGGGCGCGCTGCTCTACGAGGGCCCCGGATACCCCTACGCCACGGCCGGCCCCGCCGACGCCGTGGTGCACGGCACCCTGATCCACCCCCGCCCCGCCGACTACGAGGCCGTCCGGTCCGCGCTGGACCTCCTGGAGGGCTACACCCCCGGCACCCCCGTCGGCGCCGGCAACCTCTACGAACGGGTCGCCACCGAGGCCGTCCGCCCCGACGGCCGGACCGCGCGCGCCTGGGTCTACCTGGCCGGCGAACCGCTCGCCACCCGCCTGCGCACCACCGGCACCCCGCTCGCCGACGGCCGCTGGACCGGCCGCACCGCCCCGCAGACCCCCGGATAACCTGGACAACTCGTCCCGTACGGGCGCCCCGTTCCCCTCAAGGGAACGCGCCGCTTCGCACGGCCGAGGCGCCAACCCGCCCCGCAGCACAGCAGAACAGGTGTCACCCCGTGGCCTCCAACCCCCCGAGCACCGCCGCCCACCGCCCCCTGCCCAAGGCCGAACTGCACCTCCACATCGAGGGCACCCTGGAGCCCGGCCTGGCCTTCGCGCTCGCCGCCCGCAACGGCGTCACCCTCCCCTACGCCACCGAGGACGAGCTGCGCCGCGCCTACTCCTTCGCCGACCTCCAGTCGTTCCTCAACCTCTACTACGCGCTGATGGAGGTGCTGCGCACCGAGGACGACTTCGCCGACCTCGCGCACGCCTACCTGGCCCGCGCCAAGGAACAGGGCGTGCGGCACGCCGAGATCTTCTTCGACCCGCAGGCGCACACCTCCCGCGGCGTCCCGATCGGGACGGTCGTCCGCGGCCTGACCCGGGCCCTGGACGAAGCCCCCGAGACCTACGGCATCACCACCCGGCTCATCATGTGCTTCCTGCGCGACGAGAGCGCCGACTCGGCCCTGGAGACCTTCGAGGCGGCCCGCCCCTACCTGGACCGGATCACCGCCGTCGGCCTGGACTCCGCCGAGGTCGGCCACCCGCCGTCGAAGTTCCAGGAGGTCTTCGCGCTGGCCCGGGAGGCCGGCCTCAAGTGCGTCGCGCACGCCGGCGAGGAGGGTCCCGCGTCCTACGTCTGGGAGGCGCTGGACCTGCTCAAGGTGGACCGCGTCGACCACGGGGTGCGCTGCATGGAAGACGAGCGCCTGGTCGCCCGCCTGGTCGCCGAGCGGACCCCGCTCACCGTCTGCCCGCTGTCCAACGTCCGGCTGCGGGTCGTCGACGACCTCGCCGACCACCCGCTGCCCGCCATGCTCGACGCCGGACTGCTGGTCACCCTCAACTCCGATGACCCCGCGTACTTCGGCGGCTACGCCGACGACAACTTCACCGCCGTACGGGACGCCCTCGCCCTGGACCAGGAGACCCTGCGGACGCTCGCCCGCAACTCCTTCGAGGCGTCCTTCCTGGACGACGAGACCCGCGCCGCGTACCTGAAGGAACTCGACGCCCACTGAGCGGTTGGGGAGCGCCGTGCCGGGCCGTCCCCGGTACGGCGCCCCTAGCGCCCCGAGGGTCCGCCCCTTCCGCCCTGTCCCGTATTGCACCGTCATGACCGGGTGCTGCGCGCGTACCGGATCCGACATCGAGGGCGTAGGGAGAGCTACCGTCGCTGTATGACGGGCACACCATCGGTCACCGGGCCCAACGGCGGCCACCACCCGCGCGCGCAGTTCCCCGGCTACACCGCCGCGGACGCCGAACGCTGGGTCCCCGAACGGGACAAGCGCCCCGGCCGCACCGCCTTCCAGCGCGACCGCGCCCGGGTCCTGCACTCCGCGGCGCTGCGCCGCCTCGCCGGCAAGACCCAGGTCGTCACCCCCGGCAGCGCCACCCCGGACTGGGACGCCAGCCCGCGCACCCGGTTGACGCACTCCCTGGAGTGCGCCCAGGTGGGCCGCGAACTGGGCGCCGCCCTCGGCTGCGACCCGGACCTGGTCGAGGCCGCCTGTCTGGCGCACGACCTCGGCCACCCGCCCTTCGGGCACAACGGCGAACAGGCCCTCAACGAGATCGCCGCGCCCTGCGGCGGCTTCGAGGGCAACGCCCAATCGCTGCGCCTGCTGGCCCGTTTGGAGCCCAAGCGGTTCGTGCCCGCCCCGGACGGCGGCGCCCCCGTCAGCGTCGGGCTCAACCTCACCCGCGCCACCCTGGACGCCGCCACCAAGTACCCCTGGCCGCGCGGCGGCCACCCCGACGGGCCGAGTGCCACCAAGTTCGGTGTCTACGCCGACGACCTGCCGGTGTTCGCCTGGTTCCGGCAGGGCGCCCCGAGCGCCGCCCGCAGCTTCGAGGCGCAGGTCATGGACTGGTCCGACGACGTCGCCTACTCCGTGCACGACGTCGAGGACGGCCTGCACGCCGGCCACTTGGACCCCAACGTCCTGCTCGCCGACCCCGAGCGCGCCGAGATCTTCGCCCTCGCCGCGGAGCGCTACGCCCCCGGCGCCGACGAGGCGGCCCTCGCCGCCGCCCTGGACCGCCTCCTGGACCAGGACTGGTGGCCGCACGGCTACGACGGCACCGCGCTCGCCCAGGCCCGCCTCAAGGACGCCACCAGCCAACTCATCGGCCGCTTCTGCCTGGCCGCCGAGAGCGCCACCCGGGACCGCTTCGGACCCCCCGGAAGCCGAACGGGCCCCGGGGGAGCCGCTGAACGGCTCACCCGGTACGCCGCCGAGCTGGTGGTTCCGGCCGAAACCCGGCTGGAATGCGCCGTTCTCAAGGCCGTCGCCGACCGCTACGTCATACAGCGCCCGGACCAGGAAGCGCTCCGCGCCGACCAGCGCGTGGTGATCGCCGAACTCGCCGAGGCGCTGCTCGCCCGCGCCCCCGACGGCCTTGACCCACAGTTCCGTTCACTGTTCGAGGCGGCCGGCGACGACACCGCCCGGATGCGCGCCGTGATCGACCAGATCGCCGCGCTCACCGACGCCTCGGCGCGTAGTCTTCACGCCCGCCTCACACGTCCCCCTGGTAACGCTTAGGGCAACCCAGGGTGACCCTTGGGGGGCGGCCCCTCTTCCCCCCTCACGCTCCGTGCGGGACCCTCGTCCACGCACCGGCGCAACGGAACCCGAAAACCGTCCGACGCATCAAGGCAGTGACACGGCAAGGCAGTGACACGGCAAAGAAGTGACACACCACCGAGGCGATGCGTCAAGGAAGCGAGGAGGAAACGGGGGCAGCGCATACGGGGGGCACCAACGGGGGCAGCAACGGGGGCGTTCACGGACGCGGACGTACGGCACCGCAACGAGGAGGAAGCAAGTGGTCGACGCACACCAGACGTTCGTCATCGTCGGGGGTGGACTGGCCGGGGCCAAGGCCGCGGAGACGCTCCGCGCGGAAGGCTTCACCGGCCGGGTGATCCTCATCTGTGATGAGCGCGACCACCCCTACGAGCGCCCCCCGCTGTCCAAGGGGTACCTGCTCGGCAAGGAGGAGCGGGACAGCGTCTTCGTCCATGAACCGGCCTTCTACGCCCAGGCCCGGATCGAGCTCCACCTGGGCCAGCCCGCCGTCCACTTGGACCCCGCGGGCCGCACCGTCCGCCTGGGCGACGGCACCCTGATCGCCTACGACAAGCTGCTGTTGGCCACCGGCGCCGAACCCCGCCGCCTGGACATCCCCGGCACCGGCCTGGCCGGCGTGCACCACCTCCGCCGCCTCGCCCACGCCGAACGGCTCCGCGGCGTGCTCGCCTCCCTGGGCCGCGACAACGGCCACCTCGTCATCGCCGGCGCCGGCTGGATCGGCCTCGAAGTCGCCGCCGCGGCCCGCACCTACGGCGCCGAGGTCACCATCATCGAGCCCGAGCCGACGCCCCTGCACGGCATCCTCGGGCCCGAACTCGGCGCCCTGTTCACCGACTTGCACAGCGAACACGGCGTCCGCTTCCACTTCGGCGCGCGCCTGACCGAGATCGTCGGCCAGGACGGCATGGTGGTCTCGGTCCGCACCGACGACGGCGAGGAACACCTCGCCCACGACGTGCTCGCCGCCATCGGCGCGGCCCCCCGCACCGCCCTGGCCGAACAGGCCGGCCTCGCCGTCGTCGACCGCGCCGACGGCGGCGGCATCGCCGTCGACGCCGCCCTGCGCACCTCCGACCCGTACATCTACGCCGCCGGTGACGCGGCCGCCGCCGACCACCCCCTGCTCGACACCCGGCTGCGCGTCGAGCACTGGGCCAACGCCCTCAATGGCGGCCCGGCGGCCGCCCGCGCCATGCTCGGCCAGGACATCAGCTACGACCGCGTCCCGTACTTCTTCTCCGACCAGTACGACCTCGGCATGGAGTACTCCGGCTACGCCCCGCCCGGCTCCTACGACCAGGTCGTCTGCCGCGGCGACGTCGGCAAGCGGGAGTTCATCGCCTTCTGGCTCCACCAGGGCCGCGTGCTGGCCGGCATGAACGTCAACGTCTGGGACGTCGCCGGGCCGATCCAGCAACTGATCCGCGCCGGCGCCCCGTTGGACCCCGACAAGCTGGCCGATCCGACCGTTCCGCTGCCCTCCCTGGTCCCGTAACGTGACCGCATGAGCGAAGGCCCCACCCGTCCCACCGGTCCCGCTGGCAGCGACCAACCGGTGGCCGACGACACCGGCGCCCCGGCCGTCACCCTCGACGACGTCCGGGACGCCGCCCGGCGGCTGGCGGGCGTGGCCCACCGCACCCCGGTGCTGCGCTCTCGCACCCTCGACGCACGCACCGGCACCGAGGCGTTCCTCAAGTGCGAGAACTTCCAGCGCGTCGGCGCCTTCAAGTTCCGCGGCGCCTACCACGCCCTGGCCCGCCTCACCCCCGAGCAACGGGCCCGCGGCGTCGTCGCCCACTCCTCCGGCAACCACGCCCAGGCCCTCGCCCTCGCCGCCCGCGAACTGGGCACCCACGCCGTCCTCGTGATGCCGGAAGACGCCCCGCGCAGCAAACGGGACGCCACCGCCGGCTACGGTGCCGAGATCGTCGCCTACGACCGCTACACCCAGGACCGCGCCGCCGTCAGCGGCCGCATCGCCCAGGAGCGCGGCCTGACCCTGATCCCCCCGTACGACCACCCGCACGTCATCGCCGGACAGGGCACCGCCGCCCTGGAACTCATCGAGGAGACCGGCCCGCTCGACGCCCTCCTGGTGCCCGTCGGCGGCGGCGGGCTGATGGCCGGCTGCGCCACCGCCGCCACCGCCCTGGCCCCCGGCATCCGCATGATCGGCGTCGAGCCCGAGGCCGGCGACGACACCCGCCGCTCCCTGGCCGCCGGCCACCGCGTCACCATCCCGGTGCCCCGCACCATCGCCGACGGCCAGGCCGTCGACACCCCCGGCGCACTGACCTTCCCGATCAACCAGCGCCTGGTCGACTCCGTGGTCCTGGTCACCGACGACGAGATCCGCGCCGCCATGGCCTTCGCCTTCGAACGCCTCAAGATCGTCATCGAGCCCAGCGGCGCCACCGGCCTCGCCGCCCTGCTCGCCGGCCGTCTGGACCCCGTTCCGGCCCGCACCGGCGTGCTCGTCTCCGGCGGCAACATCGGCCTGCCGCGCTTCCTGGAACTGCTCGGCTGAGCCGCACCACCGCCCACGAGGATCCGCCAGGGGCTCGCCCGCCGGGAGCTGTCGTACCTCCCCCGTAGAATTCACCCGTGGCAGGCAGGATCAACGATGACGATGTGAAGGCGGTGCGGGACGCGGTCCCGATCGACGCCGTCGTGTCCGAGTACCTCCAGCTCCGCAACGCCGGCGGTGGCAATCTCAAGGGCCTGTGCCCCTTCCACGACGAGAAGTCCCCCTCCTTCCACGTCAGCCCCGCCAAGGGGCTCTACCACTGCTTCGGCTGCCAGGAGGGCGGCGACACCGTCGACTTCATCATGAAGGTCGACCACCTCTCGTTCGCCGAGACCATCGAGCGCCTCGCCGCCCAGGCCGGCATCACCCTCCGCTACGAGGAGGGCGGCTACACCCCCGGCCGCCAGCAGGGCGAGCGCACCCGCCTCGTCGAGGCCCACAAGGCCGCCGCCCAGTACTACACCGAGCAACTCGACAGCCCCGAGGCCGAGATCGCCCGCAGGTTCCTCGCCGAGCGCGGCTTCGAGCAGGCCCACGCCGCACACTTCGGCGTCGGCTACAGCCCCGCCGGCTGGGACCACCTCACCCGCTTCCTGCGCGGCCGCGGCTTCAGCGACAAGGAGTTGGTCCTCTCCGGCCTCGCCCAGGAGGGCCGCCGCGGCCCCATCGACCGCTTCCGCGGCCGCCTGATGTGGCCGATCCGCGACATCTCCGGCGAGGTCGTCGGCTTCGGCGCCCGCAAGCTGCGCGACGACGACAACGGCCCCAAGTACCTCAACACCCCCGAGACCCCGCTCTACCGCAAGTCCCAGGTCCTGTACGGCATCGACCTCGCCAAGAAGGAGATCGCCAAGACCAACCGCGCGGTGGTCGTCGAGGGCTACACCGACGTCATGGCCTGCCACCTCGCCGGCGTCACCACCGCCATCGCCACCTGCGGCACCGCCTTCGGCGAGGGCCACATCAAGATCCTCCGCCGGCTCCTGATGGACAACTCCGGCTCCGAGGTGGTCTTCACCTTCGACGGCGACGCCGCCGGCCAGAAGGCCGCCCTGCGCGCCTTCGAGGACGACCAGAAGTTCGCCGCCGAGACCTCCATCGCTATCTCCCCGGGCGGCATGGACCCCTGCGACCTGCGGCTGGCCGAGGGCGACCACGCCGTCGCCGCCCTCGTCGAGTCCCGCACCCCGCTCTTCGCCTTCGCCCTGCGCTCCATCGTGAGTCGCTACAACCTCGACACCGAGGAGGGCCGGATCGCCGCCGTCGAGGAGGCCGTCCCGGTCGTCGCCGCCATCAAGGACCGCGGCCTGCGCGACCGTTACGCCATCCGTCTCGTCGGCCTCGTGGGCATCACCAGCCAGGCCGAGGAGCAGGCCATCGTCCGCCGGGTGCGCGGCCTGGCCCGCAGCCGCGACGACCGATCCCCCCAGGCCCCCGCCCGCACCGCCGCCCGCGGCCCCGCCGGCCCCAGCGCGCCCGCCCCCACCACCCAGCAGCGCGGCCCGGCCCTCAACCTCCGCAGCCCCGCCCGCATGGTCGAGCGCGAGCTGCTCAAGCTGGCCCTCCAGCGCCCCGACCTGGTCGCCCCCACCTTCGACGCCTACGGTGCCGACGAGTTCACCGCGCCCCCGTACGCCGTGGTCCGCCAGTGCATCCAGGAGGCCGGCGGGGCAGCGGCTGCGGACGCCGACTACACCGCCCGCATCATGGACGCCGCCCCCGACGACACCATCCGCTCCATGATCACCGAGCTCTCCGTCGAGCCGCTGCACACCCGCCGCGACCCCGATCTGGCCTACGCCGGCGAGCAGTTGGTGCGCGTCCGCATCGCCGCCGTCGACGCCCGCATCGCCAGCCTGGAGGGCGCCGCCCGCCGCTGCGAGCTCCAGGGCGACCACGAGGGCGCCGCCGCCGTCCACAAGGAAGCCTGGGTCCTCCAGCAGTACGGCCAGACCCTCCGCGAGCGCGGCGCCGCCGCCCTCTAGACCCTGACCCCTCGGACAGGCCCGGGCCAGCCCGAGGACCAGGTGCGGACCGGCCAAGACCCGTGCGCCAGGCCCCAGTTCCTCCCGCCCCACCCACACCCCGGGCCCCTTACTCCCCGCCCGGAACCTCCGGGTAGCGAACCGGTCACGGACCGGACTCAAAAAGTGCTCGCACGCCCCTCGTGCGGCCACGTGTCGTACTCCACACTGAGGAGCGGTGCCTCACGTCCCGGAGCGCGGCGCATCCGCCCGCACGCCCCGCCGTGCGGTCCGTGAGCCCCGCGCAGCCGCTCATGACGTGGGGCGGACGCGGCTGGCTCGGTCGCCTCCGCCCCGGTCCTCGTGCCGCCCCCGCCGCGATCATCCTGGAGGTCGCCCCCGTGCAGACCCGGACCCTCTCCGCCGCACCTGCCGGCGGCGCACCGACCGCACCACCCGATACCGGCCTCCTGACCGTGCCGGTCACCGTGCCCCAGCAGCCCGAACCCCCGGCCGCCGAACTCCTCACCGAGGAGCCCGCCCAGGAACCGCCCGACCCCACCGCCCCACCGGACGCCAAAGACGCACGGGACGACGGAGACATCACGGCGACCGACGAACCCACCGACGCCACCGACACCACGGCCACCGAGGACCCCACCGAACCCGCCGACCCCACCCCCCGCCCCGACACCGGCGGCCCCTCCTCCGACCTCTTCCGCCAATACCTCCGCGAAATCGGCCGGATCCCCCTGCTCACCGCCGCCGAGGAGGTCGACCTCGCCCGCCGCGTCGAGGCCGGCCTGTTCGCCGAGGAGAAACTCACCCACACCCCCGACCTCGACTCCCAACTCGCCCACGACCTCGACACGTTGGTCGTCCGCGGCCGCATCGCCAAGCGCCGCCTGATCGAGTCCAACCTCCGCCTGGTGGTCTCCGTCGCCAAGCGCTACGTCGGCCGCGGCCTGACCATGCTCGACCTCGTCCAGGAGGGCAACCTCGGCCTGATCCGCGCCGTCGAGAAGTTCGACTACGCCCGCGGCTACAAGTTCTCCACCTACGCGACCTGGTGGATCCGCCAGGCCATGTCCCGCGCACTGGCCGACCAGGCCCGCACCATCCGCGTCCCCGTCCACGTCGTCGAACTGATCAACCGCGTCGTCCGCGTCCAACGCCGCATGCTCCAAGAACGCGGCTACGAACCCACCCCCGAAGAGGTCGCCGCCCACCTCGGCCTCACCCCCGAGCGCGTCACCGACGTCCTGCGGCTGGCCCAGGAACCGGTCTCCCTGCACGCCCCCGTCGGCGAGGAGGACGACGTCGCCCTCGGCGACCTCATCGAGGACGGCGACGCCGCCTCACCCGTCGAGACCGCCGCGTTCCTGCTGCTGCGCGAACACCTCGACGCGGTCCTCTCCACCCTCGCCGAACGCGAACGCAAGGTCGTCCAGCTCCGCTACGGCCTCGTCGACGGCCGCCCCCGCACCCTGGAGGAGATCGGCCGGATCTTCGGCGTCACCCGCGAACGCATCCGCCAGATCGAGTCCAAGACCCTCGGCAAACTCCGCGACCACGCCTTCGCCGACCAGCTCCGCGGCTACCTCGACTGACCGGCCGCCGGGCCGCTTCAGCCCTCCCGCTGGAACGCCCCCGGATGCGTCTCGTCCCGCACCGCCACGTACTGCTGCCGCACGGCCTGCCACACCGGCAGCTCGTCACCCGGCTCGAAGACCTGGCTCGCCGCCGCCGGCCACCGCGGCGGCTCCGGGTGCCCCGCACCGCCCTCGCCACCGGCGTGCGCCACCTGCCACGCCCACGCCGCCTGCCGGGCCGCGCCCAGCGCCGCGTACTCCGCCGGCTGCGGCACCACGACCTGCGCCCCGAACAACCCCGGCGCGGCCGCCTGCACCGCCCCCAACTCCGCCGCCGCCCCCAACAGGAACACCCGGCGCACCGCCACACCCCGCCCGCGCAGCACGTCCAACGCGTCCGCGAGCCCGCACAGCATGCCCTCCACGGCCGCCCGCGCCAGATGCTCCGGCTTCATGCTCTCCCGCCGCATCCCGTGCAACGAGCCCGCGGTGTGCGGCAGATGAGGCGTCCGCTCGCCCTCCAGATACGGCAGCATCACCATCCCGTACGCCCCCGGCGACGACTCAAGCGCCAACTCCGACAGCCCCGCCAGATCCGTCCCCAGCATCTGAGCCGTCCCGCGCAGCACCCGCACCGCGTTGGTGGTGTGCACCACCGGCAGATGCCGCCCGGTCGCGTCCGCGAACGAGGTGATCGTCCCGCTCGGATCCGCCAACGCCTCCTCGTGGATGGCGAACACCGACCCCGAGGCTCCCAGCGACACCACCGCATCGCCCACCCCGACGCCCAGCCCGAAGGCCGCCGCCATCGTCTCGCCGGTCCCCGCCGAGATCAGCAGCCCCTCCGGCGTGAACCCCGCCGTCCCCGACGGCCCCAGCACCTCCGGCAGCCGCACCTGGTGCCCCAGTGCCAGCTCCACCAGATCCGGCCGGTAAGCGCCGCTCGCCGCCGACCAGTACCCGGTCGTCGAGGCCCCGCCCCGATCCGTGGTCCGCCGCGCCGGCCGCCCCAGCAACTGCCACGCCAACCAGTCGTGCGGCTGCATCACCTCCGCGATCCGCGCCGCCTGCGCCGGCTCGTTCCGCGCCAACCACCGCAACTTCGTCACCGGGTGCTGCGCCTGCGGCACCGCCCCCACGGCCTGCGCCCACGCGGCCCGCCCACCCAGCGCATCCACCAGGTCAGCCGCCGCGCTCTGCGCCCGCTTGTCGTTGCCCACCAGCGCCGGCCGCACCGGATCGCCCTCGACGTCCAACGCCACCAGGCCACCCTGCTGCGCCGAGACCCCGATGGCCTGCACACCCTCCAGCAGCCCGTTCCCCGCGGCCTCCCCGAGTGACATCAGCCACGCCTGCGGATCGACCTCCGGCCCCTTCTCCACGGGGTGCGGCGCGTACCCCTGCCTGATGACGGCACCCGTGTCCGCATCGCAGACGACGATCCGTGTGCTCTCGGACGAACTGTCCAACCCGGCGACTATCCCCATGGCCCCAGATGATGCCCCATGCCGACCGTGAGGAGAGCGCCAGGGTTTGCCCACCGCCCCCCGAACTCACGTATTGCTGGTGCCCCACTCGTCCTCGTCGGCCGCCCGCTGCTCCCGCAGCGACCGCACCCGCTCCGCCACCGGCCCCGGCAACCGGTCCCCGACCTTCTCCGACACCGTCGCGAACGCCTTCGACGCGACCTGCCGCCCGCCCAGCGCCGCCGCCTCGGCGGTGTTCCGCACCGCCGGGTTCTGCGCGATCCGCTGCGCCCCCTTCCGGAGCTGCTCGTACCGCTCCCGCCCGGACCGGGTGCCGAGCACGTAACCCACCGCCAGTCCCGCGACGAACGTGAGCCGGTAGCGCATCGCTCCACCTTTCCCTTGCCGCTCGATCCCGTCGGTGCCGGCCGGCACCGACGCCGGGCTGGGCACCTGCCGACCGGCACCGGACCACCCGCGGAAGACCTGGTGGCGGTACCGATTGGCGGAGCACCCCCCTGCTTGCGCTAATGTATGTGTCGCAGCGAGCGCACGCCGTCCGGAGCCCCGGACAGCGATGCATTCGAGGCAAGCAGAGCAATCCCCTGTAGCTCAATTGGCAGAGCAGCCGGCTGTTAACCGGCAGGTTACTGGTTCGAGTCCAGTCGGGGGAGCTCAATCCCCTGTAGCTCAATTGGCAGAGCATTCGGCTGTTAACCGGAGGGTTACTGGTTCGAGTCCAGTCGGGGGAGCAGAGGAACGAGGACCCCGGAAGGGGTCCTTTTTCTTGCGTTCGGGAACCGAATCCCGCCTGATCCCAGTCCTCTTGGGCGTGCAAGGTCGCCCGACGGCAGCCCGCACGGGCAGCAGATCGTATGAGCGGCTATGCTGCGGCAGACGGCGCGCACAAATGTGCGCGACGCGCCGTGAGGGGCGGTAGCTCAGCCGGTTAGAGCAGCGGACTCATAATCCGTCGGCCGTGGGTTCGAGTCCCACCCGCCCCACCACGGACCCCGGCGCAGAAACCTTGTGCCTGCGCAAACACCAAGACGGTGGTCATCGCACGAAGCGGTGACCACCGTCTTTGCGTTGCGATCGGGAACGATGGCTACAAACGAGGGGGCTACAGGGGGCGAGCGCCTCCCCCTGGCCCACGGGCAGGTGTCCGCGAGTGCCAGGCGCGCCTGTGCGGCGATGTCGCGCCCCGCGAGACCGCAGGGGGACTTCCGGGGTGGCTGGGGCGCCGTCAGGTGCGTGTCGGGGCGCTGGGCGGTTCCGCCGGCCGGGGCGTCGATTCCGGCGCCGTCGGACAGTGGGCGCGCCCGAAGAGCGGGGCCCGCAACGCCCGGTGGGCGGCGAGGTCCCGAAATCCCCGCCGGGGACGCCCACTTGGCCACGGAGCCCGCAGCCACGGCCCCGCGGAACCGCCGGCGCCGGCTAGATGATCGGCGGGCGGCCCAGGCGCGTCATGCGCCACACCGTGCGCCAGCGCATCGGGCGGCGGCGGCCGCACGGCGTGCGGACACCCTCGGCGAAGCCCGCGGCCCAGGCCCGCAGGCCCGCCACCGAGCGGCTGCGGACGGCCGTCAGCGCCGCCCAGACACCGAGGTACACGGGGACGAGGACGGCCGGCAGATGGCGCTTCGCCAGCCAGACGCGGTTGCGCGCGACCATCCGGTGGTAGACCGCGTGCCGGGTCGGCGAGGTATACGGGTGCTGGAGCACGAGCTCCGGCGCGTAACGGATCCGCCAGCCGTCGTCCAACGCCCGCCAGGCCAGATCGGTCTCCTCGTGGGCGTAGAAGAACTCGTCCGGCCAGCCGCCGACCCGGTCCAGCATCGGGACGGAGAGCGCGTGCCCGCCGCCCAGGAACGTCGTGACCAGCCCGCCCTGTTGCGGATCACCGACCCGCAGGCGCGGGACGTGGCGGCGCTGGGTGCGGCCCAGTTCGTCGGCGATGCGGAAGCTGACGATCCCCAACTCCCGGTCGCTCGCGTACAGTTCCGCGAGCCGGCTGAAGACGTCCGTGCTGATCAGCAGCCCGTCGTCGTCCAGATCGACCACCACGTCCAGGTCACCCAGCTTGCGCAGCTCGTCCAGGGCGACGTTCCGGCCACCGGAGACGCCAAGGTTCTCGCTGAGCGAGACGCCGGTCACGCCCTCGGGCAGCGGCGGCAGCGGCGAACCGTTGCCGACGACCACGATGTGCGTCGCGGGGAGATCCTGCTTCGCCACCGAATCCAGCAGGTCCCGGAGTTCGGCGGGGCGGTTTCCCATGGTCAAGATGGCGACGCCTACGCGCAGCTGACGCACAGATGAACACTCCGTTCTTGGCGGTCTCTTCAGCGATGCTAGCTGTCGCCGCAGACCACTTCGCACCACGACGCAGGCCCCGCGACGTTCCGTCGGCCCCCGGACGAGCCGGCCGACGGGCGCCGCGTCACAGCTCAGCCTCGCGGGGCGTTGGCGCCGGCGAGGACGCTCGGACGGGCGGCGAAGGTCACCTCCGGACTGAACCGCTCCGCATAGCCGTCGGCCAACGCGCGCAGCGCCGCCGCCCCGTCACCGTAGTACGACGAGCCGTGCATCACCGCCAGCGTCCGCGGGGCGAGGTGCGCCAACGACCGCATGGTCTCCACCGCCGCCGTCAGACACGACGTCTGGCGGAACGCCTCCTCCGCGGCCAACGCCGGCTCCACCAGGTCGTGATCGGTGACCGGCGGGCCGTTGCCGAGCTGGGTGAACAGGTCGCCGCACAGCAGCGTGCCCGTGGTCTCCTCGAACAGCACCCGCGCCTCCCAATTGTGCGGCACATGCGGGGTGTTGAGGTGCAGCACCCGGCGCCGGAGCACCTCCTTGCCACCCAGGTCGAGCGTCTCGCCGTGCGCCAACGGGCGCGGCGGCCGGTCGGCGAGGTCGTTCAGCGAGACCAGGCACCCCTGGAGGCCGTGCGCCACCTCGGCGCGCGGGGCCGCGGCCAGGAACGCGTTCATCGCCCCGCACTCGTCGGCCTCCATGTGCCCGAACGCCAGCCAGCGCAACTGGTCCACCGGCACGATCCGCCCCACGGCCTCCGAAACCCTCGGGAAGAGGTGCCGCATGCCCGTGTGGAAGAGGAGCGGTTCCTCCGCATCGATGAGGAACTGGTTGAACGTGAAGCCCGCCGGCCCGGCCGCATCGGGAACGAAGGTGGAGATCCGGTAGATCCCGTCGGCGATCTCATCGACGCGCGTCTCCATACGACCGCGCCTCCTTCCGGGCGGCCCCCCGTCCATCGTAGGGCGCGACGGCGGGCCGGGCCGGGCGTGCGGAAGGGGGCGGACGGTGGTCGCAGGGGGCGCACGCGCCGCGGCGGAGTGACGTCGGCCACGCGATGTCTAGGACGGTGTGGGCTGGGCAGGGGAGCGGGACGGTTCGGACCGAACGGTTTGGAGGGCCGGTGTGCGGAATACCGCATGGATTGCTCCCGTTACGGAAGGTGTGACGGGATGTCGGACGCCGGCCGGGGCGCCCGCGGGCGCCGTCGGCACGGCCGGTGCGGACGCGTTCCGATCGGGGCGTAGCGTCGTACCCCGACACCGGGCCCGCACCGGAAAACGACCGAAGAGCCGCCACCAGCCACCGCACCGAACCAGCCACACCACCACAGCCGTCCGCGAAGGCCGAAGCGACAACGCGCCAAGGCCCCGACCCCGGAAGCAGGGAGCGCTTATGAGCACCGTTGAACTCACCAAGGAAAACTTCGACGAGATCGTCTCCGGCAACGATTTCGTGCTGATCGACTTCTGGGCCGAATGGTGCGGCCCGTGCAAGCAGTTCGGGCCGGTCTTCGAGCGCTCGTCCGAGAAGCACGACGACCTGCTCTACGCCAAGATCAACACCGAGAAGGAGCCGGAACTCGCCGCCGCCTTCGAGATCCGCTCCATCCCCACCCTGATGATCGTCCGCGACAACATCGCGGTGTTCGCCCAGCCCGGCGCCCTCCCCGAGGCAGCCCTAGAAGACGTCATCGGCCAGGCCCGTGCCCTCGACATGGACGAGGTCCGCGCCTCGGTCGCCGAGGCCCAGCAGGCGCAGGGCGACAACGGAGAGCAGGCGCAGGGCAAGTGACCGGGCGAACCACCGGCGGGTGCGCGCCGCGCGCGGGCGAGCGAAACGAGCCCCCGGCATGAGCGAACTGCTGCTGGTCCGGCACGGCGAGACCGAGTGGAGCCGCGACGGCCGGCACACCAGCTGGACCGACCTCCCGCTCACCGCCAACGGCGAGGAGCAGGCCCGCGCGCTACGGCCGCTGCTGTCCGGCCGGAAGATCGCCCAGGTCTACGCCAGCCCCATGACGCGCGCCCTGCGCACCGCCGAACTGGCCGGCCTCCCCACCCCGCAGATCGTCGATGACCTGCGGGAATGGGACTACGGCGGGGACGAGGGCATCACCACCGCCCAGATCCACCGCAGCAGACCCGGCTGGTACCTCTTCGACGACGGCGTCGCGCCCGGACCGGCCGACCACCCCGGGGAGTCCCCCGAGGAGGTCGGCGCCCGCGCCGACCGCGTACTGGCACTGGTCGCGCCCCACCTGGAGACCGACGAGGGCGATGTGGCACTGGTCGCGCACGCGCACTTCCTGCGCGTACTGACCGCCCGCCGCCTGGGCCTCCCGCCCGCCGCCGGCGGCCTGTTCACCTTCGGCACCGGCGCGATCGGCGTCCTGGGCACGGAACACGACCGCCCTGCGGTGGTCGCCTGGAACGCCCGCAGTCTGTGAGCGACGGGGCGGACGGCAGCGGGCTCGGACCAGCGGGCCGGGCGCTCCCGCGGCGTCACCCACGGGCCGCGTAACGGGCCTCGCCCCGCCTACGGCGCCAACGGGTCGAGATGCAGCGGTTGCACCTTGCCCTCGATCATGGCGCCCAGCCCCTGCACCGCGCAGGTGCCCGGCCGGTCCGCGATGTGCACCGGCATCGACGTGGCCTCGTGGATCATCGGCTCCAGCCCCGGAATCAGCGCGCTGCCGCCGGCCAGCATGATGCCGCGTTCGCCCAGGTCGGCGACGAGGTCCGGCGGGCAGCGGCGCAACACCGCCCCGATGCCGTCCAGGATCGCCGTCAGCGGGGTGATGATGGCGCGCCGTACCCGCTCGGTGTCCACGTGCACGGAACGGGCGAGCCCGCTGACCACGTCCCGCCCGTGCACCTCCGTGGAGCCGGGGGCGAGTTCGCCGTCCCCGGACAACATCAGGTGCAGCGGACGCGCGGACTGGTTGGGCAGCATCAGGTCGTGGTGCAGCCGCAGGTGCTGGATCACCGCGTGGTCGATGGCGTTGCCGCCCACGGGAACGGTCTCGGCGGCCACGATCGAACCAAGCGAGAGCACCGCGACCTGGGTGGTGCCCGCACCACACACCACGATCATCGTCGCCTCCGGCTGCTCCACCGGGAGCCCGCAACCCACGGCCGCGGCGACCAACGTGTCAACCAGCTCGACCCGACGGGCACCCAGCCCGGTCAGGGTCTCCACGGCCGCCCGCTGCGCCAGCGGCTCACTGCCATACGGGAGGCACACCGCGGCCCGCATGGAGGGACGCCGCCGCCAGGTCTTGCGCAGCTTGTCGCCGACCAGGTGCCGCAACAGCCGCTGGGCCATGTCGATGTCCACAATCGTTCCGTTGGAGACCGGCCGGACGACCCGGATGTAGTCGGGGGTGCGGCCGTCCATCACCTCGGCCTGGGCGCCCACGGCGAGCATCGAGCCGGTGCGGGTGTTGACCGCGGCGACGGTCGGTTCGTCGACGACCAGCCCCTGGTTCTTGACGTAGACCCTGGTCCGGGCGGCGCCGAGGTCGACGGCGGCCGAGCAGCGACGCAGTTGGGCGAGGCTGATGGTCATGGTGGATTCCTCCCCGATGGGCCGATGTGAACGTCCCCGGTGGGCCGGTACTGGGTTACGAGCGCCCGCACATGAGCGCTCGTGCGCCATCCTCCGGGCCGCCAACCGCCCCCGCGCGCTGAGCGCGTCCGGTCGGGGGATGGGGGCGGGAGACGGGGTGGGGAGGGGTGGGGGTGGGGTGGTCGCGGTGGCGGGGAGGGGGAGGAAGAGCGGCCCGGTGGCTTCGTGGCTTGGTGGGCTGGGGCGGGGAGGCCGGAGGGGCAGGGGGGAGCTGCGCAACGCTCCGTGGCTTTCGGCGGAGGGATGTGACTGGCCGTCAACACGGTGGGATGCGCCTGCAACACGGTGGGATGTGACTGGCCGTCAATCCTGCCTCGCTGCCGAGATCCGGTGTGGGTGCTGCCGGTGGGCGTTGCGGCGTCTCGGCGTCTAGGCGTTTTTAGATATTGCCCGTCCCGTTTATTTGCGCCTCCTGTTCAGGCGTTGGCCGTCCCGTTGGTGTCGGCCCGTCGCTGGTAGAGGCCCCAGGTGAACTCCGCGATGACGTCCCGTGGGGCGCCGTCCGGGTCGGGGGCGGTGCAGGCCAGGCGCCAGCGGGTCGGGGCGCTGCCCTCCATCGGGCGGGCCGGGGCGAAGGCGCGGGCGACCTCGTCGACGGTGCAGGACCACGGGACGAGGTCCGCGGTCGTACGGAGGTCCGGGCCGGCGGCGCCCGGTGCGCGTACGAGCCAGGCGTTCCAGGCGGCGCCCCCGGGAGCGGTGAGGACTTCGAACCGCAGATCCGGCCAGAGCGGGACCGGCCAGGTGAGCGCCTCGCAGGTCAGATCGCCGATCCGGCGGGTGGTGACGGCCTCGGGCGCGCCGAGCAGCGCCCGGTACGGCTGGACGCCGGCGCGGGCCCGGGGGCTGTGCATCCGGGCCTGCCAGCGGCGGTTGGCCTCGCGCATCTGCGCCCGGGAGGCGCCGAGTTGGCGGAGGGCGTCCTCGACGAGGGTCGGGTGGTGGTCGGCCATCCGGCGCAGCAGCACGAGTTGGAACGCGAGCGGTCCCGGCAGGTCGGAGGAGGCGGCGGAGCCGGCGGGAGGGTCGTTGTCAGTGGCGGGGTTCATGATGGACATGGTCGCGGATGGCGGCCGGGGGAGATGCGGAGGCGGTGGTCGGCGCGGTGTGCGCGGAGCCGGGGCGGGCGCCGTCGGGGAGGAAGAGCACGGAATTGACGTAACGGCGGTGCGGGGCGAGGGAGCGCCGCAGCAGGCCGTGTTCGGCGAGGTGGGAGGTGTGGGACTGATGGGTGGACAGATCGAAGTCGGCCAGCGGCAGCCAACGGTCGCGTGGCAGGACCCAGCCGCGATATCCGCGGGTGGCCGTCCACTCCAGCACGGGCGCGAGCGGTTGAATGCGGGTCTCCAACTCCACGAAGAGCGCGGGGCGTTCGCGCTCGATGGTGCGTGCCGCACCGCGTAGCGTGGCCAGTTCTCCGCCGTCCACGTCGATCTTGATGAGGGTGACGGCGGTGAGCTTCAGCGCGTCCAGGGGGAGGCAGGGCACGTCCAGGGTGACGGAGTGCACGTCGCGGCGTACGAGCGAGGAGACGCCGCGGTCGCCGCGGCCGTCCGGGGGCAACCAGAGTGTGGCGCAACCGGTGTGGTCGGTGGCCGCGGCGGATACGACGTCGACGTGCGCGGGGGTGACCGAGGCGAGCAGGCGGGCCAGGTGAGGGACGGGCTCGACGGTGACGACGCGGTCCGCGCGCCGCGCCAGGCGCCGGGTCCACGGGCCGTACCAGCCCCCGACGTCCACGGCCGTGCCCCCGGCCGGGCAGAAGTCGGCCAGCCGCCCCAACTCCGGTTCGAACCGCGGGTAGAGCCCGGCCGCCAGCGCCGACACCAGGCGCCCCGGTAACCAGCGCCCCACCCGCGCCGCGAGCGTCATGACTCTGCCCCCGACCTCGACCCTGCCCCCGACTCCGGCCCCGAAGCGTGTGCCGCTCCCGGCCAGGTCTTGGTCCCGGTCCCGGTCCTGGGGTCAGTGCTGGGGGCGGTGCTGGGGTCGGTGCTGGTGCTGGTACCGGAATCGGTCCGCGCCCCGGACGTCACCCGGGCCCCCTCGTCCTCACGTGCCCGTACGCCGCGCACCAGCCGCTCATGCTCAGCATCCGAGACCTGTTCACCGGAGGACGGCAGCAGTTGCGGAATCCCGTCGAGGATCGGATAGCGCCGCCGCAGCCGCGGGTTGTAGAGCGCTTCCTCGGAGGCCAACAACATCAACGGCCCCTTGTCGATCGGGCACGCAAGGATCTCCAACAGCGGATCATCAGCCTTCACGACGCGCCCCTCCTCCCGTCCACGCCTCGCTTGACCACGCCGACCCCCACCACACCAACTCCATCCTCAACCTCACCATCGATCAATCAGCCCCTTCCTCACTCGTCCTCGCTCGTTCTCAATCGCTTGATGGTCGACTTGCCTGGTGATCGACTTGGGTGGTGCTCGCTGCGCCAAGGGGCCCGCGTCCGACTGCCCACGTCGTGGGCCAGGTTGGGATGCACCTGATCCCTGACTGGCTGACGCTTCTCATGGCGCCTATCGCTTCTCGTGACGCGGCTCCTGCATCTCGTGCCGCTCACACCGCTCACACCTCTCACTTCTTTTTGTTCCTCTCGCGCCACTCACATCTCTGGCATTTCTGTCATCTCTTGCATCACTCACACCTCTTGTATCGCTCGTATCTCTTGTGCCGCTCATGCGTCACGCGGATCCTCCTGCGTTGGCTGTCCCTTTCGGCGGCCTAATCGCTTGGCCGGACGGCCGGTTGACGTGTTGAGGGGTTGGCCGTCTCTGACGGGTGGCCCGGTGGTCCGGGGTGGGCCGGGCGGGGGCCTGGGTCCGGACGTTGGGGTGGGTTTGGGCGCGGCGCTTGATGTTGGAGTTGGGGTTGGGGTTGGGGATGACGTTGGGTGGGCTGCTGCGCCGTTCGGAAGCGGGCGGGTGTGGGGGTTCGACGAGCCGGGCGTGCGTTGGGCCGGCGGCTTGGGCGAGCGGGGTGGCGGCTCGGGCGCGTGGGCCGGAGACAGCGCGGGCGTGTGCGGCGACGGCGGCAGCGCGGGTGTGCGCGGAGGTGGCGGAATGGGCGCGCGCGGAGGCGCTGGAGTGAGGGCGTGCGGTGCTGCTGGAGCCGGGAGTTGAGGGGGTGGTTGAGGGGGTGCCAGTGCAGCGGCGGCTCGGCTGGGCAGGGCGGGGGTGGTGTGGTTGGGGCGCAGGGGGTCCTCGTGGCGGGGGAGGATCACAAGGATCGTTAGGGCCAGGGCCGTGCCGCCGAGGCGTAGGGCGAGGCGGACGGGGGCGTCGGGCAGGGGTTCGCCGAAGGCGAGGGTGCCGCAGGCGATGGTGAAGACACAGGTCACCGTGGTGCAGACGGGGACGATCACCGAGGCCCGGCAGCGCTGGAGGGCGGTTTGTGACAGGACCAAGCCGGTGGCCCCGGTGACGACGAGGAGGTAGGGGTACGGGGAACGGAGGAGGGTCAGGGTGGCGGCGGGAACGTTGTGGAAGGTGAGCAGGCCGGAGACGCCCTTGATAGCCAGGGAGCTGACGCCGTAGAGGAGGCCGATGGCCACGCCGTAGGAGACGCCGGCGGTTGGCAGGCGGTGGCGGCGTCGGGCGCGGAGTTCCGCCGAGCGGTACAGGAGGAGCCCCGCGGTCAGGGACGGCACGGCTATCGCGAGCAGGGTTGCGGGGGGTGCGGTGCGGGCGATGGCTTGGGCGTCCTCGGTCCGGAGGGAGGCGACGACCAGGCCGAGGGCGACCAGGATCGCCGCTATGCTCTGCCGCTCGCGGCCGCTGGTCCGTTCGCCCAGTACCACCGAGGACATGAGGAGCAGCAGGACCAGGCCCGAGATGAAGATGCCCTGGGCGGCGGCTATGGGGAGGGTGCGGTAGACGGCGAGTTGGGCGGCGAAGCCCGCGGCCAGGGTGAGTGAGCCGCCGAGCCACAGGGGGCTGCTGAGGAGGTGGCGTATGAGTCGGGCGGGGTGGCGGGTGCTGAGCGGGGGGAGTGCGGCGAGGGCGCGCTTCTCCAGCACGAAGCCGGTGCTGTAGAGGACGTTGGCGAGCAGCGCGGATGCCACGCCCCACCAGAGCATGGGCCTGCCTCCTTCCCGCTTCCCGGGTTACTTGTTCCTGCTGCTTCCTGGATTACCTGTTCCTGGATTGCTTGTTCCTGGGTTGTTTGGTTCTGGGTTGTTTGGCTGTCCTGCTCGGGGGTTCTTTGTGCCTGTCTCTGGGGTGGCTGCTCTTGGGATGTTCCTGTTGTTCCTGCTCCTGCTCCTGTGTCTGCTTGGTTGGTTGAGTTGAGGGGGCTGGCTGTCGGGGCGGGCCGGGTGGGCCTTGCGGGGGCCTCCTTCCTTGCTGTTTCGGCAACGATTACGGAGGGTGGTTTTGTTCCCACGGATTGTTGCGGGGCGTGATTAGTGACGGGGGGTGGGGATGGGGGTGGTGGGGCGGGCGTGGGCCAGGAGGATGGAGGAGAGGGAGGGGGTGTGGCAGGCGGCGCGGTCGAGGGGGCGGAGGAGGCGGGGGACGTCGTGGTACGGGGCGCCGGCGATGCGGATGACGTCGAAGCCGGATGCGGTGAGGAAGGCGCGGAGGGCGCGGGCGGTGTAGAGGCGCAGGTGGCCGACGACCTGGGTGCCGGGGCGGCCGTGGATGGCGCGCAGGCTGACCTCGGAGAAGACGGGTTGGACGCCCGCGAGCAGGAGGCCGCGGTTGTACCAGGCGGCGAGGTTCGGGGTGGAGAGCAGGAGGTGGCCGCCGGGGCGGAGGACGCGGCGGAGTTCGTCCAGGGCGGCGTCCGGGTCGACCAGGTGCTCGATGACCTCGCTGAAGAGGACGGCGTCGGCGGAGCCGGTGGCGAACGGCAGCCCGCCGTCGGTGAGTTCGCCGCGTACGACGTGGCGGAGGCGGGTGGTGGCGCGGCGGAGGGCGTCCTGGGACCAGTCGACGCCGATGATGCGGTGGCCCCCGAGGGTGTCCGCGGCGGTGGCGGCGGCGGTGCCGTCGCCGCAGCCGATGTCCAGCACGGTGGCGGGCGGCGCCCCGGCGCCTACCGGGCCGAGGGCGCGCGCCAGGAGCCGGGCCTGGCGCCGGCTGCGGGCGGGGCCGGAGGCGACCGGTACCGCGGGGTTCTCGTAGAAGTTCTGTAGGGCGGTCATGGGGTGGCTCCTTCGGCCGGTGGGCCGGCGCCTTCCGCGGGTGGTCGGTCGGGTTCCGGTGGTGGCCGGTCCGATGTCGGTGATGTCGGTGGTGGCCAGGCGGTTTGCGGGTTTGGTCGGGTGGCCTTCGGAGTTGGTTGGGGGACCTCCTGGGTTGGTCGGGTGGGTTCTGGGGCTGGGGGGCAAGTGGGGGCCGGGGGTGGGTGGTTGGGTTCTGGGGGTGGGGGCCAGGCGGTGGTGGCGAGGGCGGAGCGGAAGAGGTCGAGGAGGCGGGCGGCGGCCGCGTCGTCGAGGAGGGCGCGGGACCAGCGGAGGGCGAGGTGGATGCGGTCGCCGTCGCTGGTGGTCGCGGCGGTGACGCTCAGCCCACGGGGCATCCGGGCCGGGGCGGAGAACCACACCGCGGTCGCCCGGCCGCCCTCGTCGCCGAAGTCCAGGGGGTAGGGGACGCGGCCGATGTTGGAGAGGAGGGCGGTGGGTGCCCAGGGGGCGGCGAGGGCGCGCAGGGCTCGGGTGAGGGCGCGGCGCGCGCCGACGGGGAGGGGGATGCTGGTCAACAGGCGTCCGGCCAGGCCGAGTTGTTGGCTCGGGGTGGATTTCAGGGCCCGGGTGCGGGCGGCGGTGTGGTGGAGGAGGCGGGCGGGGTCGGAGGTGTCGTCGGTTCTGGGTGGGGAGGGGAAGTGGACCGAGGTCAGGCGGGTGCCGTTGCCGATGGGCATCCGGGGGCCTCGTGGCCGGTCGTCGATGGGCATGGTGATGACGACGGGGGTGGTGGGGCGGTTGTGCTGGGTGTTCCAGCGGGTGGTCATCAGGTAGGTGGCGACGAGGAGTTGGTCGTTGATGGTGTAGGGGGCTGGGGTGTTGGCGGGGTGTGGGGGGCGGGTGGGGAGGGGGAGATGGGTGAGGAGCATGCCGTTACCGGGGAGGGGAGTGTGGCGCTGGCGAGGCTCCTTTGAAGGGGCGAGGTGGGTGGGGCGGGTGAGGGGGTTGGGGTGGGGGAGGGGAGTGGTGGGGTGTTGGTGGGATGTGGGGGGCGGTGTGGTGGGTGGGGAGGGGTGGGTGCGTCCGTAGAGTTCGGCGGTGGTGGCGAGGATGCGGAGGGCGGCGGGGCCGTCGAGTGCGGTGTGGTGGGCGGTGAGGAGGAGCACCGTGCCTTGGGGTGGGGGCAGTTGGGGGGCGTGCGTGGTGGGGCGGGGGGTGGGGTCGATGACCTCTAGGCGTAGCGGTGGTGCGGTGTCCAGGGGAGGGCAGTCGGTGAGTGCCCGGGACCGGGCGTGGGCGAGGGCGTCGGGGCCCGGGGGCGGGAAGGTGACCGGGTCCGCGTCGGCGGTGGGGGTGAGTTGCCACTGGTAGTGGCGGTGCCACCAACGGGTCGGTACCTGGCGCACCAGGACGCGCGGGTGGCGGGCGAGCGCCCGGTGGAACGCGGTGCGCAGCCGGGCGTGGTCGAGTCGGCCGGGGAGGTGCACCTCTACGTGGACGGTCTCCGGTTCGTCGTCCTCCAGGCAGTGGCGGGAGATCTCGTCGACGAGGGGGAAGGGGATGCGGGGGGCGGGGCCGGGCCCGGTAGTGCGGGCCCGACTGTTCCGCGCGAGGGTGTCCCGCTCGTCCGGTGGGTCGTGCCGGGCCGGTTGGCGGGTGGTCATTGTGGGGTGCCCTCCGGGTTGGCGGGCGACGGGCGGACGGGAGGCGTGGGGGTGGACCCCGTGTCCCGGTGGGGCGTACGGGCCGGTGGCGCGGCCCCACCGTCAGGCGCGCCACCGTTGGCCGGAGTAGCCGGAGCAGCCGGAGCGACTGGAGCAGCCGGACTGACCGGAGTGTCCGGAGCAGCAGGAGTGGCTGAAGCAGCCGGAGCGGTCGACGTAGTTGGGGTGGATGAAGTGGACAGATCGGATGGAGTGGATGGAGCGGCCGTAGGGACACCAGCCCCGCCTCCCTCCGCCGAACTCCCTTGGGCGCGCCCCTCGTTCAAGCCACCGCCCGGACCGCTCCGCACTCCCGGAACCCCCAGATCGTTCCCCGACCCTGGAAGCGAGCCGGGAAGCGACCCGGGAACGCCCGGAATCCCCGGAACGCCCGGGCCGTTCCCCGCCCCGGAGTTGCCCCCGGCGCGCGTCGGCCAGGTGACGACCGCCGCCGTGAGGGCCAGGAGGGCCAGGGCCTGGGCGAGGGCGCTGAAGGCGCCGGAGCCGTCGGCGAGCGGGTGGCCCGCGCCGAGGGCCGCGGTGATGCCGGCCGCGAGCATCGCGGTGCCGGCCAGTGGTGCCAGCACCCGGGGCCGAAGGCGGGCCACCAGGGCCAGGAGCGGGACGATCAGCGCGTACGGGCCGGCGGCCAGGGCCACCACCCCGGTCAGGGCGAGCGTGCCCAGGACCCAGGAGGGGGCGGGGGGTTGCTGCGGTGCGGTGGCTGGGGTGCGCGGGGTGCGGCGGATCAGGGCGGAGGCGACGAGTAGGGCGATGCCCAGGAGGCCGCCGATGAGGCCGAGGTGGTACAAGGTGGCCGGCGCGTAGCTGAGTTCGACGGTGCCGGCGGCGCCGGCCGGGACGAGGAACGCCTGTTGCCAGCCGTCCACCCGGAGCGGGGTGAGCTGTGTCCCGTTGAGGGTGGCGCGCCAGCCGTCGTTGGCGTTCTCGTGGAGTTGGAGGTAGGCGGCCCGGCCTGCGCCGACGGCGACGGTGCGGTGGTCGCCGGACCAGTCCTTGACGGTGACGGAGCGGGCCGGGGCGGGCGGGCTGGCGGCGGAGGCGGTCGCCTCGTCCTTCGTGGCGGTGGGCCGTGTGCCGGCGTCCGCCCCGCCTGCGGCCTCGGTCGCGGTCCCCGTCCCCCTGCTCAGCGTCACGTCCGTGATCGTCAACGGCCCCTGGTCGCCGGTCTCGACGCGGTGTTGGCCGGCGCGCAGGAGGATGTGGCCGTTGGTGACGGCGGGGCCGCAGGGTTGGAGGGTGAGGGGGCGGCGTTCGGTGAGGTCGCGGAGGGAGCCGCTGACCTTGGTCGCGTAGAGGATGCCGTCGACGGCGAGCGGGGGGCCCTGGCCGCAGGGGAGGGCGAAGCGCCGGTCGGGGGCCGGGGGCGGGGTGCGGTAGGCGTCGAGGGCGGGGAGGTAGATCTCGCTGAGGCCGACGGGGAGTTGGAGTGCCTGGCCGGCGACCGGGTTGCTGAGGGAGAGTTCCTTGACCTTGCTGATGGTGATGTCGAGGCGGTCGGTGGTGATCGGGTCGAAGCGGGCCAGCCCGTTCTCGTCGACGGCCGCGGTGGCCGCCCCGTAGGGGGAGTTGAGCTGGATCTGCTCGGGGCGGGTGGAGATGCCGCCGGCGGCGGCCAGCACCATCTTGTCGATCTTCTTCTTGCCGGGCCAGCGCAGGTGGATGGTGGGCTTGGCGCCGGCGATCCAGGCGGTCGTCAGGTCGCCGTCGACGAGGTTGCGGGGGCTGAGGGAGTGGCCGAAGCCGAAGCTGGTGGAGTCGGCGGTGGCGGTGATGCGGTCCTTCTGGTCGGGGGCGACCCGGTCCAGCAGCCGGTCGAGGGCGGGGCCGGGGACGGCGAGGGCGGTGCCGGAGACGGCGTACGGGGCGGTGCGGCCGGTGTCGAACTGGCGGTGCAGGCCGACCTCGGCGGAGACGGGCGAGAGGCCGCCGGGGTCACTGCCCCGGTGGAGGGAGATGAGGTGGGCGGGGGCGTCGGAATGTCGGGCGTCGGTGGGGAGTTGAAGGAGTCGGGACACCTGGACACCGGGGAGGGAGATCTCGGTGAAGCCGGCGCCGGAGAGTCCGGCGCGCGGGGTTTGGGTGCCCAGGATGGTGAGTTGGAGCCAGCGCGCCTTGCCGGGCGGGGCCTTGATCCGCTGGCGGGAGACGTCGGGGCGGAGTGGGCTGTCGGCGCGGCCGCGGTCGGTCTGGATGCGGACGGACGTGGGGGCGGCGCGCAGCCCGTCGCCGCGCAGGGGGGTGACAAAGAGCGTGGCGGGGATGTCGGTCGGGGAGTTGAACGTGATCCGGATCCACTGGCCGACGGGGTTGCCGGCGCTGCCCTCGGCCCAGGCGGTGTCGGGGTTGCCGTCGAAGGCGTTGACGGGGTCGTACTGCGGTAGGTGGAAGAGCCAGTTGCCGCTGGAGGAGGCGGTGACGGCGGCGGCGCCGCGGAGCACGGCGGTGGTCTGGTGCTGGATGCCGGGGGTGGGGAGGATCTGCCGGGGTGGGCGGCCGGGGTCCTGGAGGCTGCCGGGCAGGTTGGTCTCGTCGGCGGTGTAGGTGTAGGAGGTGTTGCTGCCCACCAGGCCGAAGCGGGTGTCGGCGCGGCGCAGGCCGTCGGCGGTGAGTTGGAGCGGTGGGGCGTCGACGCCGGGGTGGCGGTCGCCGGTGAGGACGGTGGGGCGGTCGCGCAGTGCGGGGTCGGCGGAGAGTTGGAGCAGGGCCTCCGGGCCGCCGCTGAGCCCGGCGGTGTTCGCGGCGGCGGGGGCGGTGACGGGGCCGGGTTCGGCGACCCCTTGTGGCTGGTAGATCTCCACGGAGCGCTGGCGCGGGTAGAGGCCCTGGATCTGGACGGGCGTCTCGGCGGGGATCCGGCCGGCGGTGGTGAGCGGGCCGAACGCGGCGGCCTTGCGGTAGCCGGACGCCTCCAGGGTGCGCTTCACGGTCTGCGGGGGGACGTAGCCGATCTGGTCGGGGTCGAGGTCGTTGCGGACGACGATGTCGTGGATGCCGGCCCGGTGCAGGTAGTCGCGCAGGCCGGGGACCTCGGCGCCGGTGAGCAGGGCCTGTTCGACGGCGTCCAGGGCGCGGCGGGATCCGGGCGTCCCGAAGGGCACGAAGTCGCGCTGCGCCCAGGGGGATTGGGCGAGCACGTCCATGGGGTCGTCGATGGGCGAGCCCCAGGTGAACAGGCCGTGTGCGGTGGCGGGGACCACCAGGGAGCGGCTGCCGTGGGTGTGGTCCTTGAGCCAGGAGGCGGTCTGCCGCCAGTAGGTGGGGAGTTGGTGGAACGCGCCCGGTTGGAGGATGGTGCCGCCCAGGTAGGGCAGGGCCAGCGCCGGGAGGACGAGCAGGGCGGCCGCGGCGGTGGGCAGGCGGCCGGCGGTCAGGCGGGCGGCGCGCCGTCCGGTTCCGGTCCACCGGAGGGTGCCGAGCAGGTGGGCCAGGCCCAGGGCGAGCGCCAGGCCGAGGCCGGGGGTGAACTTGTAGATGTTGCGGAACGGGCGCAGCCAGCCGTTCAGCCACTCCTGCCAGGTGGCGTGCAGCGGGCCGCCGAGGGCGCCGCCGTAGCCGGCCAGCCCGATGAGGGCGACGGTCAGCACGGTCAGCAGCAGCCAGCGCCGTTCGGGCAGGTTGCGGCGGGCCAGGCCGGCCAGGCCGAGGGCGGCGGCGAGGGCGGAGCCGAAGACCGCGAAGGCGTTGCCGGTCATGGTCTGGCCGGCCGGCAGCCAGGGCTTGCCGAAGTTGAGGTAGCCGACCCAGTTGCCGGCGCCGCGCAGCAGTTCGGTGGCGGACATGGTGGCGGTGGTGGTGTCGGCCTGCTCGATGTACGGCATGAAGTTCTCGCCGTGCAGGCCCAGGAGGAGCAGCGGCACCGTCCACCAGGCGGTGGCCAGCACGACGCCCGGTAGCCACCAGGCGAGCAGGGCACGGCGGCGCGCTCCCGTACGGGACAGCGCGTACAGCAGCACCGGTAACAGGGACGCGAGGGTGGAGGCCGCGTTGACGCCGCCCATGAGGGGGATCAGCAGTGCCGAACGGGTCGCCGCGGTACGGGCGGTGAGCCGCGGGTCGGTGAGCGGCAGCAGGACCCAGGGCAGCAGCGCGCCGGGCAGCGCGGCGGCGGAGGTGGAGCCGACGACGATGGTGAAGGCGGGCCACAGGGCGTAGCAGGCGGCCGCCAGCAGCCTGCTGCGGGGGCCGCCGATGCGCAGCCGCTCGGCGAGCCGCAGCGCGCCCCAGAAGGCGGTGGTGACGATCAGCGACATCCACAGCCGCTCGGCGAGCCAGACCGGCAGGTGCACGACGTGGGCGGCGCCGTAATACGGGAGGGCGGGGAAGGCGTAGCCGATGTACTGGTCGGCGAGGCCGCCGAAGCCGGCCCGGTCGTGCCACAACTGTCCGAGGTCGGTGAGGAAGCGCCAGGGGTCGACGGCCACCCCCAGCTTCGTCTCGAACGTCATCTTCCCCGCGGACGGGGCCAGGAACGCGACCAGGACGGCCGCCCAGAAGGCGAACAGCCAGCGCCTGCGCCGGGGTTCGTCGGGCGGCGCGGCGGGGGCGGTGGCCGGGGTGCCGCCGGCGTCGGGCGCTCCGGGGGACGGGGACTTCTGCAGCGTCTGGGTCATGGCAACCGCCGGAGGATGAGGAGGAGGTTCCAGGTGGCGATCTCGCGGACGCCGGGGAGGCGGGGGATGGTCTCGGCGAGGAACGGCGCGTAGCGGGAGCGGGCGGTGACGAGCGCGACGTCGTCCCGGGCGCGGACCTGGCGCAGGGTGCGGCCGATGTGCACGGCGAAGAGGTTCTGGCCCAGGGTGTGCTTGGCGGGGCGGCCGGTGCGGCGCTGGTAGCGGCGGCGGGCCCGTTCGGCGCCGAGGTAGTGCCAGGGCGCGGTCTCGTGGCCGCCCCAGGGGGAGAGCCAGTTGGTGAACGCCACGTAGATCAGGCCGCCGGGGCGGGTGACCCGCACCAGTTCGCTGAGGAAGGTCTGCGGATCGGCCACGTGCTCCAGGACGTTGGAGGAGAAGCAGACGTCGGCGGTGCCGTCGGCGAGCGGCAGCAGATAGCCGTCGGCGAGCACCGCCCCTTCGGTGATCCGGCCGCGGGCGGCCAGTTCCGCGGTGTCGGGTTCGAAGAGGTAGCCGTGGGCGCCGCGGCGGCGGAACTCCTCGGTGAAGTGGCCGGCGCCGCCGCCGACATCGACGACCACCGCGCCGCGCAACGGGGCGTAGCGCTCGACCTGGTTGGCGGCGTCCCGGGCGAGCAGCCGGTAACAGTGGTCGGGGTCGGTGGGCTCGTTCAGGAAGGCGCGGAAGAGGGCGAGGGACCTGCCCAGCGAGGGGTCGCGCACGGGCCGGTCACCGCCCGGCGAGCGGCCGGAGATATGCCTCCGTGGCGACCGCCCGGAAGCTTTGGACGGTCCGGCTCCATCTGAAGCGGGCGGCGCGGTCGGCGGCCGCGGCGCCCAGGGCGTGCCGCCGGCGGGCGCTCAGCGCCAGCGTGCACCAGTGGGCGGCGAAGGCGCTCTCGCCGCGGGCCAGCAGCCCGGTGGTGCCGTCCTCGACGGAGTCCCGCAGGCCGGGGATGTCGAAGCCGACGGTGGGGGTGGACCGCGCGGCGGCCTCCATCACCACCAGGCCCCACCCCTCCACCAGGGAGGGGTGCAGCAGCAGCCAGGAGGAGCACAGGAGTTGGTGCTTGCGCTGCTCGGAGATCCGGCCGGTGAAGACGACGTCGGGGCCGGCCAGCGCGGCCAGCCGGTCGCGTTCCGGGCCGTCGCCGACGATCACCAGTCGGCCGCCGGTGACCGGGCGGACCCGCTCCCACAGCCGCAGCAGCAGGTCGACCCGCTTGTACTCGACGAGCCGCCCCATGGCCAGGAACAGCGGCTCGGGCGCCTCCGGCAGGAGCGGGCCCGGCTCCTCAACTCCGTTGTGGACGAGCCGGATCTGTTCCGGTGCGACGCCGAGGTCCGCCAGCGCGGCGGCGGTCGAGTCGGAGACCGCGACCATCAGGTTGCCGCGGTGGGTGCCGGCCAGCGCCCAGTGCTCCAGCCGGCGGCCGAGCCGGGCGGCGGGCGCCGGGTAGCGCATCCGCCACAGGTCGGTGTGGACGTGGTTGACCAGGCATAGGGTGGGCCCGCGGTGCCAGAGGGGCGCGAGGTACGGCATGCCGTTGCAGACCTCGACCAGCAGGTCACAGCCGCCGGCGCGGCGGGTCACCTGACGGGGCACGCGCAGGAAGTGGCCGGCGTCGCCGCCGGCGGCCAGGACGCGGTAGGCGGGGGCGTCCGCGCGAACGGCCGGGGCTCCTGGGGCGGTTGGGGCTGCGGCGCGGGGCGGGCCAGCCGGGGCGGTGGGGCCGCCGCACAGCAGGGTGACCTCGTGCCCGTGGGCGGCGAGCCCGGCGGCGATCCGGTCCACCAGCAACTCGGAGCCGCCGGCGGCCGGGTTGGCGAGGTCGCGGCGGGCCAGGAACACGATCCGGCGCGGGCGCGGGGGCTCGTCCGCAGCCGGGGGCGCGGCTGGGGGCGCGGCCGGGGCGGTCACCCTGGACGGCGTGCGGGGCGCCGGTGGTGCGGGAGGTGCGGGTGGTTCCAGGGGAGCGGGTGCGGCCGCCGGGGACACGGGCAGCGGTGGGGACGGGGGTACATGCTGAGGCATGTGGGATCCAACTCGTCTCAGGGTGCGGTACCTACGGTGGGGGACGTACTGCGTGCTGAGTCGTGCGGGGCGTGCAGGTCGTGCGGGTTGCGCGGGGCGTGCGGTGTTTGCGTGCGGGTGCGGGTGCGGTGGGGACGTGCGTGGGGTGCGCGGGTCGTGGGGGTCGCGCGGGGTGTGAGGGAGGGCGAGCGGTTGATGGGGCGTGCGGCAGGGGGCGTGTTCCGGTTGTGGGGGTGGAACTGTGGTGCACGTGGGGGCGGTTGTCCGGTTGGAGGGCCAGTGTTCGCGCCCCGACGCGCCCCCGGCTACTCACCGGGGTGACAAAATCCGCGCCGGACCGGGTCGTTGTTTCGTCACACCGATGAGAATCGGCCACCCCGCCGCCCGCCCCGGACCAGCAACGCCCCACCGGCCAGCGCCAGTAGGGCACCGGCCGCCGCGGACACGACCGGTAGCGTCCGGCCCACCAGTGCCAACTTCCCGCTGTCGGCCCGCGCCAGGGCGCTCTGCGCCCGCCGGGTCGCGGGGGTGAAGGCGAGGTTCCGGGCGCGCAGCAGCACCACCGCGTCCCGCCGGCCACCGGGCGCCCGCAGCGTCTTGACCGGCGAGATCGACGCATCGACGATCCGGCCGGTGCGCTCCTCAACGACCAGGCTGATACCGGTGTTTGCGTACCACTCCTCGGCCTGGATCTGCCCCTGCCCGGGGCGGCCGACGAGCCGGCCGGGGACCTGCCGGGTGCCGGTCCGGGTGGCCGGCACGGTCCCGGTGAAGCGGTAGCCGGTGCTCCCCGCCAGGCGCGTGGTGCCGGCGAAGCGGAGCGGGACGGCCGCGCCGAGGGTGTCGTCCCACCAGCGGTAGGTCCGCTTCGCCACGTCGAAGGGGAACTTGAGGTAGGCGTCCCCGTCGTACCGGGTCGGGGCCTCGCCGCAGCAGTGCACGGGGGCGTTGCTGCGCCGGTCGGTGACCCAGCGGCCGGTGGTCCACTGGAGCGCCTTGCGCGGGTCCGCCAAGGGGAGCGTGCGCGGGGTGTCGACCGTAGTGGACACGTCCCAGACCGCGCGCCCACTCTGCTCGCTCGCCGCGACGTCGCCCACCACGTGCCGGGTGATGGTGATCCGCTGCCGGTCCAGGATGGTCAGCGAGCCGGTGTCGAAGTAGCTGCCGGTGCCGGTGAAGACCGTGGTGACGTCGACGTCGACGGGGGTGACCGCGGCCCGCGGTGCCACGTACCAGACCAGCAACGGGGCCCACACCAGCAGGAACACGCCGACGCCGAACAGCGCCAGGGACAGCGGGGAGGCGGGGCGACGGGTGGGGCCGGTGGGGGAGGTGGGGTCGATGGCGTCGAGGGGGACGGTGGCTACGGGGTCAGCCGCGGAAGCGCCGGCAGGGCCGGCAGGACTGGCAGGACCGGCAGACCCAACAGCCCCAGCAGCCCCAACAGGGCCTGAACGACCGGCGGTTCTGGGGTGACCCTCGTGCCCGGGCTGCTGGCCGGAAGGGGGAAGCTGACGCATACGAGCACTCCTGGAAGCGGTGAGGGAACACGCCCTGGTGCACGTGCGGCGCCGCGACGCGGCGTCATGGGCCGGGAACGTAAGCGAACCCTTGACAGCGCGTCAATGCCCTTCCACACTCGGCAGGCACCGTGACCGAAGCGACGCCGCGTGGTGGGAACGCGGCACCGCCGCCGGTCTCCTGAGCCGTCACCGCCCCTGTGGATCGCAGGGCGCAGGGCCGCAGGCGTTTGCCCCGTGACCGCCCGCGCAGCGACGTGCTCCTGCCGCTCCTCCTGTGCCGCTCTCCGGTGCCGGCGCGTGCCGCGCTCCCGGTACCGGCTGCCGACGAAGGGACCGTCGCGCCATGCACCGCACCCTCGCCGCCGCGCTGACCGCGCTGGCCGCCGCCGCCCTGGCCGTGGTCGCCGCGCTGGCCATCGTCGCCACCCTGGAGGCCACGCCCGCGCAGCCGAACGTGCCGCTGGTGACCTTCGGCCGACCCGGCGCCTGAGGGGGCGCCGTCGTGGTGAGCGCGGTCCGCTCGGCGTGGCGGGAGGTCCCGCCCCAACAGGTGCACCGGTTCGCCACCCTGGCCCTGGCGGAGGTCCCCTCCCTGGCGCACGAGATCTTCCGGGAGATCCGCCACGAGTACCCCCAACTCCCGCTGATCCTCGACGAGTCGGGCGAGCCGCGGGCCCTGGTGGGCATCCGGCAGTCCCTGGAGCACTTCGTCGCCCACCTCACCAACGGGATGGACCGGCCGCTCGTCCACCCACGGGTCTTCCAGGAGTTCGGCCGCGGCGAGGGCATCCAGGGCCGCAGCCTGGACGTCCTCCAGGCGATCTACCGGCTGGGGGTGCGGCTGGCCTGGCGACGGCTGGCCGAGATCGGCCAGGAGGTCGCCATTCCCGCCCCCGCGATGTACGAACTGGCCGAGTCCGGCTTCGAGTACCTCGACGGGCTGGTCGCCGAGTCCGTCCGCGGCTATGCGGAGGCCGCCGCCCGCCAGGCCGGCGAACGCCTCCGGATGCAACGCCGCCTGATGGACCAGCTCTTCGCGGAACCGGACCACCCCCTGCTCATCGAACGGGCCCGGCTGCTCGGCTGGCCGCTGCCCGAACGGGTCGCGGTGGCCGTCCTGTTACGCCCGGACCGGGAGGCCGTGGCGCCCGCGGTGGCCGACGGGATCCTGCTGGACATGGAGTGCGAGCGGCCCCGGTTGGTGGTGCCGGACCCGGAGGCGCCGGGCCGCCGGGAGCTGTTGGCGCGCGCCGCGGCCGGCTGGTCGGGCGCCATCGGGCCCGCCGTGCCCCCGTTGGACGCGGCGAAGTCGCTGCGCTGGGCGGCCTCCGCGGTCGACCTGATGGAGCGCGGACTGCTGCCCGCCGGCGAGCTCCTCCAGTGCACCGAGCACACCGAGGCACTGGTCCTGCTGCCGCCCGGCGAACTCATCGACGACCTCACCCGCCGCCGGCTCGCCCCGCTGGCGCACTGCGGCCCGACGCACGGCCGGCGGCTCGCCGAGACCCTGCTCGCCTGGCTGGAGACCCGCGGTGGCGCCCCCGAGATCGCCACCCGCCTCGGCGTCCACCCGCAGACCGTCCGCTACCGCCTCCGCCAGATCCGCGAACTGTGGGACGGCGAACTCGACGACCCCGACCGCCGCTTCGAACTGGAACTGGTCCTCCGCGCCCGCCGCCTCCGCGGCGAACTCGGCTGAGACGGGCGGCGCTTGGGAAGCGGGAATAGCGAGAACAGCGGGAACAGCGGGAATACCGCCCAACCCGCCCGCGTTGTGGCCCCGCAGGGGGCGCTCGTGCCCCCTACGGGATCCGTTCGCCCAAGCCCTAGGGCCCCACGCCCCTCAGGCCCTCACCCACCGGCAGCCCCTAGGCCCCCGCCCGCCCCTCCACCAGCACCGCCATCCCGTCCAACAGCCGCGCCAGCCCGAACTCGAACAGGGTGTCCAGGGTGACCGCGTCCTCGTCGAGCCCGCCCACCCCCGCGTACATCGGATACGCCCCGGACCCCAGGATCCGCTCGTAGGCCGGCCCCATGGCCGCCATCCACGCGTTCCGGTCCATCCCCGTGTGCTGCTCGGCCTCCCGGTCGTCCTCGAAGCCGGCGGCCGTGGCGCGCACATGGTTCAGCAGCGTCACAGCCAGGTGCAACAGGGTCACCGGGTCCATCCCCTCTACCCGCGCCATGGTCCACTCGATGAGCGCCATCGCCCGCGGCATCGGCTGCGGCCGGCTGATCGACAAGTACGCGGCGAGCCACGGGTGTTGCCGGTAGAGCTCCCACTGGAGCCGCGCGCCCGCCGCCATCCGCGCCCGCCAGCCGTCCGGCGCCGGTTCCGGCACCCGCACCTCGGCGAACGCGGCGTCCGCCATCAGCAACACCAGCTCGTCCTTACTGGCCACATGGCGGTAGAGCGCCATCGAGGAGACCCCGAACTCGGCCGCCACCCGGCGCATCGACAGCGCCCGCAGCCCCTCCGCATCGGCGACCCGGATGCCGGCCAGGACGATCTGCTCGCGGCTCAGCCCGCCGTCCGCCTCCCGCCCCCGCCGCCCCTTGGCCGCGCCCCCGCTAGCGGCGCCGTGAAGACCTGACGTTTCGTCAAAATGCCGTGCAGGGCTGGCCGGTGCGGCGACCACGGTCCCCACCCCCGGTACGACCCGGACGACGCCCTCCTGGCGCAGCGCGGTGAGGGCCTTGGTGGCGGTCGCCATCGCCACGCCCCACTCCTGGGTGATCCGCCGGGTCGACGGCACCCGGTCGCCCGGGGCCAGTTCGCCGGCGTCGACGCGCGCCCGGATCTGGTCCGCGATCCGACGGTAGGGCGGTGCTGCGGGCTGCCTCACGCGGCGACCTCCGTACTAGTGCACTAGACGGGCCGCTGGCCGGCCCCGGTGCGGCGGAGCCTAACAGCGGACGCCCTATTTCCGTACCGTGCACCGTACTTCCGTACCGCCGCGGGGTCGACGCCCGGCGCGGACGCGGGCGCGGACACAGATGTGCACACGCCCACAGTGCACTAGTGTGACGCACCCCAAGTCCCCTTCTCTCGCAAGGGGTTTGTGGCGTAAACCGAGCGTGCTTACGCTGTCTGCCATGACGTTTACCTCGTATACATCCCAGGCGTCCAACGGGCGCCCGGGCCCGGCCCCGACCGCGGGCCGCCGGGAGTGGATCGCCCTGGCCGTCCTCCTGCTGCCCTGCCTCCTGGTCTCGATGGACGTCTCCGTCCTCTACTTCGCCGTGCCGTTCCTGACCGCCCAACTGGAGCCCAGCGCCGTCCAACAGCTTTGGATCCTCGACGTCTACGGATTCGTCCTCGCCGGCCTGCTGATCACCATGGGCGCGCTCGGCGACCGCCTCGGCCGCCGCCGGCTGCTGCTCTCCGGCGCCGTCCTCTTCGGCCTCGCCTCCTGCCTCGCCGCCTATGCGCGCAGCGCCGAAATGCTCATCGCCGCCCGGGCGTTGCTCGGCGTCGGCGGCGCCACCCTGATGCCGTCCACGCTGGCGCTGATCCGCAACCTCTTTCGCGACGCGCACCAGCGCGGCAAGGCCATCGCCCTCTGGTCGGCCGCGGTCGCCGGCGGGATCGCCGTCGGCCCGGTGCTCAGCGGTGTGCTCCTGGAACACTTCTGGTGGGGCTCGGTATTCCTGGTCAACACCCCGGCGATGGCGCTGCTGTTGGTGTGCGGACCGCTGCTGCTCCCGGAGTTCCGGAACCCGGCGGCCGGCCGCTTCGACCTGCCGGGGGCAGCGCTCTCCCTGGCCGCGATGCTGCCCGTGGTCTACGGCATCAAGGAGATCGCCCGGGACGGCCTGGCAGCGCTGCCGGTCGCGGCCCTGGTCGTCGGCCTGCTGGCGGCCGTCGGCTTCGTCCTGCGGCAGCGCACCGCCCGTCACCCCATGCTCGACCTGGAGCTCTTCCGGCACCGCGGGTTCAGCGGCTCGGTGCTGATGAACCTGCTGGCGATGTTCGCGGTCGTCGGCTGCGCGGTGTTCTTCACCCAGTACCTCCAGACCGTACGGGGCATGAGCCCGCTGCGGGCCGCGCTGTGGCACATGGTGCCGAGCCTCGTCGTCGGCGGGGTGGCGCCGCTGTCCGCCGCGCTCGCCCGGCGCCTGGACCGCGCCTACCTGGTCGCCGGCGGCTTCGCCCTCGCGGCCGGCGGCTTCCTCTGGCTGTCCTGGTTGGAGACGCGCTCGCCGCTGTGGTGCGTCCTGGGCGGCGCCGCGCTCTACGCCTGTGGCCTGGTGGCGGTGATGTCGCTGGGCAACGAACTGGCGATGGGCGCCGCCCCTCCGGAGCGCGCCGGTTCCGCCTCCGCCGTACTGGAGTCGGGCACCGAACTGGGCGGCGCCCTGGGCATGGCACTCCTCGGCACCATCGGGAGCGCGGTCTACCGCACCGACATCCGAGGCGCGCTGCCCGTCGGCCTCCCCGCCCGGGCCGCCGACGCGGCGCACGAGACCCTGACCGGCGCCCTCGCGGTCGCCGCCCGGCTACCGGGCCGCGCCGGGAGCGCCCTGGTGGCCGCGGCCCGGGACGCCTTCCTGCACGGGCTGCACGCCGCGGTCCTGTGCGCCGCGGGCGTGATGGCCGCGGCCGCGGTCCTGGCCGTCGTGCTGCTGCGCGGTATACGGGCGACGGTGGACGCGACGCCAGGCGAAGGGGAGGCGGCGGGCGAACAGGAGGCGGCGGGCGTCCCCGCTCCCGCCGCCCTCAACTGACCTCAGCTGAAGTCGAATTCGCCGGTGCGGGTCCGCTTCAGCTCGAAGAAGCGGTCGTAGCCGGCGAGCAGCCGGGCGCCGTCGAAGACCCGCACCGCGTCCTCGCCCCGGGGGATCGACATCAGGACCGGGCCGAAGAACGCCACCCCGTCGATGTGGATCGTGGGCGTGCCGACGTCCTCGCCGACCGGGTCCATGCCCTCGTGGTGGCTCTTGCGGAGCGCGTCGTCATAGGTGTTCTGCCCGGCGGCGCGGGCCAGTTCGGCCGGCAGCCCGACCTCGGCGAGGGCCTCCTCGATGACGGCCGCGGTGTCCTCCCGGCCCTCGTTGTGGATCCGGGTGCCCAGCGCGGTGTACAGGTCGCGCAGCACCTCCTCGCCGTGCTCCTGGGCGGCCGCGATGCACACCCGGACCGGGCCCCAGCCGGTGTCCAGCAGCTCGCGGTACTTCTCGGGGAGGTCATCGCGGCCCTCGTTGAGCACGGACAGGCTCATCACTCGGAACCGCAGATCGAGGTCGCGGAGGCGCTCCACCTCCAGGATCCAACGGGAGGAGATCCAGGCGAACGGGCAGATGGGGTCGAAATAGAAGTCGACGGTGTGGCGGGTGGGGCTCTGGTGCGTCATGGGGACCAGGTTAAGGCGCCACCGGACCGGTCGCCCGGGACACTCCGCTGCTCCGATCTTGGGCCAATGTGCTCACCGGGCGGCCAGTGGGTGGGCGCCTCACGTCCCGTTGGCCCGGCGCTTTAGTGCCTCGCTGACCCGGCGACTTGGTCGCTCATCGGCCCGGCTTCGCCCGGCCCCCTCCCGGCTCGGTGATCTCCTCGGCCGCCTCCTCCCCGAGGCCCAGCATCCGTTGGAGCAGCTGCTTGAGCAGGGTGCGCTCGGCGGCCGTCAGCCGGCCCAGCGGCTCGCCGGCGAAGTCCAGCGACGTGCGCAGCCGTTCGGCCGTCGCGCGGCCCTGGTCGGTCGGCACGGCCAGCTTGACCCGGCGGTCGGCCGGATCGGGGCGGCGCTCCACCAGGCCGCGGGCCTCCAGGCGGTCCACGATGCCGGTCACGTTCGACGGCTCGCACTTCAGGCACTGGGCGAGCCGGCGCATCGGCATCGGCTCCATCGCCAGCAGGCGCAGCAGTCGGGCCTGGGCCCCGGTGAGGGAGTGGTCGGCCGCGGCGCGCTCGTACTCCTCGTGGTAGCGGGCGACGACGGTGCCGATGAGCTCGACCACCTCGACGGTCAGCGGGTCTGGGCGCGGGGTCATACACACCAGGATACCCAATTGCTTGACAAGCTGAAATATTCAGCCGCATCATTGTTTCAGTACCTGAAGCATTTGGAGGATCACGCTCATGTCTGCACCGCTGCCGACCACCAGCCGCGAATGGCACCTCGTCGCCCGCCCGCAGGGCTGGCCCACCCCCGACGACTTCGCGCTGCGCGAGGTCGCGCTGCCGGAGCTCGCCGACGGCCAGATCCTGGTGAAGAACCTCCACTTCTCCGTTGATCCGTACATGCGCGGCAGGATGAACGACGTCAAGTCCTATGTCCCGCCCTTCCAGTTGGGGCAGCCGATGGACGGTGGCGCGATCGGTGAGGTCCTCGCCTCGCGCGCCGAGGGCTTCGCTGTCGGCGACCACGTCCTGCACGGCCTCGGTTGGCGCGAGTACGCCGTCCTCGACGCCGCCCGCGCCGGCAAGGTGGACGCCTCGCTCGCCCCGCTCACCGCCTACCTCGGCGTCCTCGGCATGCCGGGCCTGACCGCGTACGCGGGCCTGCTGGCGGTCGCCGAGTTCAAGGAGGGCGACGCCGTCTTCGTCTCCGGCGCGGCCGGTGCCGTGGGCAGCCAGGTCGGCCAGATCGCCCGGCTCAAGGGCGCCTCGCGGGTGATCGGCTCCGCCGGCTCCGACGAGAAGGTCCGCCTGCTGACCGAGGAATACGGCTTCGACGCCGCCTTCAACTACAAGAACGGCGACGTCACCGAGCAGCTCAAGGCCGCCGCCCCCGACGGCATCGACGTCTACTTCGACAACGTCGGCGGGGACCACCTCGAAGCCGCCATCAGCGTGCTCAACGTCCATGGCCGGGCCGCCATTTGCGGCATGATCTCGATGTACAACGCCACGGAGCCGAGCCCCGCCCCGCGCAACCTCCCGCTGGTGATCGGCAAGCGCCTCCGCCTGGAGGGCCTGCTGGTCGCCGACCACCAGGCGCTCCAGCCGCAGTTCGTCGAGGAGGTCTCGGCCTGGATCCGCTCCGGTGAGCTGAAGTACAGCGAGACCAAGGTCTCCGGCATCGAGAACGGCGTCGAGGCGTTCCTCGGCATGCTCCGCGGCGCCAACACGGGGAAGATGATCGTGAGTTTGGAGGGCTGAGCACTGAGGAGCGGGGGCTGAGGGCGGGGCGCCGTCGAGGGCGCGCCGCAGCGCCTGGGCATCGTCCGGCGTGGCGCGTTCCCGCGTGCCTCGGCGCTCTCGACGGCGCCGCGCCCGGCCGCCCGCCGCTCGACCGTGTGTCGACGGGCTCTCCGCACTGTGAGACTCGCCTCCGCCGTCGGGCCTCCGCCGGTTAGGCTCGGCGGCAAGCCGTCGCGATGAGTGGGCGCGAGTCGCGGCGAACCACAGGAGGATTCGGTATGTCCATCCAGACCGTCGACGTCGTCTACACCGCCGTCGCCACCGCCGAGAACGGCCGCGACGGCCGCGTCGCCAGCGATGACGGCAAGCTGGACGTCGTCGTCAACCCGCCCAAGGAGCAGGGCGGTAGCGGCGCCGGCACTAACCCGGAGCAGCTCTTCGCGGCCGGCTACAGCGCCTGCTTCCAGGGTGCGCTCAGCGTCGTCGCCCGCCGGGAGAACGCGGATGTCTCCGGCTCCCGGGTGACCGCCAAGGTCGGCATCGGCAAGACCCCGGAGGGCGCCTTCGGGCTCGCGGTCGAGATCATCGCCTCGATCCCCCACGTTGACGCGGCCACGGCCAAGGACCTCGTGGAGAAGGCGCATCAGGTGTGCCCGTACTCCAACGCCACCCGCGGCAACATCGAGGTCACGCTGACCGTCGCCTGAGGCAGCTGAGGCAGCTGAGGCAGCTGAGGCAGCTGAGGCAGCTGAGGCAGCTGAGCGGCCAGGCTGGCCGGGCCAGTTGAGCCGTCCGGACAGTCAACCAAACCGGCCGTGCCGGCCCCGGCAAGTGCCGGCACCGGCCTCGGTACCGCCACCACGAGGGCCGCACCCACGCCCGGGTGTGGCCCTCCGCCATCCCCCAACCCAACCCACCCCACTCCCACCACCCCCACCGCCCCTGTGACGCAGGCAACGTTCACGAACCCTTGACGCCCCGGCCGTGTAATCGATTTCGTAGCCCCCACACAGCACGCGTAATCGATTACACGACGGCGGAACGGCAACGGTGCCATGGCGAACATCAAGGATGTGGCGGAGCGGGCGGGGGTCTCCGTCGCCACCGTCTCCCGGGTCCTCAACGGCAACAGCCCCGTTGCCGAGACCCGCGAGCGGGTGCTCGCCGCCGTGCGGGAACTGGGCTACCGCCCCAACAACGTCGCCCGCGCCCTGCGCACCGCCCGCACCGGCACGCTCGGCCTGGTGATCAGCGATCTCACCAACCCGTTCTTCACCGAGCTGGCCGACGCCGTCGAGGACGCCGCCCGCGGCCTCGGCTACAGCCTCGTCATCGGCAACGCCGGCGAACGCCCCGCCCAACAGGACGACTACATCCGCACGTTGCTCGACCGCCGGATCGACGGCCTGCTGGTCAGCTCTGCCGGCACCGGCTCGGCGATGCTCCGCGAGGTCGTCGCCTCCGGCACCCCCCTCGTCCTGCTGGACCGCACCGTTCCCGGCGTCGACGCCCCCTGCGTCCGCGCCGACGGCCAAACCGCGCTCACCGACCTCGCCGCCCACCTCGCCGCGCTCGACCGCCGCCGCCCCGCGATCATCGTCGCCCCGGCCGGCACGCCCACCGGCGACGAGCGGCTGGAACTCTTCCGCACGGCCCTGACCGAGCACGGCATCGCCCTGCCCGACGAGCGGGTCGGCGCCACCCCCGACCTCCAACCCACCGGCGGCCGCCGGGTGATGAGCGGCCTCCTCGACCTCCCCGAACCCCCGGACGCGGTGCTGGCCACCGACAACCTGATGGCGCTCGGCGCGATGGACGAACTCCGAGCTCGTGGACTGCGCATCCCCGACGACATGGCACTGGTGGTCTACGACGACGTGCCGTGGTTCGCGCACACCGACCCGCCGCTGACCGCCATCGCCCAGCCCACCCGCGAACTCGGCCGGGCCGCCGTCCGCACCCTGTTGGAGCGCATCGAGGGGCGCCCCACCGGATCGGTGCTGCTGCCCGCCCGTCTGGTGCCGCGCCACTCCTGCGGCGAACCCACCGCCCACTGACCGCACCCGCCCACCGCCCGCCCCCGTACGCAGAAACCGCAACCGCAACTGCAATCGCCACCGCAATCGCAATCGCGACCGGAATCGGATCCGGAACGGCAGCCGCAAACCGGAACCAGCCCGACCGCACTGCACCGCACCGCACTTCACCGCACCGCACGGCCAGTACAGACGGCACGGACAGCACAGAGCACACGGGCCGCACAGAGCACACCGAACGCACAGACCACACCGACCGCACGACCCGCACCACTAGGCCCGCCACACGACGACCGGCCGGGCACCCCGCCCGGCGAAAACCAGCCAGCCGAGGAAACCGACCCAGGAAGAGAGGGGCAGCGCATGACCGGCGTCAACGACGACGTACCGGACGGCCGCGAACTGCTGCGCGTCGAGGGGGTGACCAAGGCGTTCCCCGGCGTCCGCGCGCTGGACGGCGTCGACCTGAGCCTGCGCGCCGGCGAGGTGCACGTGCTGCTCGGCGAGAACGGTGCGGGCAAGAGCACCCTGATCAAGATGCTCTCCGGCGCCCACCGCCCGGACGGTGGCCGCATCCTCGTCCGCGACGACGAGGCGTTCGCCGACCGTCGGGAGCACCCCCGTCCGGCTACGGCCGGTGGCGGCGCGTCCGACCGGCTCCGCGAGGTGCAGATCCGCTCCGCGCAGGACGCCGAGCGGCTCGGCATCGCCACCATCTACCAGGAGTTCAACCTCGTCCCCGGGTTGACCGTGGCCGAAAACATCTTCCTCGGCCGCCAGCCGCGCACCGCGCTCGGCCTGATCGACAAGAAGACCATGCGCGCCCGCGCCGCCGAACTGCTGCGCCGGGTGCGCCTGGACGTCTCCCCGAACACCCCGGTCGCCGAACTCGGCATCGCCCGGCTCCAGATGGTGGAGATCGCCAAGGCGCTCAGCCTGGACGCCCGTGTCCTGATCATGGACGAGCCGACCGCGGTGCTCACCGCCGAGGAGGTAGAGACGCTCTTCGGTATCGTCCGCGAACTGCGCGACGCCGGCGTCGGCATCATCTTCATCACCCACCACCTCGACGAGATCGGCGCCCTCGGCGACCGGGTCACCGTGCTGCGCGACGGCCGCTCCGTCGACGAGGTGCCCGCCGCCACCGACGAGGACGAACTGATCCGGCTGATGGTCGGCCGGGACATCGCCGAGCAGTACCCCCGGCGCCGCCCCGACGGACCGGGCGCGCCCCTGCTGCGCGTCCGCGGCCTGACCCGGAACGGGGCCAAGGGCACGGGCGGCGGCCCGGCCCGACCGGTCTTCGACGGCATCGACTTCGAGGTCCGGGCCGGCGAGGTGGTCGGGCTGGCCGGACTGGTCGGCGCCGGCCGCACCGAGGTCGCCCGGGCCGTCTTCGGCGTGGACCGCTACGACGCCGGCACCGTCGAGATCTGCGGCGAGCGACTGGCCGGCGGGGACGTCCGGGCCGCGATGCGGGCCGGGTTGGGCCTGGTGCCCGAGGACCGCAAGGGCCAGGGCCTGGTCCTGGACGCCTCGCTCCAGGACAACCTGACGCTGGCCCGGCTCGACCGGGACACCCGCGGCGGGCTGGTCGACCGGCGCGCCCAGCGGCGCGAAGCGGCCGCCGTCGCCGAACAGTTGAAGGTCCGGATGAGCGGTCTGGGGCAGTCCGCCCGCACCCTCTCCGGCGGCAACCAGCAGAAGATCGTCATCGGCAAGTGGCTGCTGGCCAAGACCCGGCTGCTGATCCTGGACGAGCCGACGCGCGGCATCGACGTCGGCGCCAAGGTCGAGATCTACCAGCTCGTCAACGAGCTGACCGCGGCCGGCTGCGGGGTCTTGATGATCTCCAGCGATCTGCCCGAGGTGCTCGGCATGAGCGACCGGGTGCTGGTGATGGCCCAGGGCCGACTGACCGGTGAACTGCCCGCCGGCGAGGCCACCCAGGACGCCGTGATGGAGCTGGCCTTGCAGTCCCCGCACGGCGCCACCGGCGAGAAGCACACGAACGAGAGCGCAATGGAGGGCTCCGATGTCCGCTGAGGTGAAGACCGCAACCGCCCCAGGGGCGGCGGACGGGGGCCCGGCCCCGGACGGCTTCGGGCCGTGGTTCTCCCGGGCCGTCCTGCGCAACGGCCCGCTCGGCGGGCTGATCGCCCTGGTCGTGGTGATGGCGGTGCTGTCCCGGGACTTCCTCAACGGGCAGAACCTCCTCAACGTCGGCGTGCAGGCGTCGGTCACCGCGGTGTTGGCCTTCGGCGTCACCTTCGTGATCGTCTCGGCCGGCATCGACCTGTCGGTCGGTTCAGTGGCCGCGCTGTCCGCCACCGTCGTCGCCTGGGCCGCGACCCACGAAGGGCTGCCGGTCTGGCTCGCGGTGCTGCTCGGCCTCGCGGTCGGCGCGGCCTCCGGCCTCCTCTCCGGTGCCCTGGTCGCCTACGGTCGACTGCCCGCCTTCATCGCCACGTTGGCGATGCTGTCGGTCGGCCGCGGCCTGGCCCTGGTCATCTCCGGCGGCTCGCCGATCCCCTTCCCTGGTGCGGTCAACGCCCTCGGCGACACCCTGGGCGGCTGGCTGCCGGTCCCCGTCCTCGTGATGATCGCCATGGGGCTGATCGCCGCGCTGGTCCTGGCGCGCACCTACACGGGCCGCGCGATGTTCGCCATCGGCGGCAACGAGGAGGCGGCCCGCCTCTCCGGCATCGACGTCAAGCGCCGCAAGTTGGTGATCTACGCGCTGTCCGGGCTGTTCGCCGCCGTCGCCGGCATCGTGTTGGCGGCCCGACTGACCTCCGCCCAGCCGCAGGCCGCGAGCGGCTACGAGCTCGACGCGATCGCCGCCGTCGTCATCGGCGGGGCCAGCCTCTCCGGCGGCTCCGGAAAGGCGTCCGGCACCCTGATCGGCGCGCTGATCCTCGCGGTGCTGCGCAACGGCCTGAACCTGCTGAGCGTTTCGGCCTTCTGGCAGCAGGTCGCCACCGGTCTGGTGATCGCGCTCGCGGTCCTCCTGGACACCCTGCGGCGCCGGAGCGCGCGATGAGGCGGCGCACGGCACTGTTCGGCGCGGCCCTCGCGGTCGGTGCCCTCGCCCTGACCGGCTGCGACCGTGGCGGCAACACCGACCTCGGGCTGGCCCTGTCGACCATGAACAACCCGTTCTTCGTCGGCATCAAGGAGGGCGCGCAGGCCGAGGCGGACGCCCGCGGACTGCACATCAACATTACCGACGCGCAGAACGACCCGATGCAGCAGATCAACCAGATGGAGACCTTCACCAGCCAGCAGGTGAAGGCGGCCATCATCAACCCGGTCGACTCCGACGCCGCCGTCCCGGCCGTCGGCGTCGCCAACCGGGCCAAGGTGCCGGTGATCTCCATCGACCGCGGCGTCAACGGCGGACAGGTCGGCTCAACCATCGCCTCCGACAACGTCGCCGGCGGCCGGCTCGCCGCGAAGACCCTCGCCGAGGCGCTCGGCGGCAAGGGCAAGGTGGCCTTCCTCGAAGGCCAGCCCGGCACCTCCGCCGCCCGGGAGCGCGGCCAGGGCTTCGAGGAGGGCATCAAGCGGTACCCCGGCATCCAGGTCGTCGCCCGACAGCCCGCGGACTTCGACCGGACCAAGGGCATGGACGTGATGTCCAATATGCTCCAGGCACACCACGACATCGGCGGGGTGTTCGCCGCCAACGACGAGATGGCGCTCGGCGCGTCCAAGGCGCTGGGGGCCCGCTCCGGCAAGGACGTGAAGGTGGTGGCGTTCGACGGCACCCCGGACGGGGTCCGGGCCGTCCGCGCCGGCACCCTGACCGCCACCGTTGCCCAGCAGCCCAAGCTGCTCGGCAAACAGGCCGTGGACTGGGCGCTGAAGGCGGCCCGCGGCGAGACGCTGCCGCGGACGGTCAGGGTGCCGGTGGTGCTGGTGACGGCGGCCAACGCCGCCGCCTTCGGCGACTGACGCCCCCGGCGGGCACCGGGTCGGACGGCCCACCGCCGGTGCCCACCGGCCGCCGGCGGACGGGACGACGGAACGACCGGCGGCGCATGGACGCAACGGAACGACGACGCCCGGGCGGGCCGGATGGATCGGACCGCCCGGACGGGCCGGGTGGACCGAACCGGCCGGGTGGATCGGGCAGCCTGGACAAGCCGGGCAGAGAACGGGATAGGCCGGCCGGAGAGAGACCGGACCGGCCGGACAGAGAAGAAGAGGAACGGCGCATGTACGACGTCCTGGTGGTCGGCTCGGCCAACGCGGACCTGACCGTGCGGGTGACCCGACGGCCCGGCGCGGGCGAGACCGTGCTCGGCACGGACCTGGTGGAATCGGCCGGCGGAAAGGGCGCCAACCAGGCGGCCGCGGCGGCCCGGATCGGCGGCCGCACCGCCCTGCTGGCCCGGGTCGGCGGGGACGCCTACGGCGGACTGCTGCTGGCCGCCCAGCGCGCGGCGGGCACCGACGTCGCCCCCGTCATCGTGGACGAGGGCGCCCGCACCGGCACCGCGATGATCATCGTCGGCCCGGACGGCGACAACAGCATCGTCGTCTCGCCCGGCGCCAACGCCGCCCTCACCCCGGACGACGTGGCCGCCGCCAAGGACGTCATCGCGGACTCCGCGGTGGTCTCCCTGCAACTGGAGATCCCGCTGGAGACCGTGCGGGCGGCCGCCACGACCGCCGAGGAGGCCGGCACCCGCGTCGTCCTCAACCCCTCCCCGGCACCGGAGGACCTCGCCCCCGAACTCCTCGCTGTCGCCGACCCGCTGGTGGTCAACGAGCACGAGGCCCGACTGCTGTCCGGCCGCGCCGACGGCAGCCCCGCCGACTGGGCGGCCGCTCTGCGCGAACGGGGCGCCCGTTCCGTTGTGGTGACCCTCGGCGGCGATGGCGCGCTGGTGCTGGACGCCTCGGGGACGACCACCGTCCCGGGCATCCGGGTCGAGGTCGTGGACACCACGGGTGCCGGCGATGCCTTCACCGGCGCCCTGGCCACCCGACTCGCCGCGGGCGCCACCCTCCCCGAGGCGGCCCGCTTCGCGGTACGCGTCGGCGCCGCCGCCGTCACCAAGCCAGGCGCCCAACCGTCGTACCCCACGGCCGAGGAACTGTCCCAATTCCCGCAGCCGTCCGAGCAGTCGGACCCGACGCAGCGGTAGTAGCACCCGGTCGCGCGGCACGGGTGAGCCGACCGAGTCGGGCGGTGTGGGGGAGCTGACCGAGCCGAGCGGGGCGGGGGAGGTGGCTGAGTGGGCTGGGCGGGGCGAGCTCCGTCCCGTCACCGCGGGCGCCCCGATGGGCTGCGGGCGGACGGGGCCAACGAGGCGGTGCGGTACGGCGGTTGTCCGCCGCGCCGCCTCGCCCCGCCGGCCCCGCCCCCCGTGCCTCACCGCTCGCCCCCTACGTTGCACGCGGCGCTCAAGCCGGCCCCGTCGGCGCCGCCGTCCCCGCGACTGTCGCCGTCCCCGCCACCGGCACTGACCTCCCCACGGTGCGTGCCGCCCGTGGCGTACGCGCCCCCAAAACCAGGCTCCGCCCCGAGCTCCCGCGGCCCGTACAGCGCGTGCTCCGCACCCGTCGCCCACGCCCAGTAGCGGTCGCCGTAGGACCAGTGCCACCACTCGGTCGGGTAGTTGACCAGGCCCGCCCCGCGCAGCGCGGCGGTCAGGATTCGGCGGCTGGCGCGGACCGCGGGCGTCAGCCCCGGTGCGGAGGTGTAGCACGCGCCACCGCTCTCCTCCGGGGACGCATCGATTGGTGTCCCCATGTCGACCTCGGTGCCGTCCGCCGTGACCAGGGCGAGGTCCACCGCGCCGCCCGCGCTGTGCGGAGCGATCTCCGGCGGGGACACGAAGCGGCTGGCCGCCCGGTGGACCCGCGCGTCGTCCCAGTCGGGATGGGCGGCGCGGAGCCCGTCCCCGTATCGCGTGAAGTAGTGGCGCTGGAGCGCCGGCGGGCGGTAGCCCTCCACGAACCGCAACCGCAGCCCGTCCGGCAACGCCTCCTGCGCCGCCGACAGCCGCCGCAACACCCCTTCCCGCAGATACGTGAACACACCGTCCCCGTCCGCACGCGCCTCCTCGCCGTTGACGTCGTCCGCCAACAGCCAGGGCGCCGCCGTGCGCACGTCCACGAGCGGCTCACCGCACTCCCGGACCGGCACCCCGGCCACCGCCGGGTCGGCCATCAACGTGATCGCGTCCCGGACATCGCTCAGCACCAACTCCGCGCCGTCGCCAGCCGGTCCCGCCGCGGCCGTCCCCACCCGCTCGCCGGACGGCAACCAGCAACCGCTGAGCCCGATGCCCGGCCCGGGGCTGCCGACCCCGATGCCGTTCGCCAACAGGACGTGCATCCCGTACTCGTGCGCCAGCTCGCCGTACCGCGTCACCCGCTCCGCCGCGCTGTGGAAGGAGCTGGCCAGATACACCCGGCAGCCGTCCGCCGCGGCCCGCTCCGGCACCTCGGAGAAGGAGTTGTCGAAGCAGGTGGCGAGCGCGAACCGGATCCCGCCGAGCGTGAACCGGCCGTGCTCGCCGCCCGGTGCGAACGTCGCGCTCTCCGTTTCGTGCACATGCCGCTTGTCGTAGCGGGCGAGCAGGGCGCCGTCCGGCCCGTAGACAAAGCTGGCGATGGTGGGCTTCGCGCCGCCCTCGGCGCTGCGCCCCGGGCCGTTGACCACCGCCGCGACGCCGGCCACGCGGCACGCGTCGCGTATCGGCGCCAGCCGGGGGTCGTCCGGCAGCACCGTCAGTCCCGCCGGGTCGGCGGCCAGCAGCCGGAGGTCGTAGTGGGTCAGCGTCAGCTCGGCGAAGACCACCAGCCCGGCGCCGCGCTCGGCGGCCTCCGCGATAAGCCCGGCCATCCGCCTGGCGTTGGCGGCGATGTCTCCTGCTACGGAGGGGAGTTGTGCGGCTGCGATGATCATTCACCCATGATGCCCGCCCCGCCCTCCGCTCGCGTCGCCCTGTGGATAACCCTGCCCGGCCCCTCCCCTCCACCCCAACTCCCTTCCCTTGACGCGAAGTTATCGACAAATCGACCCATCGGGACTGTGCGGGGCGGGACAGGACGGGCTAGGCGCGGAACCTGCCACCACCCCAGCCCAGCCCAGCCTTGGCCGGGTCCGCACCGCACTCTCCCTTCGCCCCGCGCGCACCCACTAACGCAACTGGTCACAGATATGGCGTCCCCCGCTCCCCAACAGCGACAGGAAGGCCCGGAACGACGCCGACATGCCGGCATACCGACCTGTTCCGGGCCCGGTAGCCATTGCAGTTGGAGTCCGTCCAGCACACGACCAGTAGCGGCGCCGCCCGTTCCGGGGTAAGTCCGCCGGGGAGAGCGTCATCGAACTCGGCCCGCAGCGCGCCTGCCAGGCGCTCGCGCACCGCACGGAAGCGGGCCCCGAAGAGGCCGCCTGCCGGGTGGCCCTCGGTCACGCTGTCGGCGGAGAGCACGGTGGCGCCTGGACGATGCCGGGGCGGGCGGCGTTGTAGTCGACGAGTGGGGCGAGGGTGTCGGTGCGCCAACTGCCGCATGCGGACGCGGTGGTGTCTCAGCGGTCGTGCGCCCCCAGGACGCCGATCAGCAACAGTTCCTTGGTCGGGAAATGGTGCAGCGGGCGTGCAGCGGGCCCGGGCCCTGTTGAGTGAGCCCGGCCCGCTCGACGACGGCGGCCAGCGACGCCCGGCGGTAGCCGCGCTCGGCATCAGTGCCGCGGCGGCCTCCAGGAGCGCCGCCCGTCGCTCCGCGCGCTGGCCTCCCGCCCGCTTGTGGCACGGCGAGAGCCGCCGGCGCGCCCTGCTCCCGTGCGCCTACCAGCCGAGCGTAACTCCGCTGCCTCGCCCTCCCGTTGCCTCCGACTCGCGAATAACGGAGGAATAACGATGCCTACCTCCCGTCCGGTATGGCGGACAGAATTCCGCCGGGGGTCCGCACTCCGGTGCACGACGGACGACGCACGACGCAAGGGAGCGCCGCACATGACCGATCAGCCGCCCGCCCGCCCCACCACCAGCGCTCCCCGCACCACCCCCGACCTCGACGCCAACGCCAGCACCAGCGCGGACAACGGCATGAACGCCACTGCCGGCACCAGCTCCGCCTCCGCCCCCAACTCCGCGCCCTGCGCCCACGACTACTCCGCCGTGGTGGAGCGGGCGCTCGGCGCACTCGACCTGGACACCAAGGCCCGGCTGCTCTCCGGGCAGGACATGTGGAGCCTGCCAGCGGTGCCGGCGATCGGGCTGCGGTCGCTGGTGATGTCGGACGGGCCGATCGGGGTCCGGGGCCGGTATTGGAGCGCGGAGGACCCGTCGGTGGCGCTGCCCAGCCCCACCGCCCTGGCCGCCACCTGGGATCCCGAACTGGCCCGCCGGGCCGGCCATCTGCTCGCCCAGGAGGCCCGTCGCAAGGGCGTGCACGTCCTGCTCGCGCCCACGGTCAACCTGCACCGCTCGCCGCTGGGCGGCCGGCACTTCGAGTGCTATTCGGAGGATCCGCTGCTGACCGGCGTGATCGGCGCGGGCTATGTGCGGGGCGTGCAGGAGGGCGGCGTCGGCACCACGGTCAAGCACTTCGTCGGCAACGACGCCGAGACCGACCGCTTCACGGTCGACAACCGCATCGCCGCACGCCCGCTGCGCGAGCTCTATCTCGCCCCCTTCGAGCACATCGTCGGCCACGCCCGCCCCTGGGGCATCATGACCGCCTACAACAAGGTCAACGGCACGACGATGACCGAACACCACCGCCTCGTCACCGAAGTCCTGCGCGGGGAGTGGGACTTCGACGGCTGCAACGTCTCCGACTGGACGGCGGCCCGGCACACCGTCCGGGCGCTGCGCGGCGGCTTGGACGTGGCGATGCCGGGACCCCGCACGGTCTTCGGCGCCCCACTCGCGACGGCCGTCCGCGCGGGCGAGGTCGCCGAGTCGGAGGTGGACGCCGCGGTGCGCCGGGTGCTGCTGCTCGCCGCCCGGGCCGGTGCGCTGGACGGGGCGCCGCCCGCGGTGGATCCGGCCGGGGTGCCCCGGGGCATCGACGGGCGGGCCGTCGCCCGCGAACTGGCCCGCCGCGCCGTCGTCCTGCTGCGCAACGCGCCGGCGGAGCGGGCCCCGGAGGGCGGCGGAGCCCGGCCGGTGCTGCCGCTCGACGCGGCCACGCTCCGCAAGGTCGCCGTCATCGGCGCCGCCGCCCGCGACGCCCGGGTGCTCGGCGGCGGCTCCGCCACCGTCTTCCCCGCGCAGATCGTCTCCCCGCTCGCGGGCCTGCGCGCCGCGCTCCCCGACGACGTCGAGGTGGTCTTCGCAACCGGTGCCGACCCGCGCACCCGGGTCCCGCACGCCCGGGACGGCTTCACCCTGACCGCCCGCTACCTCGCCGCCGACGGCCGACTGCTCGCCCAGACACCGCAGTTCGACGGTCGCGTCCAGGCGCTGGGCAGCTTCCCCGACGGCGTCACCCAACGCGACCTGCACGCCGTCGAACTCACCGGCAGCTTCACCCCGCGGACCAGCGGCACCCACACCCTGACGGTCGCCGGCACCGGTCGGCTCCGGCTGACCGTGGGCGACGCGGTCCTCTTCGACGGGGAGGGCGCCAAGTTGGCGGGCGCCGATCCCTTCGAGGCGTTCATGCAGCCCGGCGAACACCGGATCAGCGCCGAACTGTCGGCCGGTCAGGAACTGCCGCTCACCCTGCGGTTTGTGCCGCACAGCCTCGGCCTGGGGGAGGGGATGGACGCCCTGAACTTCGCCCTCGGCCACAGCGAACCACAGCTCGACGACGACGCCGAGATCGCGGAGGCGGTCCGCGCCGCGGCCGGCGCGGATGCGGCGATCGTCGTCGTGGCGACCACCGAGGAGGTCGAGTCGGAGGGCTTCGACCGCACCGACCTCCGACTGCCGGGCCGGCAGGACGAGTTGGTCGCCCGGGTCGCCGCCGCCAACCCCCGCACCGTCGTGGTGGTCAACTCCGGCTCCCCGGTGGAGATGCCCTGGCGCGACGAGGTCCCGGCCGTGCTGCTGAGCTGGTTCCCCGGCCAGGAGGCCGGGGCCGCGCTGGCCGACGTCCTGCTCGGTGCCCATGAACCGGGCGGTCGCCTCCCCACCACCTGGCCGGCCCGTCTGGCCGACGCCCCGGTCACCACCGTCACCCCCACCGACGGCACGCTCGACTACGCGGAGGGGCTCTTCATCGGCTACCGCGCCTGGCAGCGCACCACGGTCGCGCCCGCCTACCCCTTCGGCCATGGCCTCGGCTACACCGACTGGGAGTACGAGTGCGTGGACACCACCCCCGACTCCGTCCGCGTCCGCGTGCGCAACACCGGTGACCGTGCCGGGCGCGAGGTCGTCCAGATCTACCTCGCGCCGACCGGCGACACCTCCGATGCGCCGGAGCGCCCGGCCCGTTGGCTGGCCGGCTTCGCCACCGTCGAGGCGGGCCCCGGTGAGAGCGCGGAGACCGAGATCCCGCTGCCGGGCCGCGCCTTCGAGATCTGGTCGGAACCGGACGGCGGCTGGCGCCGGATCCCGGGTGCCTACGCCGTCGAGGTCGGCCGCAGCAGCACCGACCTCCGACTGACCGCGCGGGTCACTGCTGAGTGAGCACCGAGACGTCGCCGCCGCTGGTACGCGCGGATATTTTGTGCGACGAGCCCTCGTCCGTGGCGACGGACACCTTCCGGCTACCGCCGCTGGTGCCCGCATCGACGGCGTAACTGCCCTTCGGCACACGGACGGTGACGTCGCCCCCGCTGGTGCGGGCCGAGACCTCGTCGGGCACCGCGCCCAGCGTGGCCTCCACGTTCCCGCCGGAGGTCTTCAGCTTCGCCGTGCGGGCCGTGGTGTCCTCGACGGTGACGTCGCCGCCGCTGGTTTCCGCGGTGATCCCGCCACCGGCGCCGCGGATGGTGACGTCCCCGCCGCTGGTGTGCAGATCGACCGAGGCGTTACGCGGCAGCAGCACGCGGTAGCCCACCTCGCAGCGGTGCCCGGACGAGCAGTCCTCCGAAGACAGCGTCAGCCGGCCGTCCTTGAGGGTGTGCGTGGTCTCCGGCTTGGCGTCGTCGTACTTGAGCTTCTCGGTCACCTTGACCGTCCCGCCGGCGTCCACCGGCACGATCTCGATGTTCCCGCCGTGCGTCGTCGCCGACAGCGATCTGACCGTGCCGTCGACGCCGTACGTCCGCTGGGCGGACTTCTGTGGGCCGACCACCAGCGAGCAGCCGGTCGTCAGCAGGGTCAACGCCGCGCAGGGCAGGATGAGATGGGCGGCACGGAGACGGGCCATGGTGATTCCCCCGGAGGCAGTGGCGAGCGGTCGGTACAAAAGCGAGCGGACCGGGCCGGACCCGCTCGACTTTCATCCTCCCCCCTTCGCACCCCGCGCACGTCGCCGCACGGTATGACCTTCCACGTCCCCGCACGGTATGAGCCGCACCGCCGCGCCCTTAAGGGTTTCCCTGAGGTGCCGTGAGGGTGGAGCCTCAACCGCCGGAAGCGGCCTCACTCTTCAGGGGGTTTTCCTTGCCGGTGATCGTCCGGAACGCCAGCTCCGCCAGTTCCTGCTGGCCGCGCAGTCCCGGATGGAACCAGTCCCAGGTGCTCAACTGCCCGCCCGTGAAGCGGTAGTCGAAGACCGACCGGTCGAAGCGGCAGAGCGCGTCCTTGGCGCAGACCTCCGCCAACGCCGTGTTGTACGCCCGCACCCGCCCCTGGACCAGCGCCCGCCGGTCCTGCGCCTGCTTCGTCAGATCGTCCGGGTCGCGCAGCATCGACCCGCACAGGCCCAGCTTCCACACCTGCTTGCCGAGCGGGTTCTTGCGCCCCTCGGACCACAGGCGCAACAGGTCCGGCACCGCCGCTACATACACCTGGGTGTGCGGCAGGGACCTGCGCAGCGTCTTCATGGACCGCTCGAACCCGGTGCGGAAGGCGGCCGGCGAGGTCATGGCGCGGACGTCGCTGCGGCAGGCGTCGTTGGCGCCGATCAGGACCGTGACCAACTCCGGCCTGCGGGCCGCGGCCTCGGTGATCTGCTGCGGCAGATCGCTCATCAGGGCGCCGGTCTTGGCGTAGTTCCAGCTGTGGGTGGCCGGGTTCTCCTTCAACAGCCGCCGGGCCAGGCTGTTGACCTTGGGGCTGGTGCCGGTGGACCAGGACACCTCCGGGCAGTCGGAGAGCACCGTACAGGCGTCGAAACCGGCGGTGATGGAGTCGCCCAGCGCCGCGATCGAGCGGGGGTCGGTCCGCCAGGTCGGCGCCGGCTTCGCGGTGGGCTTCGCCGAGGCGCCGCCGTGCGGTGCGGCGCCGCCGCCACAGGCGGTGAGGGCGCCGAGCAGCGCGCAGGCCGTCGCCGAGGCGAGGGCGGCGCGGGTGACGAGACGGTGACGCCGAGGGCGAACGGGCCGATCGATCGTCGCCATCCCCTGTCCTCCTCCGGCGTGCGAGTGATATCTCTTCGGGTATCGACGGTACGTCACTTCGGGTTTATCGCCGCGCGGTAGTTTTGCCCCGTGCCTGCCGGGTGGTGACCCGAAGTAGTACGTGCAGTCGGCACAGATAAATGACAACACGTCATTTCCTGTCCCTTTTGCGGCAAATTCCGCCTTGTGGTGTTTACTGTAGGTCACCTCGCATGCTGGTGCCGAAGTGATCACTGGGGCAGAATGTCGATAGCTGTCCCGGCCGCGACCGGAACGGGCACGAGGCCGCTGGGGAAGGCGAACCTCGATCCGCACGGGAGGTCCCGGTGACGACACGTGGAGTCCTGTACGTCCACTCCGCTCCGCGCGCGCTGTGCCCGCACGTCGAATGGGCAGTGGCGGGCGTCCTCGGGGTGCGCGTCAACCTCGACTGGATCCGCCAGCCGGCATCGCCCGGCACCTGGAGAGCCGAGTTCTCCTGGCAGGGCGAGGCCGGCACCGCCTCCAAGCTGGCCTCCGCGCTGCGCGGTTGGCACCTGCTCCGCTTCGAGGTGACCGCCGAGCCCTGCGCCACCGCCGAGGGCGAGCGCTACAGCTCCACCCCCGACCTGGGCATCTTCCACGCCGTCACCGGCATCCACGGCGACATCCTCATCCCCGAGGACCGACTGCGCGCCGCCGTCGACCGCTCCGCGCGCGGCGAGACCGAACTCGCCGCCGAGGTCGCCAAGCTGCTCGGCAAGCCCTGGGACGACGAGTTGGAGCCCTTCCGGTACGCCGGCGAGGGCGCCCCGGTGCGCTGGCTCCACCAGGTCGTCTGACGACCCGTGCGCGGTCGTGCGCGGTCGTGCGCGGCCGTGCGGAGTCTTGTCGCGGACGGTACCGCGGTATCTCGGCGCGCGGTTGACCGTGAGTTCGCTCCAACGCCTAGCGTGCCGGCATGGCTGACAACAACACTTCCCCCGCCGCCTCGGTCGCCGTTCTCGGCACCGGGATCATGGGTGCGGCGATGGCCCGCAACCTCGCCCGCGCCGGTCTGGACGTCCGCGCCTGGAACCGCACCCGCGCCAAGGCCGAACCGCTGGCCGCCGACGGCGTACGGGTCGCCGACACCCCCGCCGAGGCGGTGGACGGCGCCGACACCGTGCTCACCATGCTGCTCGACGGTCCCGCCGTCCTCGACGCCATGCGGCAGGCCGCCCCGCGGCTCGCACCCGGCGCCCTCTGGCTCCAGATGAGCACCGTCGGACCCGCCGCCCTGGAACCGCTGGTGCGGTTCGCCGGTGAACAGGGCCTCCGGATCGTCGACGCCCCCGTACTGGGCACCAAGGCGCCCGCCGAGAAAGGGCAGTTGATCGTCCTCGCCGCCGGGCCCCAGGAGCTGCGCGAGCGCGCCGGGCGGGTCCTCGACGTCGTCGGCGGCCGCACCCAGTGGGTCGACGAGAACGCCGCGAGCGGGGCCGCCAGCCGGCTCAAGCTGGTCGTCAACAGCTGGGTGCTCACCATCATCGGCGGTATCGGTGAAACCCTGGCGCTCGCCAAGGGGTTGGACGTGGACCCGCGGGCCTTCCTGGAGGCGATCGGCGGCGGCTCGCTCGACCTGCCCTACCTGCGGATGAAGTCGGAACTGCTGCTCACCGGTGATCTGGAGCCCAGCTTCACGGTCTCCGCCGCGCGCAAGGACACCCGGCTGATCAACGAGGCCGGCGAGGCGGCCGGCCTGCGGATGGACCTGGCGGCCGCGACCGCGGAGCGCCTCCGCCGGGCCGAGGAACAGGGCCACGGCGGCGAGGACGGCGTGGCCGCGTACTTCGCCAGCTTCGGCGGCTGATCGGCCGGCACAGCGAAGCACAAGGGCCCGCCCGGTCGTTGAGACCGGGCGGGCCCTGAGGCGTTCGCCCTACGGGGCGTGACGTCAGACCGTGCGGAAGGCGAGGACCACGTTGTGGCCGCCGAAGCCGAACGAGTCGTTCAGCGCCGCGAGCCGGCCGTCGGCGGGCAGCGCGCGGGCCTCGTCGCGGACGATGTCCACCTCCACCTCGGGGTCGAGGTTTTCGATGTTGATGGTCGGCGGGGCCATCCGGTGGTACAGCGCCAGGATGGTGGCGACCGTCTCCACGCCGCCCGCGCCGCCCAGGAGGTGACCGGTCATCGACTTGGTGGCGGAGACCGCCATGTGGTCCACCTCGGTGCCGAAGACCTTGCGCAGCGCCTTCAGTTCGGCGAGGTCGCCCTGCGGGGTCGAGGTGGCGTGCGCGTTGACGTGCACGATCTCGGACGGGGCGAGGTCGCTGTTGTCGAGGAGGTTCTGCAGCGCGTGCGCGATGCCGTTGCCGGAGGGCTCGGGCTGCACGATGTCGTGGCTGTCGGCGGAGATGCCCTGGCCGACCGCCTCGGCGTAGACCCGGGCACCGCGCTTGGCGGCGTGCTCGGCCGACTCCAGGACGATCACGCCGGCGCCCTCACCGAGGACGAAGCCGTTGCGCTCGGTGTCGAAGGGACGGGAGGCACCCTGCGGGTCCTCGTTGTTCTTCGACATCGCCATCATGTTGCCGAACGCGGCGATCGGCAGCGGGTGGATGGCCGCCTCCGTACCGCCCGCGACGACGACGTCGGCGCGGCCCGTGCGGATCATCTCGATGGCATAGCCGATGGCCTCGGAGCCGGAGGCGCAGGCGCTCACCGGGGTGTGCACACCGGCGCGGGCGTTGACGTCCAGACCGACGTTGGCCGACGGCCCGTTGGGCATCAGCATCGGCACGGTGTGCGGGGAGACGCGGCGGACGCCCTTCTCCCGGAGGATGTCGTACTGGCCCAGGAGCGTGGTCACGCCGCCGATGCCGGAGGCGATGACGGTGCCGAGCCGGTCGGGGTTGACCGAACCGGCCGGTCCGGCGGCCGTGTCCGGCTCGCCGGCCTTCGCCGTGAAGCCGGCGTCCGCCCACGCCTCACGGGCCGCGATCAGCGCGAACTGCGCCGAACGGTCCAGCTTGCGGGCCTGGGCGCGGGGCAGCGTCTCGGTCGGGTCGACCGCTGCCTGCGCGGCGATGCGGACGGGCAGCTCGGCCGCCCACTCCTGCTCAAGGGGGCCGACGCCGGACCGGCCGGCAAGCAGGCCCTCCCAGGTCGAAGCGCTGTCGCCACCCAGCGGTGTGGTTGCGCCGATACCGGTGACGACCACGGTGCGATTGGTCGCGTTCACGGGAATTCTTACTCCACGGGTAGAGGGGTCTGAATCGACGGCGCCACCGCCGGGTGGCGACATGCGCTGCGCCAGATCAGGACTGGTGCTTGAGGATGTAGTCGGTCGCGTCGCCGACGGTCTTGAGGTTCTTGACGTCGTCGTCCGGGATCTTCACGTCGAAGCGCTCTTCGGCGGCGACGACGACCTCGACCATGGACAGCGAGTCAACGTCCAGGTCGTCGGTGAAGGACTTGTCCACCTGGACGTCCTCGGTGGGGATACCGGCGATCTCGTTCACGATCTCAGCGAGACCGGCGACGATCTCTTCCTTGGTGGCGGCCATGATGGCGCTCCTTCGATTAGCGGAAATCTGCTTGTTTTGCGGTGAAGCGGCGAAGTCTCGCACGGCGGGCGGCACCTGGTCGCGGTGCCGGTCCGTGCAGATCTTGCCTAGGGGAGAGTAACGACCGTCGCGGCGTACACGAGACCCGCCCCGAAGCCGATGACCAGCGCGGTGTCCCCGCTCTTGGCCTGCCCGGTCGCCAACAGCCGCTCCATGGCGAGCGGAATCGAGGCGGCCGAGGTGTTGCCGGTGGTCTCCACGTCGCGGGCGACCGTGACGCTTTCCGGCAGCTTCAGAGTCTTCACCATCGAGTCGATGATCCGCATGTTGGCCTGGTGCGGAATGAAGACGTCCAGGTCGTCCGGGCTGACTCCGGCCTCGTCCAGCGCCTGCTGGGCGACCTTCGCCATCTCGAACACCGCCCACCGGAAGACCGCCTGGCCTTCCTGGGTGATGGCGGGGAACTTGACGTTGCCCTCGCTGTCGACGGGCAGTTGGGAGACGTCGCCGATGCGGAAGCTGTTCCAGGCGACGGTCTGCGTGATGGTGTTGGACTTGTCGCCCTCCGAGCCCCAGACGGTCGGGCCGATCGCCGGCTCCTTGGCCGGGCCCACGATCACCGCGCCGGCGCCGTCGCCGAACAGGAAGGCCGTGGCACGGTCGTTGAGGTCCGTCAGGTCCGAGAGCCGCTCGACGCCGATCACCAGGACGTACTCGGCGGAGCCCTCGGTGACCAGGCCCTTGGCGAGCGTCAGCCCGTAACCGAAGCCGGCGCAGCCCGCGGAGATGTCGAACGCGGCCGGCTTGCCGGCACCGACGAGGTGCGCGATCTCGGTCGCGATGGCCGGGGTCTGCTTGAAGTGCGAGACGGTGGAGACGATCACCGCGCCGATCTGCTCGGGCGTGATGCCGGCGTCCGCGATGGCCTTGCCGGCCGCCTCGACCGACATGGTCGCGACGGTCTCCTCGGGGCCCGCCCAGTGGCGGGTGGCGATGCCCGAGCGCGAGCGGATCCACTCGTCGGACGAGTCGATGTGCTTGAGGATCTCCTCGTTGGGGACGACCCGGGTCGGGCGGTAGCCACCGACGCCCATGATCCGTGCGTACGGGGCGCCCTTGGAGGGTTTGATCTTCGAGGTCATGCGCTACGGGCTCCTATTCGGCCGGGGCTGCGGGAGCGGCGTCCGCTGCGGTGGCGATCAACTCTCGGGCCGCGTCGAGGTCATCGGGCGTCTTCAGGGCCAGCGTCCGCACGCCGGGCAGCGCGCGCTTGGCCAGGCCCGTGAGGGTGCCGCCGGGCGCGGCCTCGATGAGCGCGGTGGCCCCGAGCTCCTTGAAGGTCTCCATGCACAGGTCCCAGCGCACGGGGTTGGCCACCTGGCCGACCATCCGCTCCACCAGGTCCTGGCCCGAAGTGACCACCCGGCCGTCCTTGTTGGAGACGTAACGGGTGCGCGGGTCGGCCGGGGACAGCTCGGTGACTGCGGCCTGAAGGGCCGAGACGGCGGGAGCCATGTGGTGAGTATGGAACGCGCCGGCGACCTTCAGGGGCACGACCCGACGGGTGCCCTCGGGCTTGTTCTCGACCAGCGCGGCGATCTGCTCGGCGGTGCCGGCGGCGACGATCTGGCCGGCGCCGTTGACGTTCGCCGGGGTCAGCCCGAGCTGCTCAAGGTGCGGCAGCACGACGTCCTCGGCGCCGCCCAGCAGCGCCGCCATGCCGGTCTCGGTGACCGCGGCGGCCTCGGCCATGGCCAGCCCGCGGCGGCGCACCAGGGACATCGCCTCGGCGTCGGAGAGCGTGCCGGTCAGGGCCGCGGCGGCGAGCTCACCGACGCTGTGGCCGGCCGCCGCGCCGGTGTGGGCGGCGACGTCGTCGACGGTCGGGAAGAGCTGTCGCGCGGAGATCAGGGAGGCCGCCACGAGGAGCGGCTGGGCCACCGCGGTGTCGCGGATCTCCTCCTCGGTGCCCTTGGTGCCGTAGTGGACGAGGTCCAGGTCGATGGTCTCGGACCATTCGCGGAGCTGGTCCTCGACTCCGGGGAGGTCGAGCCAGGGGATCAGGAAGCCGGGCGTCTGAGCGCCTTGGCCGGGAGCGACGAGTACGAGCACCCTCACACTCTCTCTTGTGGGAGGTCCCGCCCGCCCGTGGGGACAGGGACGAAGAACCATCGGGGGAATTGTTGATGTCCGACAAAAGTCTAGGGCTGCGCCTCACCGTCAGCTAGACGCCCCAGGATCAGCGCGATACGCAGCGTAAATGCGGAGCGCACATCGGATGGTGACCAGCCGGTGACGTCTGTCACACGTCGGAGCCGATAGCGCACGGTGTTGGGGTGGACGAACAACATCCGGGCGGCGCCCTCCAGGCTGCTGGCCTGCTCCAGATAGACGCTCAGCGTTTCCAGGAGCGCCGACCCCGCCTCCTCCAGCGGTCTGTAGATCTCCTCCACCAACTGCTCGCGCGCCACCGGGTCGGAGGCCATCGCGCGCTCCGGCAGGAGGTCGTCGGCGAGCACCGGGCGGGGGGCGTCCGGCCAGGCCGCGCAGGCCCGTAGCCCGGCGGCCGCGGCCTGTGCCGAGCGGGTCGCGGCGAGCAGGTCGCCGACCACCGGGCCGGCCACCACGGGGCCGGCGGCGAACGGGCCGATCAGCGCCTTGGCCGCCTTGAGCGGGTCGTCCGAGCCGCCCGCGATGACCACCAGCCGGCTGCCCAGGACGCCGGTCAGCACCTGGAGCTTGGCGTGCCGGGCGGCCCGCCGGATCGCCTCGACGGTCAACTCGCTGTCGCCGTCCGGCGCGGTGCCCAGCACCACGCACACGTGCTCCGGCGCGTTCCAACCGAGCGCCGCGGCCCGGGAGACCGCGCCCTCGTCGGCCTCCCCGGAGAGCACCGCGTTGACCACCAGGGACTCCAGGCGGGCGTCCCAGGCGCCGCGCGCCTCGGCGGCCTGGGCGTAGACCTGGGCGGTGGCGAAGGCGATCTCGCGGGCGTAGACCAGCAGCGCCTCGCGGAGCACGGACTCGTCGCCCGGCGCCGCGACCTCGTCGATCGCGGCCTCCATGACCTCGATCGTGGTGCGGACCATCTCCACGGTCTGGCGCAGGGTGATCGCCCGGGTCAGCTCGCGCGGCGCCGTCCCGAAGACGTCGGTGCTGATCGCCTGCGGCGTCTCGGGATGCCGGAACCACTCGGTGAACGCGGCGATGCCGGCCTGTGCCACCAGGCCGATCCAGGAACGGTTCTCCGGGGGCATCGCGCGGTACCACGGCAGCGTGGCGTCCATACGGGAGATCGCTGCGGCCGCCAGCTTGCCGGAGGAGTTCTCCAGCCGCCGGAGGGTCGCGGAGTGCGGGTGCGCGTCGCGCGATGCGGGTTCAGACACGGGACCAAGCCTGCCCTATCGGGATGAGGGGGTTAAGCGGTGGGGCTACGGTGGCCCGATGATTCAGGTGCGCAGGGGCGAGGAACGGTATCGGGGCGGCGACGCGGACGCCGGGATCGAGTCGCTGCACGCGATCTCCTTCGGGTCCCACTACGACCCGGACAACCTGCGGTTCGGCGCGCTGATCGCCTGCAACGAGGAGCGCCTGGCGCCGGGGGCCGGGTTCGACGAACACCCGCACCGGGATACCGAGATCGTCACCTGGGTCGTCGAGGGCGAGTTGACCCACCGCGATTCGACGGGCCATGCCACGACCGTACGCCCCGGCGACCTGCAACGGCTCAGCTCCGCCGGCGGGGTGCGGCACATCGAGCGCAACGACGGTGCGACGCCGCTGCGCTTCGTCCAGATGTGGCTGACGCCGCACGCCCCGGGCGGCGAGCCGGAGTACGAGGTGGTGCGCCAGCTCCCCGAGGGCACGCCCTATGTGCTGTCGCGGGCCGGCGCCACGCTGCACGTACACCGCCTCCAAGAGGGCGGGCGCACCGCCGTCCCGGAGGCCGCCCGGGTCCATGTCCACGTCGTACGGGGCGCGGTGCGGCTCGGCGACGTGGAGTTGGCGGCCGGGGACGCGGGCCGGATCAGTGACGGAAAAGGGCTGGAACTGGTGGCATCCGTGGGCGCGGAGTGCCTGGTGTGGGCGATGGGGCCGGAGCCGGTCTACGGGTGAGACCGCGCGCCGGCTCCGGTGCCAACGGGTCAGTGGTTCCCGGCCAGTTCGGCCAGCACCGCCTCGGTGAACGCCGGCCACGCCTCGATGGCCCAGGGGCCGAAGGCCCGGTCGGTCAGCGCCACACAGGCCGCCCCGGCGACGGGGTCCACCCACAGGAACGTCCCGGACTGCCCGAAGTGCCCGAAGGTGCGCGGCGACGACCCGGCGCCCGTCCAGTGCGGCGCCTTCCCGTCGCGGATCTCGAAGCCCAGGCCCCAGTCGTTGGGCTTCTGGTGGCCGTAGCCGGGCAGCACGCCGGTCAGGCCGGGGAAGACCACCCGCGTCGCCGCGGCGAGCGTCTCGGGCGCCAGCAGCCGGGGCGCCTGGAGCTCGGCCGCGAAGCGGACCAGGTCCGCGACGGTGGAGACGCCGTCCTTGGCGGGCGAGCCGGCCAGTTCGGTCGACGTCATGCCCAACGGGGCGAGCACCGCCTCGTGCAGGTACTGGGGGAACGGAATGTCGGTGGCCTTGGCGAGGTGGTCGCCGAGCGCCTCGAAGCCGGCGTTGGAGTAGATCCGGCGGGTACCGGGGGCGGCCACCTGGCGCGCCTCGTCGAAGGCCAGCCCCGAGGTGTGGGCGAGCAGATGACGGACCGTGGCGCCCTCCGGGCCGGCGGGCTCGTCCAGTTCGACGGCGCCCTCCTCGACGGCGAGCAGCGCGGCGTAGGCGGCCAGTGGCTTGGTGACCGACGCCAGCGGGAAGCGGTGCTCCAACGGGCCGTGCGCGCCGGCCACCGAGCCGTCGGCCCGTACGACGGCGGCCGCGGCGGTGGGCACCGGCCAGTTCTCGATCATCCCCAGGCTCTGCATGGCCCCGAGCCTACGGGGTGCCCCCATGCCTTCAAATTCCGGTCAAGGCTGCCGAAGATCAGTGCTTGCTTGGAGTGCACTCCAACTCTCTAGCGTTGTGGAGGTCGAAGGCACCGGCGGGACGTCCGGCGGTGCGACGACATCCGGTGGCGCGTGCCCCGGGGACGAGTAGGGGGAAGACGCGGCATGACGGTGACCCAGAGCGAACCGGTGATCAGCGGCTCGATCGTGACCTGTCCGCCCGAGGCGGCACTGCCCCGGCTGCGGCCGGCCACGGCCCTGGGTTGCAGCACGCCCGTCGCCCACCCGCAGCCGACCGGCCGCGACCGCTACACCATCAGCGAGGTCGCCCAGCACACCGGGCTCAGCGCCCACACCCTGCGCTGGTACGAGCGGATCGGGCTGATGCCGCACGTGGACCGCACGCACACCGGGCAGCGCCGCTTCACCAACCGCGACCTGGACTGGCTGGACCTGGTCGCCAAGCTGCGGCTGACCGGGATGCCGGTCGCCGACATGGTCCGGTACGCGGAGCTGGTGCGGGAGGGCGAGGGCACCTTCGCCGAGCGCGAGCTGCTGCTCACCCGGCACCGCGAGGACGTCCGACGGCGGATCGCCGAGCTGGAGAGCACGCTCGACGTCCTCGACTACAAGATCGGTATCTACGCCGACGCCCGTCGGGCGTCCGAGAGGGTCTGAGTAACTCATGGCGAACGACACGAAGATCGACACCGTCCGGCTGGGCACCGACGGCCCGCAGGTCGGCGTCCAGGGCCTGGGCTGCATGGGCATGAGCTGGGCCTACGGCCCCACGGAGGACCCCGAGGCGGCGCGGGCCACCCTGGAGCGCGCGCTGGAACTGGGCATCACGCTCTTCGACACCGCCGACGTCTACGGCTCCGGCGAGAACGAGAAGTTCATCGGGCCCTTCGTCCAGGCGCACCGCGAAGAGGTCGTCCTGGCCACCAAGTTCGCGCTGGGGCCGGACCCGAAGGACCCGTCCAAGCGCGTCATCCGCAACGACCGCCCCTACATCCGCGAGGCCATCGAGGGCAGCCTCCGGCGGCTGGGCGTCGAGCAGATCGACCTCTATTACATGCACCGTCGCGATGTGCGCGTCCCCTTGGAGGAGACGGTCGGCGCGATGGCCGAGCTGGTGGCCGAGGGGAAGGTGAAGCACCTGGGGCTGAGCGAGGTGACCGGCGCCGAACTGCGCGCCGCCCAGGCCGTCCACCCGATCGCCGCGGTGCAGTCCGAGTGGTCCCTGTTCAGCCGCGACATCGAGGCCGGCGTGGTGCCGACCGCCGCGGAGCTCGGCGTGGCCCTCGTCCCGTATTCGCCGCTCGGCCGCGGCTTCCTCACCGGCTCCTTCGTCCGCGCCGACCAGGAGCTGACCGAGGACGACTTCCGTCGCCAGCAGCCCCGCTTCACCGGCGCCAACGCGGCCGCCAACGCCGCCCTGTTGGAGCCGGTCCGCGCGATCGCCACGGCGCACGGCGCGACGCCCGGCCAGATCGCGCTGGCCTGGGTGCAGCAGCAGGCCGCGGTGCACAACCTGGCGGTGGTCCCGATCCCCGGCACCCGCAAGCCCGGCCGGGTCGAGGAGAACGCGGCCGCCACCCGGATCACGCTGAGCCAGGAGGAGTTGGCACTGCTGGAGCCGATCGCCGGCAAGGTGGCGGGGGACCGCTACCACGACATGACGTTCACCTCCGCCGGGCGCGAGTAGGGCCGCGGCACCGGACACCCGCGGGGCGCCCGTCAGGCGTAGCCCAGCGCGAACAGCGCGAAGGCCGTCGCCAGCACCGCCGTGGACGCCCGAAGGGCCCGCCCGGCCCCCGTCCAGGGCGCCTCGAAGCGACGGGTGACGCGCCCGACGAGGACGAGCAGGATCGCGAAGACCGGTATCCAGGCCAGCCGCGCCAGGATCCAACTGGGCGCGTCCGGCACGGTGGTGAGGCCCGGCACGGCGCCCGCGCACGACGCCGGCACCGCCGCCGCGAACATCGCCGTCTGGTGCCAGCACAGGATCGTCATCGCGGACAGGTTGATCACGACCGCCGGCGCCCACAGCGCGGGCCGGCGCAGCAGCGCGGCCAGCCGGCCTCGGAGCAGCACCGCCGCGCCGGACTGGGCCGCGGCCAGCGCCAGGACCAGCAGCGACGGCGGATGGGAGTTGGTCCGGTCCTGGCCGGGGACGCCCACCATGCTCGCCGGGTAGTGGAAGAACAGCAGCAGCGCGGCGAACAGCGCGGCGCCGCCCAGCAGGAGGGCCCAAGCGGTGCGCCGGCCCAGCCGCCGCTCGCCCCAGCAGACCCCGAGCTGATAGGCGAACAGCCAGCCGGGCAGCAGGTTGAGCAGGCCCAGCCAGGGCGGCACGGCCGCGGCGAACGGGCCGTAGCGCAGGAAGTCCACGGCGGCGACCGATGCCAGCAGCGGCGCCGCGCTCCAGACGCCCAACTGCCGTGCGGCCGCGGCGCAATACGGGGTGAGCGCGGTGGCCACCGCATAGATGCCGACGAACCACAGCGGCTGGATGACCAGCGTCGCCCCGGTACGCAGCGTCGCGGTGGGCACCCCCAGGCCGTGCAGCAGCGGGATCAGCGCGGCCCAGACGGCGGTCACGCCCAGCACCGGGCGGCCCAGGCGGGCGATCCGGCCGCCCAGCCACCCGGCCGTCGAACCGCCCCGCGCGCGGGCCCGGTGCAGGGAGTGCACCGAGGCGTGGCCGCCGACCAGGAAGAAGATGCCGAGCATCTGGAGCAGCCAGCTCGCCGGGGCCAGGAAGCCGAGGGCGGTCAACGGGCTGGCGTTGTGCAGCGTGCCGTCGGCGTCCCGGGCGAAGCCGCCGAGCAGCCAGTGCCCGGTGGGGACGGAGAGCAGGGCGAGGGCGCGCAGCCCGTCGAGGGCCCGGTCGCGGTGCGCGGGGGTGCGGGCGTCCACGGCGCGGACGGCGGCGCCGGCCCGGGCCCGGAGGGAACGGAGCGCGGTGCGGGGGCGGCGGTGCGCGGTGTCGTTGGGGGTGTTGTCGGGGCTGAGGGGCTTGCCGGGTCTGGTGAGTCCGCTGGCAGGGGCGAGGTGTTCGGTGGTCATGGGGCGTCCTTGAGTCCGAAGTTCCGTGCACGGACGGGCCGTTGGGGCCGGTAGGGCCCGTGGGGCCGATGGGGAGAACGCGTGTTGAGGGGACTGCTCGGGGTGGGGTGAGCGGTGGGGGAGAGGCGGTGCGGCCGGTCGCCGTTTCCGGGGCCTGTCGGTGGTGCGGTGCCGGGCCCTACCGCACCGCGCCGTAGTGCCCCAGCGCGATCGCGGCGAAGTTGCGCAGGGAGTCCGTGCCGGGGGCGAGGTAGCCGGTGTGGCCCTCAGCGCGCTGGGCGGGCACCCGGCGGGCGCCGAACGCCGGGTCCGTGGGGTCCGCACCGTGGCCCAGCCCCAGCAGCTCGACGCTGGGGACGTTGCCGATCCAGTCCGAGGCGTCCCGCGCCGCCCAGACCCGGGCCGTGGTGTGCAGCTCCGCCACGTTGTCCCGGCGCATCCCCGGTGAGCCGAAGACCACCAGGTCCAAGAGGTCGCCGCGGCCCGCGTGCGGGACGGCCAGGCCGCACACCACCGACCCGTAGCTGTGGCACAGCACGGCCGGCGCGGGGGTGCCGGTGGCGGCCAGGCCGGCCAGGAATCGGGTCAGCCGGGGGGCGCCGGCCTCGGCGAGCCGGCCGGTCGCGGCGTCCGGACCGAGGCCGACCGGGGTGGTGTACCCGACCCAGGCGATCACCGCCGTCCGGACGCCGGGCGCCTCGGCGGCCATCTGCCGGCGCAGCGACGTGGCCATCCCGGTCGGCGTGCCGTACGGGTCGGTGGTGCGGTCGAACGTGGTCAGGTCGATGTCGGAGCCCGGCACGATCACCGCGGTCCGCTGCGCGCGCGTCAAGTCGCCGTGGACCTCGGCTACTTGGCCGCGCCCGCGGGGATCGAAGGCGAGGATCTGACGGCCCGGCGCGAGCAGCGCGGCATAGCGCGCGGCCGCCTTCCTGGCCTGCCGGTGGTCCTGGAGGGTGCCGGCCGGGTCGGTGGCCCGGGCCAGCTCACGGTCCCGTTCCGCGCGCAGCGCACGGGCGTTGGCCTCGTACCGCAGGGCGAGCGGGGCCCCGTCGAGATTGCCGACGGTGAGCGGGTGCCGGGCGGCGAGCGCCTGCCGCTGGGCGTCGGTCAGGTCGGCGAAGAACCGGGCGACCGCGGCGGGGGAGGCGCTCGCCGGGTCCGGCAGCCGGACGCCGAGCGCGTGGTCGGCGCGCCAGGCGGCGGCGCCGGGGGCCGGGCCGGTGACCGCGGTCTGCGCGGAACCGGCCGCCCAACCCCCGGTCCCCGCAACGACGGTGAGCGCGAGGACGGCGGCGGTGAGCGTCCGCTTGCTGCGCCGGACGGCGTTCCGCAGCACGGTCATGGTGGTCTCTCCCTCTTCCAACGGTGTGGCGGAGGGAAAGGTAGAAAGCCGGCGGGTGGGGTGGCGTCACACCGCGGCGCCAACTCCCGGGTGATACCGGGGTAGGGGGTGACGGTCGGCCGTCGTACCCCGGGAGGACGGTGCGGGGGCTGCCCTCACAGGGTCGGTGGGGTTATCCCGAAGGCCGGGTGCGGATAACCCGAAACGCGGGTAGTACCGCTCACCGCTCGCCGGGCGAGACCAGCCCCGACTCGTAGGCGAAGATCACGGCCTGGGCGCGGTCGCGCAGCTCCAACTTGGCCAGCACCCGGCCGATATGGGTCTTCACCGTCTGCTCGGCGAGCACCAGCCGCTCGGCGATCTCCTGGTTGGACAGCCCCCGGGCTATCAGCTCCAACACCTCCGTCTCGCGCGGGGTGAGGCCGTTGAGCCGCAGCGCGGTGCGGTCCGTGCGGGGCGCCGGGCGCTGGCGGGCGAAGTCGGCGATCAGTCGGCGGGTCACCGACGGCGCGAGCAGCGCCTCGCCGGCCGCCACCACCCGGACCGCGGAGATCAGATCGGCCGGGGGCGCGTCCTTGAGCAGGAACCCGGACGCGCCCGCGCGCAGCGCCTCGTAGACGTAGTCGTCGACGTCGAAGGTGGTGAGCATCAGCACCTTCGGCCGGTGGGTGACCCCGACCGGCGGGTCGAGCAGCCGCCGGGCCGCCTCCAACCCGTCCATCTCCGGCATCCGGACGTCCATCAGCACCACGTCGGGGTGCATCCGCCGGCTCAACTCCACGCCCTGGGCACCGTCGGCGGCGTCGCCCACCACGTCGATGTCGCTCTGCGCGGCGAGCAGCGCGGCGAAGCCCGCCCGCACCATGGCCTGGTCGTCGACGATGATCACGCGGGTCGTCATGGCGCGTCGGAGTCCTTCACTGAGGAGGGTGTGGGCGTTGCGGGCGGTGCGGACAGGGGGAGTTGGGCGGCGACCCGGAAGCCGCCGTCGGGCAGCGGCCCGGTGTCCAGCGTGCCGTCCACCAGGCGCACCCGCTCCCGCATGCCCACCAGGCCGTGCCCGGTGCCGCTGGTCTCCAGCGGGGTGGAAACGGGCGGGGCGGGCGGCTCGTTGACCACCAGCACCGTCAGCCGGGTGCCGTCGCCGGTCGTCGTCACCGACACCCGGGTCGGGGCGCCCGGGGCGTGCCGCACCACATTGGCCAGCGCCTCCTGGACGATGCGGTACGCCGACAGGTCCACGGCCGGTTCGAGCACCACCGGCTCGTCCGGCAGCACCAACTCGACCGGCACACCGGCCCGTACGGTCGCCTCGACCAGCTTCCGCAGCTGGCCGACGCCCGGCTGCGGGGCCTTCTCCGGGGCGCCCTGCCGCTCGGTCTCCTCGCTGCGCAACACCCCGAGCAGCCGGCGCATCTCGGCCAGCGACTCCCGGGCGCTCGCCGCGATCGCCCCGAACTCCTCCTGGGCCTCCTGGGGTATCCCGCTGATGCGGTACGGGGCGCTGTCGGCCTGGACGGTGATCACCGACATGTGGTGGGCGACCACGTCGTGCAGCTCGCGGGCGATCCGGGTGCGCTCCTCCAGCAGGGTGCGCCGGGCCCGCTCCGCCTCGCTGATGGTCTCCTGCTCCTGCAACTTCCGCTGGGCGTCGCCCCGTTCGCGCAGCGCGCCGCCGAGCAGCAGCACCACGCCGGCGAGCACGAACAGCAGCACCCAGGAGCTCTGACTGCCTGCGGGCACGACCGCCTTGAAGAGGATGCCCGCCGCCCCGGTCGACAGCCAGACCGCGATCAGGGTGCGCCGGCGCTCGCGCATCGACAGCGCCACCATCAGCGCGAGATAGCCGACGATCACCGTGGGCGGCCACGGCCACGGGCGGTCGGCGACGCCGTCGGTGCCGTGCAGCACGATCGCGCAGATCACGTCCGCGGCGAAGATCACCCACCACGCCTGGAGCGGTCTGGACACCGCGAGCAGCAGCGGCACGCTCTGCGCGGTGGCCAGCGCGCCGGCCAGGCCGCCGGGCATGCCGTAGTCGTTGTGCAGGACGTTGATCCCCGTCGGCAGCAGCGTCACCGCGAACACGAAGGCCACCGCGTACGGCAGGAGGCGCACCCAGCGGCGCGGGGAGCTGCCGAACAGCGGGGTGCCGGGGAGGTGCGGCGTGCCGAGCTCGGCGGCCAGCATGCGCAGCGGGGGCCGTGCCATGCGCACCACCCGGCGGGCGGCGCGCATGGCCTGAGCGCGGCCCGACCGGCGTCCTTCGTCGCCGGTCGGCCCGTCGTCGGGGGTGAAAGATCGTGTGGACATCGCGGGATCAATGTAAGCGGACCGTCCGGGCACCGGCGTCATACCGTGGTGCGGGCTTCGATCCCGTACCACGGTATGACGCCGGCGGCCGGCTACAGCTCCGCCAGCAACTCCGCCTTCTTCGTGCTGAATTCGGCGTCCGTCAGCAGGCCCGCCTCGTGCAGCTCGCCGAGGTGCCGGATGCGGTCGGCGATATCGGCGGGGTCCCGGCCCGTGCCGCAGGAGTGCCGCGCCGGCGCCCGCTCCGGCCCCTCCGGCGCCGCCTCTGCGGCCCGCACGGCCTGGAGGACGGCGGCCGCGAACGGCAGGGACTCGTGGACCGGGCCGTAGCCGAGCCCGAAGACCACCGCGGCCGGGTCCTGGTCCGCCTCGCCCGACCGCGTCTCGGATGCGTCGCGTTCCAGCAGCCGCAGATAGCCGTCGAAGACCTCCGGCGAGCGCCACTCCACACCGGACAGCCCGCCGACCGCGAAGGTCTGGTCGCCGCTCTTCCACTTCGCCGACGAGGCGCCCGTCCAGAACCAGCGGAAGGTCACCGCACTGCCGTCGAAGGACGCCTTGCCGTCGTACGCCTTGAAGTGCAGCGGGGGATCGGGCGCGGCCACCAGATGCCGGTCGGCGGGCTCCTTGGCGGCCGGCCCCAGGGCGCTGCGCAGTTCGTCGGCGTAGTACGAGGCCAGCGCCTCGCGCTCGGCGGGCAGCACCAGGCGGTAGGGGTCGGCGTCCTCCTTGAGCTGTCCGTTCGCCGCCTCCATCAGGGGGTCGGCGCCCTGCCGCGGCACGGCGTGCAACGCCACCGTGCCGCGCCGGCCCCAAGAGACCTCGACGGATCTCAGCGCCTCGTAGGGAATGCGTCGCTCGCCCAGTGCCTGGAACAGCCTCGGCCTGCGGATCCCCCGTTCGAAGCGGATGAGTACGGAGTCCGAGTCGAACTCCCAGACGGCGTGAAAACCGGCCAGCACATCACCCATGTGGCTCATCGTATGCGGGTGGTTGCCCGCCCGTCCCCCTTCCGGACACCTGTGCTCCGCGCCGAAGGGCGCCCCGGTGACCCGGCGGCCGCCCTTGCCCTGTTCACGTCACCCGGCCCGGCTTCGGTTCCCGCGGGGTACGGCCCGTCCCCGGGCGCCGGGCCGTACCCCGCGGCGACCGTTTCGGTGCGACCGGCCGTCAAGCCAGGTCCGCGCTGCACCGGGGGTCGGTGGCCGAGCAGTCCACCGAGCCGAGGGCGCCGACCCCGACCAGTGCGAAGTTGTGCAGGCTCTGGGTGCCGGGCGCGAAGTAGCCGGCGTGGCCGTCCGCCCCTTGGGCGGACAGGACCCGCGAGCCGAAGGACGGGTCGACCGGGTCGGCACCGTGGCCGAGCCCGCCGACCTCCAGGTACGGCACGTCCTGGATCCAGTCGTCGGCGTCCCGCATCGCCCAGACCCGGGCGCGGGTGCCCAGGTCCGACACGCCTCCGGCGCGCATGCCGGGGCTGCCGGCCACCGCGATGTCGCTGACGTTGTCGGGCAGTTCGCGGGCCGCGAGCCCGCAGACCACGGACCCGTAGCTGTGGCAGAACAGCGAGACCGAGTCACCGGACGGCAGCGCGTTCACCAGGGCGCGCAGCCGGACCGCGCCGGCCTCGGCCAGCTGCCCGGTGGCCGCCTCGACGCCGAGCCCGGACGGCGTGGTGTAGTCGGCCCACGCGATCACCGCCGTACGGACGCCGGGGCGGGCGCTCCGCTCGGCGCCGTACAGGGACTTCGCCATGCCCACGGGGGCGGCGGTCGCCCTTGCGGTGCGCTCGAAGGTGGACAGGTTGGTGTCCACGCCGGGCACCACCACCGAGACCCGGTCGGCCGTCGTCAGGTCGCCGAAGACCTCCGCGGCCCGGCCGTCGCCCGCCGGGTCGAAGGCCAGGATCTGCCGGCCGGGGCTCATCAGCGATTCCATGCGGTGCATCAGCCGGCTCGCCTCCTGGCGGCCGACGGGCGTGAGCCGTTGGTCGCCCATGCGCCGTTTCTCGATCTTGCGGGCGTCGTCGATCGCCACGCGGTTGGCGCTGTACCGGAGGGAGACGGGGGCTCCGCCCATGTTGCCGACGACCAACGGATAACGGGTCGCCAACTGCTGGCGCTCGCCCCGGTCGAGGCCGGCGAAGAACGCACGGAGGGTGGCCGGCGCGGCGTCGGGGTTGGGCAGCGGCCGCCCGTGGAACGTGGCGTGCCGCCAGGCGGCTCTCGCCGTGGCCAGCGGGTTGGCGTCCTCCTTGGTGCTTCTGATCGCCGTCCAACCCGTCAGGGCGAGCATCACGAACACCACCAGCAGGGCGAGCGAGCCGCGCCATGCGGTGGACTGCAGAAAACCGGAGGAGGGGCCGAGGCCCGGGAAAGAATTCACCGCGGGCCACCCTAGGAGACGGGGGAGGGTGTCCGACGACCCCGGTGAGGCATCTCACGTTTCGGGCAGGGTATTTGCGCCGAAACGGACATAACGCAAAGCCGTCCCGTGACTGGTCGTGCAGGGTCGGTCGCGTCCGCGCAGCAACCGATCACGCCCCCGTACAGGGGTCGTTACGCCTGGTCGTGGGCGTGTGTGCGGTCGACGCTGACGGGGATCGGATCCGGCCGCCAATCGGCCTCGATCGCCGGCCCGATGTGGTCCAGGTAGGACCGGGTCACCTCGCGGATCGACGCCACGCTGCAGTCGTGCCCCTCGCCCCACACCTTGCCGGCCACCCGCATCACCCCGCTGAACGCCGCGACCACCACCCGCGGGCGGGGGTCGGTGTCCACGTCCACCCCCTCGCGCCGGGCGATCAACTGGGCGATCTGCTCCTCCAGTTCGGTGGAGCGCCGCAGGTACGCGGCGATCAGCGCCGGCGTCGACTCGATCATCTGGAACGTGCGCATGTGCAGGTCCACCGGGATCACCGACGTGATGGCGCTGCCGATCTCGTCCCAGGCGATCATCACGGCGCTGCGCAGCGCCGTCAGCGGCGGCTCGTCCGCCGGGCGGGCGCGCAGCTCCTCCAGGAACCGGGCCTCGACCATGTCCTGGACGGCGAAGACCACTTCCTGCTTGTTGGCGAAATACCGGAAGAAGGTGCGCTGCGAGACCTCCACGGCCTCGGCGATCTCGTCGATCGTCGTGGCCTCGTAGCCCTGCTCGGTGAAGAGCTCCAGCGCCGCGCGGATCAGGGCGTCCCGGGTGCGCTGCTTCTTGCGTTCGCGCAGCCCACTGGAGGGGGGTGTCTGCGGCGTCGGGTCCGCCATCCTGCGCCGCCTTTCGGTGGTGTTCTCGCTGATCAGGATACCTGTGAGGTAAATGACAGTTACCGACTCATGAATTGTTTTGTCAACTGTCAGTGGCTGACATTAGCCTCGAAACATGAGCTCTCAGACCCCGGTCGCCGACGTCGCACCGGAACTTCCCGTACCGGAGCCTCGCAAGGGGCTGCGGGGCCACCCCTGGCTGACCCTCTTCTCCGTCGCCATCGGCGTGATGATGGTGGCGCTCGACGGCACGATCGTCGCCATCGCCAATCCGGCCATCAAGCAAGACCTGAACGCGTCGCTCGCCGACGTGCAGTGGATCACCAACGGCTACATGCTCGCCCTGGCCGTCTCGCTGATCACGGCCGGCAAGCTGGGCGACCGCTTCGGCCACCGCCAGACCTTCCTCATCGGCATCCTCGGCTTCGCCGCCGCCTCCGCCGCCATCGGATTCTCCAGCCAGGTCGCGCTGGTGATCTTCTTCCGGGTGCTCCAGGGTGTGTTCGGCGCGCTGCTGATGCCCGCCGCGCTGGGTCTGCTGCGCGCCACCTTCCCCGCCGAGAAGCTCAACATGGCCATCGGTATCTGGGGCATGGTCATCGGCGCCTCCACCGCCGGCGGCCCGATAGTCGGCGGACTGCTGGTCGAGCACGTCAGCTGGCAGTCCGTGTTCTTCATCAACGTGCCGGTCGGCCTGCTGGCGCTGGCCCTCGGACTGGTGATCCTCAAGGACCACCGCGCGGAGAACGCCCCCAAGTCCTTTGACATCCCCGGCATCGTGCTGCTGTCCGGCGCGATGTTCTGCCTCATCTGGCCGCTGATCAAGGCCACGGAGTGGGGCTGGGGCTCCATGACGACCTGGGGCTTCCTGATCGGTGCGGTCGTCCTCTTCGGGCTCTTCGCCTTCCTGGAGACCAAGGTCCGCGAGCCGCTGATCCCGCTGCGGATGTTCCGCTCGGTGCCGCTGACCGCGGGCACCATCCTGATGGTGCTGATGGCCTTCGCCTTCATGGGCGGCCTGTTCTTCGTGACGTTCTACCTCCAGAACGTCCACGGCATGAGCCCTGTCCAGAGCGGCCTGCACCTGCTCCCGCTGACCGGCATGATGATCGTCGGCTCGCCGCTCGCGGGCGCGCTGATCACCAAGTTCGGCCCGCGGATCCCGCTGGTCGGCGGCATGGTCGTCACCGCCGTCGCGATGTTCGGCATGTCCGGGCTGGACGCCGGCACCACCACCGGCCCGATGTCCGTCTGGTTCGCGCTGCTCGGCCTGGGCCTCGCGCCCGTCATGGTCGGTGCCACCGAAGTCATCGTCGGCAACGCCCCGTTGGAGCTGTCCGGCGTCGCCGGCGGTCTCCAGCAGGCCGGGATGCAGGTCGGCGGCAGCCTCGGCACGGCCGTGCTCGGCGCGGTGATGGCCTCCCGCGTCGACCACGACCTGGCGGGCAACTGGCAGGGCGCCGGCCTCCCGCCGCTCAAGCCCGAGCAGTTGTCCCAGGCGTCCGACGCGGTCTCCGCGGGCATCGCCCCGGTGCCGCCGGGCACCCCGAAGCCGTTCGCCGAGAAGATCACCGCAGTCGCCCACGACACCTTCGTCTCCGGCATGGGCCTGGCCTTCACGGTCGCCTGCGGCGTGGCGATCCTCGCCGCCGTGGTCGCGCTCTTCACCAAGCGCGGCGCGAACGCCGAGGCGGGCGCCGGCGTCGGCCACATCTGACCGCCGGCACACCGGAGTTCCGCGACCCCACCGGGTCACCCAACGACGCGCGGCCGACCGAGGCACCCCCTCGGTCGGCCGCGCGTCGCCGTGTTGGGGGTGAGGGGACGGAGGAGGGGAGGCGGAGCGTGGCTGGTGGGGCGGCTGGTCGTGCTGTGACATCGGGGAGCGGCAGGGCCTGGCGGGCGTGCCGCATCGTCGCGCCCTGGGCTATGGCCGTGGCCGCACCGCGCGCCCAGCGCCGGGTGCCTGCGCCGCGTCGCCGGCCCAACGGCGCTGCCCGGCCGAACCGTTGAGCGGACACTCCGGGGCCGGCTGAGCGGCCCCCCGCGGCCAGCCGTCAAGCCACCCGCGCACGCCGCCCCCGACCTGCCCGCTGCTCGCGCCCACCGGCCAACCGGCGACCGTCCCTCCCCGCCTTCCCCGTCCCCGAACGCATCCGCAACGCCACCCGTGCGCCGCCGTCCGGCCGTCAACCCCGGCCGCGAACCGCCGCCCCCCACCGATCCCCTTCCCCCAAGCGGCAGTTGACCTCCGTCGGAGGCCCTCATCCCTCATTAGGGTGACCGGAAACGGGAACCGCCGCGCGGTATCCGCTCCTCCTGGGCGACGGTATTACCCAACTCCCGTGTCGTGCCTGGGAAGAACGGTTCCTGCGCCCCGCCCGGAGCGCGACGGGGCACGTCAACGGACCACACCCGCACACCGGTTGAAGCCCGGCGCGTTATCCCCATACCCGATCCGGGTGGAGCCGCCGCCGGGGCCTTGGCTGAGGCGATCGTTCCGCCGCACGCTCGAACCCGAAGCCGCCGCGGGCACCGGCCCGCAGCGGAACGCCACCGCCGTGACCCGCGCGAGGAGCGCGCGGCCCACCACGGCCCGACACGGGGGAGAGTCTCCGATGCACAGCCACACCACGTCCCGCACGCTTCGCAGCACCGCACTCGTCACCGGCCTCGCCGCGCTGGCCGCCGTGCTGGTCGCCCCGTCCGCGCTGGGTGCACCGGCCGCCCGCACGACCGGCGGCGGCCACGCTCCCGCCGCCGGCGGCTGCTCGGCCGGCCAGCTCTGCCTCTGGGCGCGGCCGGAGTACGGCGGTCCACGACAGACCTACGAGCTGTCCGACACCGACCTCGAAAGCTGCGTGACCCTGCCCAAGGGCATGACCGCCGCCTCGCTCGCCAACCGCACCGGCCGGCCGGTCACCACCTACCAGAGCGCGGTCTGCGCCGAGACCGGCGAGTTCGACACCTACCCGGGCGGTGGCAGCTGGGTGCCCCGATCCCCTTACCAGGTAAGGGCGTTCAAGCTGTGGGAACACTGAACCGATCACCCGCGGCACACGCGCCGCGCCCCCCGACCGGCGGGCTTCGCCGGTCGGGGGGCGCGGGGGAGACGGTGCGGCGGTCGGCCGCGGGAGGGTCAGGCGTCGCCGCCGGCCTCACCCGCGTCGGCGGCCGTCACGTCCAGCAGCTGGTAGCGGTCGAGCGCCTGCTTGAGCAGCGAGCGGTCGACCTTGCCCTCCTTGGCCAGCTCGGTGAGGACCGCCAGCACGATCGACTGGGCGTCGATGTGGAAGAAGCGGCGGGCGGCGCCGCGGGTGTCCGCGAAGCCGAAGCCGTCGGCGCCCAGCGACTGGTAGGTGCCCGGCACCCAGCGCGCGATCTGGTCCGGGACGGACCGCATCCAGTCCGAGACCGCGACCTTCGGGCCCTCGGCGCCCTGGAGCTTGCGCGTCACGTACGGCACGCGCTGCTCCTCCTCCGGGTGGAGCAGGTTGTGGCGCTCGACCTCAACGGCCTCGCGGCGCAGCTCGTTCCAGGACGTCGCCGACCACACGTCGGCCTTGACGTTCCACTCCTCGGCGAGGATCCGCTGGGCCTCCTCGGCCCACGGCACCGCGACGCCCGAGGCGAGGATCTGGGCCCGGTGCTCGCCCTGCTCGCCCGACTTGATCCGGTGCAGACCCTTGAGGATGCCCTCGACGTCGACGTCCTCCGGCTCGGCCGGGTGCACGATCGGCTCGTTGTAGACGGTGAGGTAGTAGAAGACGTCCTCGCCCGGCTGTCCGTCGGCGGTCTCGCCGTACATCCGGCGCAGACCGTCCTTGACGATGTGCCCGATCTCGTAGCTGTAGGCCGGGTCGTAGGCGACGCAGGCCGGGTTGGTGGAGGCCAGCAACTGGGAGTGGCCGTCGGCGTGTTGGAGGCCCTCACCGGTCAGCGTGGTGCGGCCGGCGGTCGCGCCGAGCACGAAGCCGCGGGAAAGCTGGTCGGCCATCTGCCAGAACTGGTCGCCGGTCCGCTGGAAGCCGAACATCGAGTAGAAGACGTAGACCGGGATCAGCGGCTCGTTGTGGGTGGCGTACGCGGAGCCGGCCGCGATCAGCGACGCGGTGCAACCGGCCTCGGTGATGCCGTCGTGCAGCATCTGACCGGTCGGCGACTCCTTGTAGGCCAGCAGCAGTTCGCGGTCGACCGACTCGTACGCCTGGCCCAGCGGGTTGTAGATCTTGGCGGACGGGAAGAACGCGTCCATGCCGAAGGTCCGGTACTCGTCCGGGGCGATCGGCACGAAGCGCTTGCCGATCTCCTTGTCCCGCATCAAGTCCTTCAGGATCCGGACGAACGCCATGGTCGTGGCGATCTTCTGGTGTCCCGAGCCCTTCTTGGCGGTGGCGTACGCCTTGTCGCCGGGCAGCGCCAGCGGCTTGGCGCGCACGACCCGGGTCGGCACATAGCCGCCCAGCCCCTTGCGGCGGTCGTGCATGTACTGGATTTCCTCGGAGTTGCGACCCGGGTGGTAGTACGGCGGCAGGCCGTCCTCCAGGTCCTTGTCCGGGATGGGCAGGTGCAGCCGGTCGCGGAAGCGCTTGAGGTCCTCGACCGTCAGCTTCTTCATCTGGTGCGTGGCGTTGCGGCCCTCGAAGTTGGGGCCGAGGGTCCAGCCCTTGACGGTCTGGGCCAGGATCACGGTCGGCTGGCCCTTGTGGGCCTTGGCCGCCGCGTACGCCGCGAAGATCTTCCGGTGGTCGTGGCCGCCGCGACCCAGGTGCAGGATCTGGTCGTCGGTCATGTTCTCGACCATCGCGCGCAGTCGGTGGTCGTCACCGAAGAAGTGCTCGCGGATGTACGCACCGGTCTCGGTGGCGTAGGTCTGGAACTGGCCGTCGGGGGTGCTGTTGAGCTTGTTGACCAGGATGCCGTCGCGGTCCTGCGCCAGCAGCGGGTCCCAACTCCGGTCCCAGACCAGCTTGATGACGTTCCAGCCGGCGCCGCAGAACTGCGACTCCAGCTCCTGCATGATCTTGCCGTTGCCGCGGACGGGGCCGTCGAGCCGCTGGAGGTTGCAGTTGACGACGAAGGTCAGGTTGTCCAGGCCCTCGCGGGCGGCGATGGACAGCTGGCCGAGCGACTCCGGCTCGTCCATCTCGCCGTCGCCGAGGAAGGCCCACACGTGCGACTTGGAGGTGTCGGCGATGCCGCGGGCCTCCATGTAGCGGTTCATCCGGGCCTGGTAGATCGCGCCGAGCGGGCCGAGGCCCATCGAGACGGTCGGGAACTCCCAGAAGTCCGGCATCAGCCGCGGGTGCGGGTAGCTGGACAGGCCGTTGGGGGCCTTGGACTTCTCCTGGCGGAAGGCGTCCAACTGCGCGTCGGTGAGCCGGTCCAGCAGGTAGGCGCGGGCGTAGATGCCGGGGGAGGCGTGGCCCTGGAAGAAGATCTGGTCGCCGCCGTCGCCCTCGTCCTTGCCGCGGAAGAAGTGGTTGAAGCCCACGTCGTACAGCGAGGCGGACGAGGCGAAGGTGGCGATGTGGCCGCCGACGCCGATGCCCGGGCGCTGGGCACGGGAGACCATCACGGCGGCGTTCCACCGGGTCGCGTTGAGGATCTTGCGCTCGATCTCCTCGTTGCCCGGGAAGAACGGCTCGTCCTTGGTCGCGATGGTGTTGACGTAGTCCGTGCTGCGCATCTCGGGCACGGCGACCCGGCGTTCACGGGCGCGCTCGATCAGCCGGAGCATGAGGTAGCGGGCGCGTTCCCGGCCTCGCTCGTCGACGGCCGCGTCGAGCGAGTCGAGCCATTCCTGGGTCTCTTCGGGATCGAAGTCCGGGACCTGGCTGGGAAGGCCGCCAATGATGATCGGGTTTCGATCGGATCCGGAAGCCACGCTGTTCCTTCGTGTTCGGTTCGTGTCGTGCTCTGCCTGCTATTGCCGCTGCGCACGGGAACGAATGCGGGTTATGCCTTGTGTCGCGCCGTCTTCCATCGTGTACCGAGCCACTGGGATACGTCACCTCTACCGATGGGTAACCACCCGCTGAGAGAGGGCGCTGAAAGGGCCGATTTCTGTGATCGGCCAAATCGCAACCATACGCCCATCTGCGAACGTGCCAGCGGGCGGTGGGACGGCTCCCCGGGGGCGGAGCCGGGACGCTCCGATATCCTGCGCGGGGGCCATTCCTTCCCCCCTACCCCATATACCCGGCACAATGCTGTGGTGCGTATCACTTCATGGTGTCCTCATGGGGGCGGGGCGGCGGTCGCAGGCCCGTCGATCGTCACCGTTTCGGCGGTCTCGATAGCCGGGTACTTGCGCGATCCGCCCGGCACGTGTGGACTACGCCCAATGCTCCGCGCACGCGCGGGGCGCCTGAGTACTTTCCGAAACATGACAGGAGGCAATCCGTGAGCGCGACCGCGGACCACGCGGAGGAGCGGACCAACCCTGCGACCAAGCTGGGGTTCGAGCCCGGACAGGTGGTCCAGGAGATCGGCTACGACGACGACGTCGAGCAGGAGCTCCGCGAAGGCATCGAGGCCATCATCGGCCAGGAACTTGAGGATGAGGATTACGACGACGTCGCTGATGTCGTCCTCCTGTGGTTCCGGGGCGACGACGGCGACCTCACGGACGCGCTGGTGGACGCCATCGGTCTGATCGTCGAAGGCGGCCAGATCTGGCTGCTGACGCCCAAGACCGGTCGCGACGGCTACATCGAGCCGAGCGACATCAACGAGGCTGCGCGGACCTCGGGTCTGTCCCAGACTCGGAGCATCAACGCGGGCAAGGACTGGACCGGCAGCCGGCTGATCTCGCCCAAGCGCTGACCGCGCCACCGACGTCCCTCGTCGAGCCCCTTCCGGCCGCCGCCGGAAGGGGCTCGACGCAGTTCAGACGGGGTGCGCGGCCCGTTTGGGCGGGCGCGTAGGGTGGTCGCGTCCAGTTGGTCAGTGACGCGGAAGGACGAGAAGGCCCATGGCGATCGAGGTCGGCACCAAGGCTCCGGATTTCGAGCTCAAGAACCAGCACGGCGAGCTGGTCCGGCTCTCCGACTTCCGCGGTGCGAAGAACGTCGTCCTGCTCTTCTACCCGTTCGCCTTCACCGGCGTGTGCACCGGTGAACTCCGCGCGCTCCGCGACGAACTGCCCAAGTTCGTCAACGACGACGTGCAACTGCTCGCGGTCTCCAACGACTCGCCGTTCTCGCTGCGGATCTTCGCCGAGCAGGAGGGGCTGACCTACCCGCTGCTGTCGGACTTCTGGCCGCACGGCGAGGCGTCCAGGGCGTACGGCGTCTTCGACGACGAGAAGGGCTGCGCGGTCCGCGGCACCTTCGTCATCGACAAGGAGGGCGTGGTCCGTTGGACGGTCGTCAACGGCCTGCCGGACGCCCGCGACCTGAACGACTACGTCAAGGCGCTGGCAGCCCTCTAGCGGTCGCGGCGGGTGGTGCGTGGCGATCCGACAGACATGCGTAGGGGATCCGTTCGCGATATCTGTGTGCGGCGGGAACCCGTCACTAGGATCGGTTCGTTGATCCGATGCCATGCACGATGGGGGCGCACAGCACGTACCCCTCGAATTTACGGGAGGACTCGTGGGAGTCAGCCTCAGCAAGGGCGGCAACGTCTCGCTGACGAAGGAAGCCCCCAATCTGACCGCCATCCTCGTCGGTCTGGGCTGGGACGCGCGTACCACCACCGGTACCGACTTCGACCTGGACGCCAGCGCCCTGTTGACGAACGACCAGGGCAAGGTCGACAACGACCTCAACTTCGTCTTCTTCAACAACCTCAAGAGCCCGTGCGGCGCGGTCGAGCACACCGGCGACAACCTCACCGGTGAGGGCGAGGGCGACGACGAGGCGATCAAGGTGAACCTCGCCGGCATCCCCGCCGACGTCCACAAGATCGTCTTCCCGGTGTCGATCTACGATGCCGAGACCCGTCAGCAGAGCTTCGGCCAGGTCCGCAACGCCTACATCCGCGTGGTCAACCAGGCCGACGGCAAGGAGCTGGCGCGCTACGACCTCAGCGAGGACGCCTCGACCGAGACCGCCATGGTCTTCGGCGAGCTGTACCGCAACGGCGCGGAGTGGAAGTTCCGCGCCATCGGCCAGGGTTACGCCTCCGGCCTGCGCGGCATCGCGCAGGACTTCGGCGTCAACGTCTGACCGCACACGCGACTCGCGTCCGGCGCCGTACGCCCCCGTCCGGGGAGTGCGGCGCCGGGTGCGTTTGGCGGGGCGCCGGCGGTGCCCCGTACCGACACCGGGGAGGAAACCACACCATGAGCGTCACGCTCGCCAAGGGGGGCAACGTCTCCCTGTCCAAGGCCGCGCCGAACCTCACGCAGATCACCGTCGGCCTCGGCTGGGACGCGCGCTCCACCACCGGCGCACCGTTCGACCTCGACGCCAGCGCGCTGCTGTGCGGGTCCGGACGGGTGCTGGGCGACGAGTACTTCGTCTTCTACAACAACCTCAAGAGCCCGGAGGGGGCCGTCGAGCACACCGGTGACAACCTCACCGGCGACGGCGAGGGCGACGACGAGACGATCCTGATCGACCTCACCCAGGTCCCCGAGCGGGTGGACGCGATCGTCTTCCCGGTCTCGATCCACGAGGCCGATCTGCGCGGCCAGAGCTTCGGCCAGGTCAGCAACGCCTTCATCCGGGTCGTCAACCAGGCCGACGGCAGCGAGCTCGCCCGCTACGACCTCAGCGAGGACGCCGCCGGCGAGACCGCGATGATCTTCGGCGAGGTCTACCGCCGCAACGGTGAGTGGAAGTTCCGCGCCGTGGGCCAGGGTTATGCCTCCGGGCTGCGTGGCATCGCCCTGGACTTCGGGGTCAACGTGGAGTGAACGCGGTGCTACCGATGTCGTCCCCCGTGCATCCGGACCCGGCGCGGGGGTATCACGGAGCTGACCGGGCACGGACCTGCGGTTCTCCGGCCGGGCGGGGGCCGACCGTCCGGGCCGGGGAGCGGGAGCTCTAGACTTCGGTCAATGTTTCGCAAAGCGCCGCGCACGGGGCGCGGGGGACCCTCACAGCGAAGGATTGGGTAGGGCAGTGCTCCTGAAAACGTTTGGCTGGTCGTTCGCCATCACGGTGCTCGGCCTCGGCCTTGCGGGCGTTCTCTGGGGGTGGCAGGGCCTCGCGGTCGTGGGGATCCTCTCCATCCTGGAGATCTCGCTCTCGTTCGACAACGCGGTCATCAACGCGGGCATCCTGCGCAAGATGAACGCCTTCTGGCAGAAGATCTTCCTCACCGTCGGCATCCTCGTCGCGGTGTTCGGCATGCGGCTGGTCTTCCCGGTCGTCATCGTCGCGATCACCGCGAAGTTGGGGCCCATCGAGGCGGTCCAACTCGCCGTCAACGACAAGGCGCACTACCAGGAACTGGTGACCAGCGCCCACCCGGCCATCGCGGCCTTCGGCGGCATCTTCCTGCTGATGATCTTCCTCGACTTCCTCTTCGAGGGCCGCGAGCACACCTGGCTGTCGTGGATCGAGAAGCCGCTCGCCCGGATCGGCAAGCTGGACACCCTCTCGATCATCGTCGCGCTGGTCGCCCTGTTGGTGAGCGCCCTGACGGTGGCGCCGCACGCGGCGCACGGCGGCGGGGACAAGACCGTCACGGTCCTGTTGGCCGGCATCGCGGGCCTGATCACCTATCTCGTCGTCGGTGGCGTCTCGGGCTACTTCGAGGGCCGCCTGGAGGACGACGAGGCGGACGATGAGGAAGGCGCTGAGCGGGCCGAGGTGGCCAAGAAGGGCGGCGGCTCCGTGGTGGGGCTGGCCGGCAAGGCGGCGTTCTTCATGTTCCTCTACCTGGAGGTCATCGACGCCTCGTTCTCCTTCGACGGCGTCATCGGCGCGTTCGCCATCACCAACGACATCTTCGAGATGGCGCTGGGTCTGGGCATCGGCGCGATGTACATCCGCTCGTTGACCGTCTTCCTGGTCCGCAAGGGGACGTTGGACGACTACGTCTACCTGGAGCACGGCGCGCACTACGCGATCGGCGCGCTGGGCGTCATCCTGCTCGTCACCATCCGGTACGAGGTCAACGAGGTCATCACCGGCCTGGTCGGCGTGGTGCTGATCGCGCTCTCCTTCGGCTCCTCGGTGCTGCGCAACCGGCGCGAGGGCAGGCCCGGCCAGGACGCCCCGACGCACTCGGAAGTGACGTCCGGAGTGTGACCGGGCTCTGAATGAGGAACGCTTTCTGCGGGGCGGCCACGGGGACTTGACCCAACGGCCGCCCCGCAGGGGTTATGAGCCACAACGATGGGGTGGGCAAGGTGTCGTTCCTGGGGAACTTGTGGCGCGGCAATGCGCCGCAGTTCGACGGCGGTGGCGCGTCGTACGTCGTCGAGCTGACGAAGCGGAATCCGGTCGTCTCACTGACGAAGCAGGGGGCGGCCGCCGGGCATCTGCGGGTCAACCTGAGCTGGCAGATGCGCACTTCGGACTTTGGCGAGCGCGCCGGGCAGCGCCCCGGGAGCCTGCTGCGCAATCCCGGCCGGCTATTCAAGCCCGAGGTGGTCCAGGCGCAGGGCCAGGCCGTGGTCAACGTCGACCTGGACCTGGCCTGCATGTACGAGCTGAAGGACGGCTCCAAGGGCGTGGTGCAGCCGCTGGGCAACTTCCTCGGCGACCTCAACTCCCCGCCGTTCGTCAAGCTCAGCGGCGACGACCGGTTCGGCTCCGGGTCCGGCGAGACGCTCTACGTCAATCTCGACCACCGGGACGAGATCAAGCGGATGTTGATCTTCGTCTACATCTACGACGGCACCCCGGCGTTCGACCGCACGCATGCGGTGGTGACCCTCTACCCGAGCACCGGCCCGCGGGTCGAGGTCAAGCTGGACGAGCGGGCGCCGCAGGCCCGGTCCTGCGCCATCTTCATGCTGGAGAACGGCAAGGACGGCCTGACGGTGCGGCGCGAGGTGAAGTACGTCTACGGCTTCCAGGCCGAGCTCGACCGGCTCTACGGCTGGGGGCTCCAGTGGGGCCGGGGCTACAAGTCGCAGGTCTGAGCCGGGACTTCACGGGCCGCCCGCGCGCGGCGGGCGGCTGACGGACGGGGCGGCCGGGCCGCGGGGACGCGCCATGCTCCCCTCGGTCCGGCCGCCCCGTGCGTGCGTCAGCGGCGCTGGAACTGCGGCCCCTGGGGCGGCAGGACGAACGACGGGTCGGGGGCGAACGGCTGCGGCGTCAGCGGCGCCGGGTAGCCGTACGCGGGGGCGGGCGGCTGCTGGGGCGGGTAGAGGGGCGGCTGCGGCGGCGGGCCCGGGTAGCCGGCGGCGGGGCCGGCCGGTGGCTGGGACGGCGGGGGCGGGACGTTGGCCGGGTAGCCGTAGCCGCCGGTGGGCGCGGGCGGCAGCGGGGCGGCCGAGAACGGCTCCGGCATCCGGTCCGGGACGTGCTGGGTGACCGCCTCCGGGTCCGTGCGCGGGCCGCCGGCCGGCGGTGCGCCGGCCTCCTCGGGCCAGGCGCCGGGCGGCGGTGAGACCGGGCCGGCGGGGGCGGGGACCGGCGCACCGCCGGCCGGGGCGTCGTCCGCGGGGCGTTCGACCGCCGTGGTGGGGCCCGGCTCCGGCGGTTGCGCGGCGGACGCCTCCGGGGAGGGGGCGTCGGCGGTCGACGGGGCGGGTCGCTCGTCGTGGGCCGGGTCGGTACCGTCGGCCCCCATCGCCGCGCCGTCCCCGTCCGTCTCGTCCACCGAGATACCGAACTCCGTTGCCAGGCCGACCAGTCCGCTCTCGTAGCCCTGCCCCAGGGCGCGGAACTTCCAGCCGTCGCCGCGCCGGTAGAGCTCCCCGCAGATCAGCGCGGTCTCCTCGCCCGTGTCGGGCACCACGTCGAAGACCGCGAGCGGCTCCGCGCCGTCCGCCGCCGCGTCGTAGAGCAGCACCCGCAGGTCGTGCACGCCGGCGAACGGGCCGCCGTCGGAGGAGGCGGCGAGCACCACCCGCGCCACCGACGCATCGAGCGGCGTCAGTTCCGCCTCGATGGTGTCGGTCAGGGCGTCGGGCAGCCGGGTCTTGGGCAGGTGCCGGACCAGGCCGCTGGGGTGCCGCGGCTGGTTGTAGAAGACGAAGTCCTCGTCGGAGCGCACGCGTCCGTCCGGCCCCACCAGCAGGGCCGAGGCGTCGACGTCGGGGACGCCGGCGCCCGGCGTCCAGCGCAGCACGGCCCGGACGGCCGTGGCGTTCAGGGGTACGTTCGACCCTTTCAGCATCGCGTGCGTCATGCGGCAATCCTGCCTTCCCGCCGGTGGCGGCCACAACGCGGGGGCCGGGCACCGCGCTTCCCGGATACCCCTCGGCCACCGTGGCAGCACGGGGATTTCGGACCGGCGGGAACTTTCGAGCCCCCCACGCACGTACGATTACCGGCTGGATCCAGACAGCGGAACGCGGCGGGGGCGCCCGAGTACCGCTTGATACGGGGAGTTGTATGCGGCACTTTGGGCACCTTGCGCCCGATCTCCGGAAGACTCTGTTCCACAAGGAACCGGTGGAGTTCACGGCGGAATCCCCGGCCGGCGTGCTCGCGACCGCCCTCGGCGCCACGCTCTACAGCCCCGCCACCCGCCCCCGCCTCGCCGACGACGTCCGCAAGCAGACCGCGCGCGGCGTGACGTCCATGGTGCTGTGCCTGGAGGACGCCATCGGCGACGGCGACGTGGCGGCCGGCGAGGAGAACCTCGTCCGGCAGTTCGGCCTGCTCGACGAGGCCGCCGCCGGCGGCGCCGACCTCCCCCTGCTCTTCATCCGGGTCCGCGCGCCGGCCCAAATACCCGACCTGGTACGCCGGATGGGCCGGGCCGTGCGACGGCTGTCCGGATTCGTACTCCCGAAGTTCACCGCGGAGCGCGGGCTGCCCTTCCTGGAGGCGCTGACCGAGGCCGAATCGGCCTGCGGGCGGCGGCTGTTCGCGATGCCGGTGCTGGAGTCCCCCCAACTCCTCCACCTGGAAAGCCGCGCCGCGACCCTGGCGGGCATCGCCCGCACCGTCGCCGGCTACCGCGACCGGGTGCTCGCCCTGCGCCTCGGCGTCACCGACTTCTGCTCCGCCTACGGCCTGCGCCGGGCCCCCGACATGACCGCCTACGACGTCCAGATCGTCGCCTCCGTGATCGCCGACGTGGTCAACGTCCTCGGCCGCGCGGACGGCACCGGCTTCACCGTCACCGGCCCGGTCTGGGAGTACTTCCGGCTGCACGAGCGGATGTTCAAGCCGCAGCTGCGCCGCAGCCCGTTCCTGGGCGAGGCCGAGGAGCTGCGCTCCAACCTGATCGAGCACGACATGGACGGGCTGCTGCGCGAGATCGAACTCGACCGCGCCAACGGCCTGACCGGCAAGACCTGCATCCACCCCTCGCACGTCGCCCCCGTGCACGCCCTGTCGGTGGTCAGCCACGAGGAATACAGCGACGCCACCGACATCCTGCGGCCCGAGCGCGACGCCGGCGGCGTGCTGCGCTCCTCGTACACCAACAAGATGAACGAGGTGAAGCCGCACCGCGCCTGGGCCGAGCGGACGCTGCTGCGCGCCGAGGCGTTCGGCGTGGCCCGCGAGGACGTCGGCTTCGTGGAGCTGCTGACCGCGAGCCTGACGCCGGCCTGAAGCCCGACGGCCCAAAACCCCCAGTTGAGAGCGACGGCATGAACGACGGTACGGACCCGACGACGGAGCGCGGCGCGCGCGAGGCGTGGAGCGGCGCGTGGGTCGCGAAGCGGCTCGGGGTCACCCTGAGCGGCGCGGACGCACTGCCCCGACTGCTCGGGCTGGCGCTGCGGCGCAACCCCAAGCGCGCCCACCTGCTGGTCTCCCACGTGCTCGGCAAGCACGTACCGCAGCGCCCGGAGGTGGTGCACGGCGCCGGCGTCCAACTGGGCCGCCGGGTGCGCGCGTTGCTCGGGGACGAGCAGGCCGCCCGCGCCGTCGTCCTCGGCTACGCCGAGACCGCCACCGGGCTCGGCCACTCGGTCGCCGACGGGCTGGCGCTCGCCCCCTACCTGCACTCCACCCGCCGCCCGGTACCGGGCGTGCCGCACGCCGCCGGCTTCGAGGAGGAGCACAGCCACGCCACCTCGCACCTGCTGCTCCCCGAGGACCGCACCCTGCTCTCCGGGGACGGCCCCCTGGTCCTCGTCGACGACGAGTTCTCCACCGGGCGCACGGTCCGCAACACCATCCGGGCGCTGCACGCCCACCACCCCCGGGAGCGCTACGTCATCGTCGCCCTGGTGGACATGCGGGCCAAGGACGACCGCGAGGTGCTGGCGAAGTGCGCCGCCGAACTCGGCGCCCGCATCGACCTGGTCGCCCTGGCCGACGGCACCGTCCGGCTGCCCGACGACGTCCTGGAGCGCGGCCGCGAACTGGTCGCCGCCCAGGAGGCGTTGACCGCCGCCCCCAGTGGCGCGCCGGCCGGCCCGGAGGCGCTACGCATCGACCTCGGCTGGCCCGCCGGGCTGCCCGACGGCGGCCGGCACGGCTTCACCCCGGCCCACCGCGCCGTACTGGAGGAGCACCTGCCCGCCATGGCCGCCCGTATGGCGGCGCACCTCGACGGCGCCCGCCGCGTCCTGGTCCTCGGCAACGAGGAGCTGATGTACGCCCCGCTGCGGCTGGCCGGTGCCCTGGACGCGCACCTCGCCCCGGCCGGCGGCACCGTCCGCTTCTCCACCACCACCCGCTCCCCGGTCCTCGCCGTGGACGACCCCGGCTACGCGATCCGCACCCGGCTGACCTTCCCCGCCCACGACCGCCCGGCGGACGGCCCGGGGGAGCGCTACGCCTACAACGTCGCCCCCGGCAGCGACCCGGCCCGCCGCTTCGACGCCATCGTCGCGGTCGTCGACTCCGCCGGCGACCGCCCCGAACTCCACGCCCCCGGCGGCCTGCTCGCCCAACTGGCCGGCCACACCGACCGGTTGCTGCTGGCCGTCGTCCCCGCCCACACCCCGCCCGCCGCCCGCCCCGCCCCGCTGCGCGGCTCGCTCCCAGGCCCGCTGCGCGGCTCGCTCCCAGGCCCGCTGCGCGGCTCGCTCCCAGGCCCGCTGCGCGGCCCGGCGTTCTCCTCCTACGCCCCCGACGAGATCGGCTGGCTGCTCAAGGACCTCTCCGGGGTCACCCTGGAGACGCCCACCGAGGAGCGCGAGGAGGCGATCCAGCGCGGCGGCGCGCACTACGCGGAGTCGCTGCCGGTCGAGTACCAACCCGGCGCGGAATACCAGGAGCTGTTCCGCAGCGCGCTGCGGGCCGGCGCCGGCCGGATGGCGCGCGCCGTCGGCACCGTCACCGAGACCGTGCTCGCCGAACGGGGCCCGCGCCCGGTCCTGGTATCCCTGGCCCGCGCCGGCACCCCCGTCGGCATCCTGATGCGCCGCTGGGCCCGCCACCACCGCGGCCTGGAGCTGCGGCACTACGCCGTCTCCATCGTCCGCGGCCGCGGCATCGACGTCACCGCGCTGCGCTGGCTCGCTGCCCACCACGACCCGGCCAACGTGGTGTTCGTCGACGGCTGGACGGGCAAGGGCGCCATCACCCGCGAACTGGCCACGGCGCTCGCCGACTTCCCCGGCTTCGACCCGCGCCTGGCGGTCCTCGCCGACCCCGGCGGCTGCGTGTCCACCTACGGCACCCGCGACGACTTCCTGATCCCGTCCGCCTGCCTGAACTCCACCGTCTCCGGCCTGGTCTCGCGCACCGTGCTGCGCGCCGACCTGATCGGCCCGGACGACTTCCACGGCGCCAAGTTCTACCGCGAACTGGCCGGCAGCGACCTGTCCGCGGAGTTCCTGGACACCGTCACCGCCCACTTCGACGCGGTCGCCGGCGCGGCCACCGCCGACGCGCGGGCCCTGGCCGCCGCCGACCGCGCCCCCACCTGGGCGGGCTGGGCGGCCGTCGAGCGGATCAGCGCGCAGTACGCCATCGACGACATCAACCTCGTCAAGCCCGGCGTCGGCGAGACCACCCGGGTGCTGCTGCGCCGGGTCCCCTGGCGGATCCTCGCCCGCCGCGGCGCCGGCGCCGACCTCGACCACGTCCGGCTGCTGGCCGACCAGCGCGGCGTGCCCATCGAGGAGGTCGACGAACTCCCGTACACCTGCGTCGGGTTGATCCACCCCCGCTACACCCGCGGGGCCACCGGCGCCGACGGCACGGCGGTGGCCGGCCGATGACCACGCCCGCCCCCCTGGTCGCCAGCGACCTCGACCGCACGCTCATCTACTCGGCCGCCGCGCTGCACCTCACCGGCCCCGACGCGGCCGCCCCCCGGCTGCTCTGCGTCGAGGTCTACGAGGGCCGGCCGCTCTCCTACCTCACCGAGACGGCCGCCGCGCTGCTGAGCGAACTGGCCGGCCGCGCCACCTTCGTGCCGGCCACCACCCGCACCCGCGCCCAATATGGGCGCATCCGACTCCCCGGCCCGCCACCGGAGTTCGCGGTCTGCGCCAACGGTGGCCACCTGCTCGTCCGGGGCGTCACCGACCCCGACTGGCAGCGCACCGTCGCCGACCGGCTCGCCGCCCACTGCGCCCCGTTGGACGAGATCGACGCCCACCTGGCCCGCACCACCGACCCGGTGTGGCTGCGCAGCCGACGCACCGCCGAGGACCTGTTCGCCTACCTCGTCGTGGAGCGCCCGCTGCTGCCGGACGGCTGGGTCGCCGACCTGGCCGGGTGGGCAAAGACGCGCGGCTGGACGGTCTCCCTCCAGGGCCGCAAGCTCTACGTCGTGCCGCGCCCGCTCACCAAGAGCGCCGCGGTCGCCGAGGTGGCCCGCCGCACCGGCGCGACCGGCTTCCTCGGCGCCGGCGATTCGCTGCTCGACACCGACCTGTTGCTGGCCGCGGACCGCGGATGGCGGCCGGGGCACGGCGAGTTGGCGGACACCGACTGGGGCGCGCCGCGTGTCACGGCGCTCGCCGAACGGGGCGTGGCCGCGGGGGAGGCGATCGTACGGGCGATGGTGGGTGCCGTCGGGGGGAGCTGACGGGCGCGGGGGAGGGAGAACGCGGGCGGCGCGCGCCGTTGTGCGCCGTCGGCGGGCCGGGGCGTGGCGGCTGACAGGTCGCGCGGGCCGGCCGTAGGCTGCCGGCGACCGGGAGGAGAGCACCGTGGCCGAGCCCAAGAACACCCCGCTGACGCCGGAGTTGTACGCCTATGTGCTGGCGCACAACCCGCCGCTGGACCCCGCCCTGGAGGAGCTCGCGGACCGCACCCGCGAGCGGTTCCCCACCGCGGCGGGCATGCTGTCGGCCCCCGAACAGGCGCTGCTGCTGGCGTTCCTGATCCGGCTCACCGGTGCCCAGCACGTGGTCGAGGTGGGCACCTTCACCGGCTTCGCCACGCTCGCCATGGCCCGGGCACTGCCCGCCGGCGGCACGCTGATCGCCTGCGACATCTCCGAGGAGTGGACCGCGTACGGCCGGGAAGCCTGGGCGAAGGCCGGGGTCGCGGACCGCATCGAGCTGCGGATCGCACCGGCGCTGGAGACCCTGCGCGCGATGCCGCCCGAACCCCACATCGACCTGGCCTACCTCGACGCCGACAAGGGCGGCTACCTCAACTACTGGGAGGAGCTGGTGCCGCGGCTACGCCCCGGCGGCCTGCTCGTCGCCGACAACGTCCTGTACCAGGGCCGGGTCACCGACCCCGCGGCCACCGGACCGGCCCTGGCCATCCGGGAGTTCAACGACCACGTCCTCGCGGACACCCGTATGGAGACGGTGCTGCTCCCCCTGGCGGACGGGGTGACGCTGGCCCGTAGGCGGTAGGGCGGTGACTTGCGGGACCGGGCCCGTGGCCGTAGTAGTGCGGCGGCCGACGGCCGGTGGTCAGCCGCAGCAGCCGCCCCCGCAGCAGCCGCCGCCCCCGCCGCCCGGCGCGGCGGCCGGGCCGGGAGCGGACGCGGCCTTGCCGACGGCGACGGTGGACAGCAGCTTCACGGTGTCCTGGTGGCCCTCCGGGCAGGCCGCCGGAGCGGACGACTCGGCCATCGGCCGGTTCAGCTCGAAGGTGGTCCCACAGGGGCGACAGCGGTATTCGTAACGGGGCATGGGCACAGGGTATGACTTCGCCGTGGCGTCCCGCCTCCGTCGTCTGCCTCGCCGGGCGGGCCGGAGCGGTACGGGGGCGGCCGCGGCCGGGGCTCAGCGCACGACCGTGCCCGGCGGCGCGGCCAGCAGGCCCAGCTCCGCGCGGGTCGGCGCGCCCTCCCAGTCGCCCGGGGAGGCGGCCGCGAACGCCCCGGTGGTGACCGCCCGCGCCAGCCGCCCGGTGACGTCCGCGCCGTCCAACAGCGCCGAGAGGTAGCCGGCCACGAAGGCGTCGCCGGCGCCCACCGGGTCCACCGCCCGTACCGGCACGGCGGGTTGGTGGCGGGGACCGCCGTCGCCGGTATACGCCGTCGCGCGGGCCGCGCCGTGCGTCACCACGACCTCGCGGACGCCGGCGGCCAACAGCCGGGCCGGCGACGTGACTTCGGGCTGACGCTCCGACGCCGGCAGGCACAGCGGCAGCTCGTCCTCGGAGGCGATCAGCACATCCACGAACGGGAGCCAGTCGCGCAGCACGTCGGCGGCCTCGGCGGCGTTCCACAGCCGGGCGCGGAAGTTGACGTCCAGGCAGACGAGCGCCGCGTGCCGGCGGGCCAGGCGGAGGGCGAGGTCGGCGGCAGCGCGGGCGGTGGGACCCAGTGCCGGGGTGATGCCGGTCAGGTGCAGCACCCGGGGCGGCGCCGCGGCGAAGGCCCGCTCGACGGCGGCCGCCGAGGGGCGCGAACCGGCCGACCCCGCGCGGTAGTAGTGGACCCGGGTCAGCTCCGGCAGCCGCGGCTCGAAGAGGAGCAGCCCGGTGGGCGCGTCCGGGTCGACGGTGGCGCCGGACACCTCGACGCCCTCGGCCCGCAGCGTCCGCAGCACCAGTTCCCCCGCCTCGTCCGCGCCGACCGCCCCCGTCCACCGGACGCGATGGCCCAACCGGGCCAGACCGATCGCCACATTGCTCTCCGCGCCGGCCACCGAGACCCGCATCGTGCCGCCCAGCTTCAACGGGCCGCTGCCGCGCAGCGCCACCATGGTCTCGCCGAAGGTGAGCACGCCTGCGTCAACGGGTGGGGCGGGTACCGGAGTTGGTGCGGGTGGCGCGGGTGGCGCCGTTATGCCGTCCCGCGCGCCGCTTCCCGCGCCGCCCTCCGTCGGCTTGCCCTCCACGTGCCCTCCCCTGGTGCCGTGTCTCGCCGCGTGCCGGTCCGCGCTCCGGACGGCCGACCGGGAACCCGCACGCCCCTGATACCTCTCCCAACACCCTTCTCCTCACCCTTCCCCACTCACCATTCCGCGAACGAACCGTCCTCGTACCGCCAGACCGGATTCCGCCAGGCGTGCCCGCCCGCCGCGTCGGCCGCCCGGACGGCCGCCTCGTCCACCTCCACCCCGAGCCCCGGACGGTCGGACCGCAGCAGTGCCCCGCGGTCGAAGCGGAACGACGCCGGGTCGACGACGTAGTCCAGCAGCTCGGCCTCCCGGTGGTAGTGGATGCCCAGGGACTGCTCCTGGATGAGGAAGTTCGGGGTGGTGAAGGCCACTTGGAGGCTGGCGGCGAGGGCGAGGGGCCCGAGCGGGCAGTGCGGGGCGAGCAGCGCCCCGTACGGCTCCGCCAGGGCGGCGATCCGACGCAGCTCCGAGATCCCGCCGGCGTGCGACACATCGGGCTGTACGACGGCGACGCCGGCCTGGAGCGGAGCCAGGAACTCACGGCGGGTGTAGAGACGTTCACCCAGTGCGAGCGGAACGCCGGACGCCGCGACGAGGCCGGGGAGGGCGGCCATCTGCTCGGGGAGGACGGGCTCCTCGACGAACAGCGGGGCGGACTCCGCCAGCAGCGGCAGCAGCCTGCGGGCATTGGAGGGGGTGACACGACCATGGAAGTCCAGGGCGAAGTCCCGGTCCTCACCGAGGACTTCACGGGCGATCTCGGCGCGCCGCAGACAGTCGCGCACCTCGGCGCGGGTCGCCAACGGGGACATCCGCCCGCAGCCGTTCATCTTGACGGCGCTGAAGCCCGCCTCGACCTGCGCGGTCACCGCGTCCCGGATCTGCGCCGGCTCGTCGCCGCCGACCCAGGCATAGGCCCGCACCCGATCGCGGACCGGCCCGCCCAGCAACTGGTGCACGGCCAGCCCGCATTGCTTCCCCTTGATGTCCCACAGCGCCTGGTCCAGGCCGGCGACGGCGGAGGAGAGCACCGGGCCGCCCCGGTAGAAGCCGCCTTTCGTCAGCACCTGCCAGTGGTCCTCGATGCGCGCCGGATCCCGTCCAAGGAGGTACTCCGCCAGCACCGCCACCGCCGCCCGGACCGGCTCCGCCCGCCCCTCGACCACGGGCTCGCCCCACCCCACCACCCCCTGGTCGGTCTCCACCCGCACGAACAGCCAGCGCGGCGGCGCGAGAAAGGTCTCGATACGGCTGATCTTCATGGGTCGGGCCATGGCGCGGCGACCGTCCTTCCACCGAGGAGAGGGGACCGAGGGGCGAGAGGGGTGATGGCCGGCGGACGTGGAGCGCGTTCCCCGGTGGTCTACCCATGCCGCTCGGCGGCAGCTGCGCTCTCGGCCGTGAGCGCGCTCAGGGATGCTCGCGCGCCGACTTGTCGAGCAGTTCCAGCATCGCCATGTACGCGCCGTCCAGGTCCCGGTCGCGCACCGCCTCGGCCACCGCCGCGTGCACGGGGTGCGGGTGCGCAAAGGCGCTGCCGGACGCGTAGACCTCCCGCCCGCGCTGGATGATCACGGGCACGATCACCCGGTGCATCTGCGCGTAGAAGCGGTTGTTGGAGGCGAGCAGCAGCGCGGTGTGGAAGGAGGCGTCGGCGCGGACCAGCAGCACCGGGTCGTCCTCGGTCGCGGACATCGCGCTGAGCGCGGCGTTGAGGGCTTCCAGGTCGTCGTCGGTGCGGCGCTCCGCGGCCAGCGCGGCCGCCGCGGGCTCGATCGACCGGCGGAGTTCGAGCATGTCGGCGTAGAAGTCGGACGAGGCGCCGGCGGTCAACTTCCAGCGCAGCACGTCGGAATCGAGGAGGTTCCACTCCTCCCGCGGCCGGACGTAGGTGCCGTGGTTCTGTCGGGTGGCGAGCAGTCCCTTGGTGGCCAGCACCTTCACCGCCTCGCGCAGCACGGTCTGGCTGACGTCCAGCTCGGCCATCACCTTCTGGAGGGCGAGCACCTCCCCCTCGCCGTAGGTGCCGGTGACGATCCGTTGGGCGAGCGCCTCGACGGCCGCCCCGTGCTGCCCGTGCCCCGCGTACGAGCCGGGATTCCCCAACTGCCCCATGGTTGCTCCCCTATACCCGGACGTCCCCTACGGTCCGCTACGCCCGAAGCCCGGCGCGGGCGCGGGCCGGAATATCCCCCATCACCCGCACGTTGTGGCCCCACGGGGGGCCTTCGCGCCCCTTACGGGATCCGTTCGGACACCCCCTCCGGGCCACGCCCGCTCCTGGCCGTCTCGGCTTCCGACCGTCACAACTCCTCGGCGCTGCCGGCCGGCGGGGCACCGCCGGCCCCGCCGCTGCCGCCCGGCCCGGCGCCGGAGCCCGTCGCCCCCCGCTCCGCGCCGCCCTGTGCGGCCTTCTCCGGCCCCGCCGCGGCGTGCGCTTCGGTGGCGCGCTGCCGGCGCGGACCGGTCACGCTCGTACCGGGCCCGAGCGAGCCCATGCCGCCGTGCCAGGCGCCCTGCATCCGCACCCGCGCCGACTGCCGCCCCGCGGTCATCCCGGACACCGGGTGCAACTGCCCGCTCTCGAACCGCTCGGCCTCCTCCGGGTGCCGGGCGCGCCAGTACGGGTTGTCGTGCGACAGCCCGCCGCTGACCCGCCCGTACATCCCGAACACCAGCAGGAGCAGCCCCACCACGAAGCTGAAGTAGACGTTCTGGATCTTGAAGGCGAGGAAGTTGGAGTCGGTCTGGAGCAGTCCCAGGTTCACGAAGCCGCTCAACAGGAAGAGCCCGCCGAGCACGATGTTGAGGGTGGAGGCGAAGTTCCCGCCAAGCGTCATGCCGACGATGAGCAGCGCGCCGATGACGATCGAGAGCACGCTGAGCGAGCCGTTGGTGCTCAGCCCGGCCACGGTCGCGCCGCCGGTGTCGAAGAACCCGATGTGGTGGGTCAGGCCGAGGACGCCGAACGCGACCAGCACCAGCCCCATCAGCCCGGCGCCGACGCGGTAGACCTGGTTCAGCCGATGGTCCACCGGCAGGTGCTTGTTGAACTGGGCGCGGCGCTTCGTGAACCGGTTGAGAGGGTTCGCGGGCCTGTGCAGGCCGTGACCTGTTGCACCGGTAGCAGCCATATCCGGCCTCCCTTGCGCGATGAGCCGCCTGGGCCGTAGTCACTCCGACTCCAGCATCGGGCACCGGCGCCGTTCATGCCATTGCGGACGGGAGGCGGGACGGGAGGCCGGATGGGGGTGGGAGGGGGCGCATGCCAGGACACGCGACGGGCCGCACGACGGTGCCTCACGACGAGGCGCGCGACGGGCCTCACGACGAGGCGCGCGATGGGACGCTTCCCCGCCCACGCCAACGGTGCGGTGCCCGTCCACCGGCCTTAGCGCCCGCCGGCCGGCCTCCGGCCTCAGCGCCCGCCCGCGCCCGTGCCGCCGCCCCGCTGGTCCCGGATCTCCTGCACCACCCGGGCCGCCGTCTCCCGCACCGCCTCCGTCTCGGTCAGGAAGTGCCACCAGTCCGGGTGCCGCCCCTCCAGCCCCGCGACCGCCCGGTCCAACCGGGCCACCGCCTCGTCCAGTGGGCCGGCGTGCCGCGGATCGGGCGTACTGCGCCCGGCCATCGCCAGTCGCTGCGCGTCCCGGATCGCGAAACGGGTCCGTTCGATCTCCTGCTGCCGGTCGGCCGCCACCGCGTCCAGCCGCCGCAGCCGGTCGCCGGCCGCCGACACCGCCTCGTCGGTGGAGTTCAGCAGCGCCCGCACCGTCGCCAACCGGTCGGTGGCGTCCGCCCAGCGCTGCTCCCCGCGGGCCTGCTCGCCCTCCCGGAGCGCGGCCCGGGCCCGCTCGACGGCGTCCATCGCCTGCTCCGGCACCTTCTGGAGGTCCTGCCAGCACGCCGCGCTGTACCGCCGCCGCAGCTCGCTGAGGACCGGAGCGACCTGCTGGGCGCGGGTGGTGATCGCCTCCGCGCGGGTGCGCAGCGACACCAACCGCTTGTCGATCTCCGCCGCGGTCGCCGGCAGCCGCTCGGCCTCCGACCGGAGCGCCCCGGCCTGCCGCTGCACCTCCTCCGCGCGCCGGATGGTCTCCGGTACGCCGTGCTGCGCGGCCCCCTGGTTGAGCTTGGTCAACTCGGGCCCGAGCGCCGCCAACCGGGCCGCGAGGTCGTCGGCCCGCAGGCCCTGCGCCCGGACCGCGTCCAGCGCGTTGCTCGCCGCCAGCAGCGCCTGCCGGGCCTGCTCCACGGCCGGCGCGACCCGCGCCAGCTGGGTCTCGGCGTTCTCCAGCAACGGCGCGAGGCTCTGCGCGAACCAGTCCAGCTCCGACCGGACCCGCTCCAGCTCCTCCCGGGCCCGGGTCAGGTCCGCCCGCGCCCGTGCCAGCGCCGCACCGTCGATGTCGTCCCGATCGAGGTCATGGGAGTCGACCGCGGTGATGTACCCCTGGCTGACCTGGTCGATCCGCGCCCCGAAGCTCTGGTACTCGGCCGCGGCCTGCCGGCCCCGCGGCGAGTTGTCGACGGCGGTGACCGTCTCCACCGAGATCCGCAGGTCCCGGTGGGCGGTGTCGAGCTCGTAGAACGCGGCCGCCGCGGCGTCCTTGGCGGCCTGCGCATCGGCCCGCTGACTCTCCCCGCGCCCCCCGAACCAACGCCGGGTGCCGCCCCCGGCGAACGCCATCGGCGCCACCGCCACCAGCAGCGGCAACGGCAACAGCACCAGCCCCACCATCTCCCGGGCCGCCTGCCGGACCTGGCTCCCGCGGGTGCGACGGCGGTCCCGCCGCCCGGACGGCCGCGACCACGGCTCCATGTGTGTCCCCGTCACATCCCTCTCCCGATCGGATCGCCCCAGGACCGGCTGACATTCTCCCACCCACCCGAACGAACATCCCGCCCGCAGAGTTCACGCCCACCCGCCACGACCCCGCCCGCCCGCTGTCCCACGGCCGGGTTTGCAGGTCCGCCCCCGCGGCAAGGTAGTCTGTCGGCTCGTCCAGGGCGCATAGCTCAGCGGTAGAGCGCTGCTCTTACAAAGCAGATGTCACAGGTTCAAATCCTGTTGTGCCCACCAGTGCCATCGGCACCGACGTCATCGAGGCCCAGGCCCCCCACGGGGAGCCTGGGCCTTCGTCTTTCCTGTGCCCGCCGGGTGCCGCCTTTCCTTATGGCCGGCCGCGGGTATCCGTGTGCCTCCGGGGCCGTCCGCCGTCGGCGGCTGCGTCTGTATGTGTTCAGTGTCCGCGGAGCTTCAGTGCTCGATCGGCTTCAACTCGCCTGCATGAGGGCCTGGTTGGAGGTCGGATGCGCTCGGGGTTGAGGGGTGTTCCGGTTCCGGGTGTGGGTGGAATGTGCCGATTTGCCCTTGGGGGTTTCTGTCTGTGTGTGTATCGTGGGACGCGAAGGCTTGAACTTTCAAGTAAATTGGTTGGAGTAGTTACGCGACGGTCCGCGTGGGTGGTCCGTCGGACGGTTCGGATGGAATGAGCGTTTGTCATGACAACCCCCCACAGTGCGTCCGCGGCCGAGACGGCCGGTACCGCGGTGCGTAAAGCCCCTTCTCAGCACGGCTATGACGTCGGGCTGCTGGTGCTGCGGCTGGTCCTCGGGCTGACCATGGCGGCGCACGGTGCGCAGAAGTTGTTCGGCTGGTTCGGCGGGGGCGGGCTGGACGGCACCGCGAAGTTCTTCACGGCGAGCGGTTACCCGTCGGGCAAGGTGATGGCGGTGTGCGCCGGCCTTACCGAGACGCTCGGCGGGCTCGGGCTGGTACTCGGGCTGCTCACGCCGTTGGCCGGCGCGGCGGTGGTCGGCACGATGATCAATGCGCTGGCGGTGAAGTGGGGCGGCGGCTTCTTCGCGCCCGAGGGCGTGGAGTACGAGCTGCTGCTCACCGCCGGGGCGGCCGCGCTGGCGCTGACCGGGCCCGGCCGTTACGCCGTCGACCGCTTCCTGCCCGTACTGCGCGCGCACCGGCTGGTGTACGGCGTGGGCGCGCTCGTCCTGGCCGTGGTGTTCGCGGCCATTGTGTTGGTGCTCCGCAAGTGAGGTCCGGGCCCCCGGGAGCCGGGGGCCCGCCCGCGGCGGTGGCGTAGGAGCGGGAACGAGTTGAGGGAAGATCGGAGGGCTGATGTCCGTACGGCGGCTCAATCATGCGGTGTTGTACATCCGTGAGGTGGCGCGGTCGGTGGCGTTCTACACCGAGGTGCTCGGGTTCACGGTGGACGTGGAGATTCCGGGGCGGGCGGCCTTTCTGAGTGCGCCCGGCTCGCAGAACGACCACGACCTGGGGCTCTTCGCGGTGGGGGCGAACGCCCCGGGCCCGGAGGGCGGCCGGATCGGGCTGTACCACCTGGCCTGGGAGGTCGGGTCGTTGGGCGATCTGGCGGCGGTCGGGGCGCGGCTGCGGGAGCGGGACGCGCTGGTCGGCGCCAGCGATCACCTCGTCTCCAAGTCGCTCTACGCCCGGGACCCGGACGGGAACGAGTTCGAGGTGATGTGGCGGGTGCCGAAGGAGGACTGGCCGGGCCCGGAGGACGGGGCGGCCCGGGTGCTGCCGCTCGACCTCGCCGCGGAGTTGGCGCGTTGGGGCCCGGATCTACTGACGGGCGCGGCGGCCGGCTCGGCCACCTGAGGCGTCGCGGGGGCGGGGCCTACGGGGCCTCTTGCGTGGCTGCTTGGCCGTGTCGCGGCCCTCTCCACGGGATGGGTGGGGAGGGCCGCGACACGTTTGTCGGGCGGGGGCCGGGTGCGGTTGCCGCGGCCGGCACCACCGCCCATGGCAGGGCGCCTACGTGCTCAAGAGGTGCCCGCCTCGTCGGTGGTGGTAGGAGCCGGCGGGGCGGTGTTCTCGGCCGGGTGGGCGGGGGACGTGCGGGCGGCCCAGCGCTTCTCGACGCCGCCGAGGCGCCAGTACGCCAGTGCCACCGCCCACACCACGACGAACAGGCCGACGATGACGAAGCCCGCGTTGTCGAGGTTGAGGGCGGAAATCGCCCCGGTCAGCGGGTCGTTGAGGCCCAGCTTGTCGTGCAGGACGGTCACCAGCTCGACGGTGCCGATCAGGAACGCGACGGCGATCGACAGGCCGGTGATGGTGAGGTTGTAGTAGACCTTCCGCACCGGGTTGGCGAACGCCCACTGGTACGCGAAGTTCATGAAGGTGCCGTCGAGGGTGTCGAAGAGGCTCATTCCGGCGGCGAACAGCAGCGGCAGGCACAGGATCGCGTACCAGGGCAGGCCCGCGGCGGCGCCGCTGCCCGCCATCACTATCAGCGTCACCTCGGTCGCGGTGTCGAAGCCGAGGCCGAAGAGGAAGCCGAGCGGGTACATCTGGCCGGGGCGGCTGACGGACTTGGTGAGGCGGCCCAGGACGCGGTTCATGAAGCCGCGGGAATCCAGGTGCGCCTCCAGCTCCTGCTCGTCGTACGTGCCCGAACGCATTGCCCGGAACACCTTCAGGATGCCGATCAGGGCGACCAGGTTGAGGGCGGCGATGAGGTAGAGGAAGGTGCCGGAGGCGGTGGTGCCGACCAGGCCGAGCGTCTGGTGCGCGGCGGAGTCGTCGTTCATCAGGGTGCCGGCGAGCTGGGCGCCGCCGGCCACCAGCGCGGCCATCACGACCACCACGCTGGAGTGGCCGAGGGCGAACCAGAAGCCCACCGAGACCGGCCGCTTGCCGTCGGCCATCAGCTTGCGGGTGGTGTTGTCGATCGCCGCGATGTGGTCGGCGTCGAAGGCGTGCCGCATACCCAGGGTGTACGCGGTGATGCCGAGGCCGGCGCCGAACACCTGGCTGCCGACGGCGTAGTGGCCCGGCACGACCAGGAGGAAGAGCACGCCGAAGGCGACGACGTGCAGCGCGGCTATCACCGCCATCAGGCCGGCCGTGCGGACGGTGTCGCGGCGTTGCCAGCGGAACGACCCGGCGGCCGCGGGGGTGCCGACGGGCAGGGGACTTACGGGAGTTGATGGGGAGGAAAGGGAGGAAGGGGAGGAAGAGGGAGTTGGGGGAGTGGGGGGATTGGCCGGGGGGTCGGTGGACAGGGCCATGCGGTCATCACGCTCCAGCACCTCGTGGATTGCTCGGTGAGATGCCGTGGCCGGTCTCCTGGCTTGGGGGTACCTCCCGTTGCACGAGGGCTTGGGAGGGGGTGCGCGTCCGCCCGCCTTCCCGGCCGCAGGCTGCGGTCAGTGGCGCCGTACGCGCAGGTCGCGCGCACGGAGAGGGGCGGAAACTCCCCGTCACAGTGGCGAGGGCCGCGCCGGCCTGGGACACGAGGTCCGTCACCGGTCTTCCCGAGCACCACGGCCTGGTCACTCTAGCGGGCACCGTCGAGAACCAGTCGTGCGCCTCGGGAGCCAGCCAGCCACGACGTGGGAGCCAGCCACGACGCGGGAGTTGGCCGCGACGCGGGAGTTGGCCGCGACGCGGGAGTCAACCCACGACGTGGGAGTCGGCCAGGCGGCCCCGGAAGGTCCCGGTCCGGGTCAGAGCGCCAAGGAGGACAGGAAGGCGTGGAGCTCCTGGTCGAAGAGCGGGGTGTTCTCCAGGTTGACCATGTGGCCGGCGCCCGGGATGCGTATGCGGCGGGCATCGGGGACCCGTAGCGCTATCGCATGGGCGTTGGCGGAGATGTCGGTGGAGTCGAGGTCGCCGTCGAGGACGGTGGTCGGCACCCGGATCTCGTCGAGGCGGTCGAACGCCCCGACCTCCTGGGGCATGCCCAGGCCCACGCCGTCGGCGTGCACCTCCACGTTGGCGCATGCGGAGGCACGCATCCGCTCCCGGAAACCCGGGTGTACGGCGGAGGGGGTGCGGTACGGCCCGTCGACCCACATTCGCAGGAAGTGCTCCACATAGCGCTCCGCGCCGTCCGGTGCGCCGATCGCGGCGACCTGTTCCCGGATGTGCTCCAGGATGAAGGGGTCCGTGAAGGCGCGACCGCTGATCCCGGGGGAGGCGAGGAACAGGGCCGTGACCCGGTCCGGGTGGGCGAGCGCGGTGTCCAGCGCGACCCGGGAGCCGTGTGAGAGGCCGACCAGGACGGCGCGCGGTATGTCGAGCGCGTCCAACAGCGCCACCAGGTCGTCGTGGTTGGCCCAGTCGCCGGTCACCGTGGAGGAGAGGCCGTGCCCGCGGGAGTCGTAACGGACCACCTGCAGGCCGGAGTTGACCAGCCAGGCGAACTGCTCGTCCCACATGTGCTGGTCGAGCATCCCGCCGTGCAGCAGCACCACCGCGGGCCCCGAGCCGGCCGTCTCGTAGAACAACTCGCCGTCGTCGACCGGCACGGTGTCGTTGTCGATCTCGGACCATGCCTGGAAGTCGTGGGTCATCGTGCGGGCCGTTCTGTGCGGGACGGGCGGTCGGTCGGACGGGCGGGCGCCGGGGGCCGGTGCCCGATTGCGGGCGGTATGGCGGCCGGTGTGGCGTCCATGGATGAGGCGTCCCGCTTTTCGGGATTGCCGCTTTCCTCCGGGAGAACGCGCGAACCGTCCGCCAAGTGCCGGAATTCCTCGCCGAGCCGATCGAGGACCCGCAGTGCCGTGCGGACCTCGCCGCTCGACAGGTCGGCCAGGCCGTGTCGGAGCTCCGCGGCCTCGGCGTCCTGTATGCCGCGCATCACCTCCGAGCCCTCGTCGGTGAGCCGGATCAGGGACGAGCGGCGGTGCGCGGGATTGGGGGCCGTCACGACCAGGCCCAGCTCCGCCGCGTGGTTCACCCAGCGCTGCACCGGCTGCCGGTCCAGCCCCAGCGAGCGCGCCAACTGCGGGACGGTGCGCGGGCCTTGGGCGCGCAGCGCGTCGAGCAGGGCGTGCTCGCCGGCGGTCATGCCGGTCCCTTCGAGCTCGCGCTCCACCGCGCGCACGATCGTCCGGTGCAGCGGCCACAGCCGCCGGATGACGTCGTACAGCAGCTCCTCGGTCGCGCCGCGACCGCCGTCCTCGACGCGGTGACCGGCCCACTCGCTCGACTCGCGCGGACCGGAACCCCCTTCGACGATGCTCATGATGAACCCCCCTCATCGACACTCATGTTGTCATGATGACATCTGCGATGTCGTTTCGGAAGGCGTGTGGAAAAGCGCGCGCCACCGCCGTCGGGTGGGGAACGGCGGTGGCGCGGGGCTGAGTTGGTGCGGGGCGGGGCGGGGCGGGGCGCCGGCGGGCGGTCAGTCGTCCAGGGGGAGCGGGGCCTCGTCGTCGGTGAACGTGACGACGAGGTCGGCGCGCGGCCGGGTGGCGGCCACGAGGCGGGCGTTGGCCTCGTCGGAGGTGCGGACGAAGTCCTCGGCGTCGGTGCGCAGTCGACCGAACCGCTCGTGCCGGTCGATCAGTCGCCGCACCCGCTCCGGGCCGTCCAGCTCGATGTACCAGACCTCGTCGAGGAGTTCGCGGATCCGCGCCCAGGGGTCGGAGTGCAGCAGGAGGTAGTTGCCCTCGGTGATGACGAGCGGGACGTGCGGCGCCACGGGGATGCTGCCGGCGACCGGCTCCTCCAGGCGGCGGTCGAACGCCGGGGCGTAGACGGGCGTACCGGATTCGGGGGCGCGCAGCCGGGCCAGCAGCGAGGCGTAACCGGCGGGGTCGAAGGTATCCGGCGCGCCCTTGCGCTCCGTGCGGCCCAGGCGGCGCAGTTCCGCCTCGGCGAGGTGGAAGCCGTCCATGGGGACGAGCGCGGCCTGGCCGGTCAGTTCCGCCGCCAGTCGGACGGCGAGGGTGGACTTTCCGGCGCCCGGCGGCCCGGCTATGCCGAGCAGCCGGCGCCGGCCGGGCGTCGCGGAGGAGGCGAGCCGGCGGGCACGGGCCACGAGGTCGTCGAGGTTCATGATGGGTCCATCGTGCCTGATCGGCCGGGGTGGCCACCGGGCGGCCGAGCAGACCGTCCAGCTGCTGACAGGAGGAGCCGTCGCCCCGTCAGCAACGGGACGTGTCCCCGCCCGTCAGTAACGGGACGTGCCCCGCCGCCCGTCAGTAACGCGCCCGCTCCCGCGCCCCGCCCCCGCTCACCGTTCCGCGCCCAGGCGCCACAGGGACGTGACCTCCGCGGCGCGGGCCACGTGGAGCGGGTCGGAGGTGTCGCGGGCGCGGGGGTGGCGGGGGGCGATGTCGAGCCGGTCGAGGACGGTGAGGCCGCCCTCGGCGAACGCGTCGAGCAGCGCGGCGCGCGGCCGCAGCCCGAGGTGTTCGGCCAGGTCGGAGAGGATCAGCCAGCCCTCGCCGCCCGGGGTCAGATGGTCGGCCAGGCCGGCCAGGAAGCCGTGCAGCATCCGGTTGCCGGGGTCGTAGACCGCGTGCTCCACGGGGGAGGTGGGCTTGGCCGGCACCCACGGGGGGTTGCAGACGACGAGCGGGGCGCGGCCGGCCGGGAAGAGGTCCGCCTCGACGATCTCCACCCGGTCCGCGACGCCCAGCCGTTCGGTGTTCTCCCGGGCGCAGGCCAGGGCGCGCGGATCCTGGTCGGTGGCCACCACCCGTTGGACGCCGCGGCGGGCCAGTACCGACGCCAGCACGCCGGTGCCGGTGCCGATGTCGAACGCCAGCTCCCGGCTCGGCAGCGGGGCCTCGGCTACCAGGTCGACGTACTCGCCGCGGGCCGGGGAGAAGACGCCGTAGTGCGGATGGATCCGGTCGCCCCCGAGGGCGGGGATCTCCACGCCCTTGCGGCGCCATTCGTCGGCGCCGATCACGCCGAGCAGTTCCCGTAGGGAGACCAGGGAGGCGGTGTCCCCGGTGGCGCCGGCGGGCAACTCGGCCTCGTCGGGGGCGCCGTAGGCCCGGGCGCACGCCTCGCGGACGTCGGGCGCCCGGTGCAGCGGGACGGCCAACCGCGCGTCCAACGGGATCAGCAGCATGCCCAGGATGCGGGCGCGCTGGTTCTGGGCGGCGCGGTGCAGGTGGAACGCCTGGGTGACATCGGCCGGCGGCGCCTTGCGCGGGCGGCGGTCCACCCGGCGGGCCAGCGCGGTCAACAACTGGCGGGCGTTGTGGAAGTCGCCGCGCCACAGGAGCGCGGTGCCCTCGCAGGCGAGCCGGTAGGCGTCGTCGGCCCGGGTGCGGTCGTCCGCGAGGGCGATCCGCCGGGGCGGCCGGGCGCCGTTCTCGGAACGCCAACGGGCGGTGCGGACCTGGTCGTCCTCGGTCCATTCGACGACCGGGGGGTGGTTCACCACGGTGTGCCTCGCGTCAGTGGTTCGAAACCCGCGCCCTGGTGCCGCCGGGTGCGGCAGCGCGCCCTGGGGAGAGGGGTGGGGTGGTGATGACGTTCGACTCTACTCGGTTCCGGGGGCGGGCCCTTCGGCCCTGCCCCACCCGTTGGCGCGACGACAGGATGGGAAGAGCCGGTCAAATGGCGTGCAGTACGGTCAGATCGGTCCTACTCGGGCGAGGCGCCCGCGTACACGGGTTCAAGGGTGGAGGCGTTATGGGCAGCTTGCCGGTCATCGTCGGCGTCGACGGATCCGCGGACAGCGAGCGGGCGTTGCGCTGGGCGGCGGACGCGGCCCGGGTGCGGTCGGCGCCACTACGGGTGGTGCATGTGTGGCCGTATGCCACCGCCGAGCGCGCCGCGGCCGGTGAACGGGGCGGCGACCCGGTCCTGGCCGACCTCCGGGACCGGCCCTACCTCGCGGACCTCCCGGACGTGGAGTTCCGCGGCCTGAGCGGGCTGGCCGACAACCAGCTGCCCGCACTCGGGGCCGAGGGGCAGCTGCTCGTCCTGGGATCGCGGGGCCGCGGCGGCTTCACCAGTCTGCTGCTCGGCTCCAACGGGCTGGCCTGCGCCGCCCGCTCCGCCTGCCCGGTCGTGGTGGTGCCGCGGCCGGACCGCGCCGGCACCCGGCAGGGCCCGGACGGCGAGGCGGTGCCGCCGGCCGTGCGGCGGGTGACCCTCGGCGTGGACGCCTCCTGTGACGAGCCCGCCGCGATCGGCTTCGCGCTCGCCGAGGCCGCGCGGCGGGGCGCCCGCCTCCAGGTCGTCTCCGGCTACACCTGGCCGATGCTGCTGCCGCCCGCCTTCGAGTACGCGGCGGTCTACGAGGCCACGCAGGAGGAGTACGAGGACGCGCTCGGCGTCCAGTTGGTGGACGCGCTCGCGCCCCACCGGGCCCGCCATCCCGAGGTCGAGGTGACCGTGCAACTGCGTGCGGAGGACGCCGCCGGGCAGCTGGTGGCGGCGTCCGCGGCGAGCGATCTGGTCGTGGTGGCCCGGCACCGGCGCCGGCTGCCGATCGGCCCGCGGCTGGGGTCGGTGGCGCACGCGGTGCTGCTGCACGCGGTCTGCCCGGTCGCCGTGGTGCCGGAGACCAGGGACGAGGACGCGGCCGAGGCGCCGGCCGACGAGGGGGATTCCGCGGCCTGAGGCGGGCGCGTGGCGGGCGGCCGGCGGTCAGTGCGCGGCGGTCTCCCGCTCGGGGCGGCGGACGACGTAGGCGGCCACCGAGCCGGCGACGAAGAGCGCGAGGACGGAGAGGGCGGTGCTCACCCAGGAGGCGCCGAGCCACTGCCCGCCGAAGTAGCCCAGGCTCACGCTGTATGCCGCCCATACCAGGCCGGCCAGTGCCGACCAGGGGAGGAACTCGCGCGCCGTCCGGTGCGCCACCCCGGCGCCCAGGCTGACCACGGAGCGCCCGGCGGGCGCGAAACGGGCCAGCACGACGATGGGGCCGCCGCCCCGGATGAGCGCCGCGCCCAGTCGCTCCTGGGCCGCGGACAGCCGCCGGGAGCGGCCGATGGCGCGGTCGAAGCGGTCGCCGCCGCGCCAGGCCAGCCGGTAGGCGACCAGGTCGCCGAGGACCGAGGCGGTGGCGGCGCAGAGCACCAACGAGGCCATTTCGGCCAGGTGGTTGGCGCCGGAGGAGGCGACGTCGGCGGTACCGGAACCGGCGGCGGTGGTGGCCGCGGTGATCACCAGGACCCCGCTCGGCAGGATCGGGACGAAGACGTCGAGGACCACGGAGAGCCCGACGATCACGTACACCCAGGGGGTGCCGCTCAGCGACCCCAGGCTCTCCACCATCGACTTGCTCCCGGTCCGGACCCCGCCGCGACGTCGCTTAAGGCGCGGCAGGGGCGGCACTACGGCCATACAGCGTACGCCTGGCCGAAACGGACGGGTGGGCCGGGGCGGGAAGCGGCCCGCCCCGGCCCACCGCCGGTGTCAGGAGGGCGTCAGGCGGCGCTCGGCTCGCGCGTGCTGGCCGGTTCAGGCCGCTGCTCCGGGGTGCCGAAGAAGAGCCGGTCCAGCGCCCAGGAGCCGGGGCCGGTGAAGACGATCAGCAGGAACGCCCAGCAGAACATCGCGGCCGCCTCGCCGCCGTTCTGGATCGGCCACAGCGCGTGCGGCTGGTGCATCGTGAAGTAGGCGTAGGCCATCGAGCCGGAGCTGATCAGGGCCGCCGGGCGGGTACCCAGGCCCAGCAACACCAGGAGGCCGCCGGCGAATTGGATGACCGCGGCGTACCAGGAGGGCCAGGCGCCGGTGGGGACGGTGTGGCCGTTGCCCATCGCCCCACCGAGGACGCCGAAGAGCGAGGACGCCCCGTGGCAGGCGAAGAGCAGCCCGACGACGATGCGGTAGAGCGCCAGGACGTGCGGGGTCGTTCGCTGGGTGAAGGAGCTCAAGGGAGCGGACATCTGGGACTCCTGTGGTCGGGGACGGGCGAGTGCGGGGGACGACGCACCCACCGGGGTCTTGTAGATTAGGGGAACCTAATTAATGCTTGCAAGTTCAACATTCCGCCGCAAAGGCGGAGCTATTGGTCCGAACCAATGCGCCGTCGGGAGTTTGCGCGGTGCGCGGCGCCGCCCGCGCCACCGCGCGGTGCAGTGCGCCCCGTCTCGTCGCCCGATGCGCCGGCGCGGCCTTCGCGCGGGCGGCGCGATGCGCGCGCGGAGGCCGTCTCACCAGGACGTGGCCACCCGCCTACAGTGAGCGCGTGCTGCTGCCGGTCAACCCCACCCTGGGGATCGTCCTCGCCGTCCTGCTCGTCGCCGCCGTGGCCGCCGCCGCGCTGGCCCGCCTCGGCCACGCCCGCGCGATCGCCCTCGCCGGCCTGCGCGCGGCGGCCCAACTCGCCGCCGTCTCCTCCCTCATCGGCTGGGTCGTGCACGCTCTGCCGTGGCTGCTGTGCTTCCTGGTGCTGATGTTTGCGGTGGCGGTCCGCACGGCGGGCCGCCGGATCACCGCCAACCGCACCTGGTGGTGGGCCGCGGTGCCGATCGCCGCGGGGGTGCTGCCGGTCGTCTGGGTGCTGCTGCTCACCGGCCTGGTGCCGCCGCGCGGCCTCAACCTGATCCCGGTCGTCGGCATCCTCATCGGCGGCGCGCTGACCGCCACCGTCCTCGGTGGCCGGCGGGCGCTGGACGAACTCCAGTCGCGCCACGGGGAGTTCGAGGCGGGGCTGGCGCTCGGCCTACTGGAGCGGGAGGCGCGCATGGAGGTGGCCAGGCCGGCCGCGTCCGACGCGCTGCTGCCGGGGCTCGACCAGACCCGCACGGTGGGCCTGGTGACCCTCCCCGGGGCGTTCGTCGGCATGCTGCTGGGCGGCGCCTCGCCCGTACAGGCCGGCGCCGTGCAACTCTTCGTCCTGGTCGCGCTGTTGGCCGTGCAGGCGGTGTCCTGCGCGGTGGTCCTGGAGCTGATAGCCCGCGGGCTGCTCCACCGAGCGCCGACGGGCGGCTGACCGGGTGCGTACGCCGGGGTGCGCACCCCGGGGCGCCTCAGCCTGTGATGCGCACCGCGATGCCGCCGTCCACCAGGGCCTCGATGTGGATCTGGGTCAGGTCGCGGACGTGTGCGGTGGGCGCGAACTGGGCGGCGCGGTCGCCGACCCCGACGACCCGCATGCCGGCGGCCCGGCCGGCCTCGATGCCCGCCTCGGAGTCCTCGAAGACCAGGCAGTCCTCGGGCGCGAACCCCAGCTCGGCGGCGCCCTTGAGGAAGCCCTCCGGGTCCGGCTTGCTGGCGCTCACCGACTCCGCGGTGATCCGCACCTCGGGCATGGGCAGCCCGGCCGCGCCCATCCGGGCGTCGGCCAGCGCGCGGTCGGCGGAGGTGACCAGGGCGTGCGGGAGGCGGGCCAGCGCGGCCATGAAGGCGGGGGCGCCCGGCACCGGCACCACGCCCTCGGTGTCGGCGGTCTCCTGCGCCAGCATCAGGCGGTTGTCCGCCAGGTTCTGCTCCATGGGGCGGTCCGGCAGCAGCGCCGCCATCGTGGCCCAGCCCTGCCGCCCGTGGACGACCTTGAGGACGTCCTCGGCCGACAGTCCCTGCTCGGCCGCCCAGCGCCGCCAGCAGCGCTCCACCACGGCCTCGGAGTTCACGATCGTCGAGTCCATGTCCAGCAGCAGTGCGCGGGCTATGAGCGTGGTGGTGGCCGTCATCGGCGGGCTCCTGGGCGCGGAGGGCTGGCAGCGGACTGTCAGTCGGCGGAAAAGAGAACAAGTGGCCCCGCCCGCCGGTCAGGGGGTGCGGGCGGAACCACTTTGTTTTTTCACGATACAAAGAGCCCTGGGGCGCCGACAACCGCATACGCCCCTGAACGGCATGGCATTCGTCACGGCCCGGGGCAGATGTCCGTCTGCGGGACCGGTCGGCCGCGCTGTATGCCGCGTGCCCGACGACCCGGGGCGCGCGCCCGGCGACGGGTCTCCCGGGCCGACGGATCTCTCCCGGTTCACGGTGGGGCGGTGCGAGCCTCCAGGGACGTGCGGGTCGCCGGCCCGTAGACGCCGTCCGGATCGCCGCGCACCCCGTAGCTCTCCTGGTAGCGCGCCACCGCGTCCCGTACGGCGGCGCCGTAACGGCCGTCCGCCGCCCCCGTATAGAGCGCCATCTGCCGCAGGCGCCCCTGGAGTTCGATCACCTCCGGGCCGCTGGAGCCCTCGCGGAGCACGATCGGCCCGGTGGGCGGCGCGCTGGGGGAGGTGCCGCCCGAGGGGGCCGCGACGCTGCCGGACGCCCGTACGGGAGGGGGCGGCGGGAGGACCCGTGTCCGGTAGGGGCGGGGCGGGATGCTGGGGGGTCGGCGGGAGCGCGAGGTGGTGGGGGAGGGGCGGTCGGAGGTCGGCGCGGAGGTGGCGGGGGTCGGGGCGGCCGCGGTGGGCGGGACAAGGCCGCGGTCCGGGGGCGCCGCGCGGTCGCGCCCACCCACCGGGAGCGCGACGGTGCCGACGACGAGCGCCGCCACGGCCGCGGCGGCGCCGATGCCGGCCCATACGGCAAGGCGGGGGCGGCGGGGGCCGGTGGCGGCGGGCGCTTCCGGGCCGGGCCCGGAGGGAGGCGGGGGCGCCGCGCCCTCAGGGGGTGGCACAGACGTGGCCGCGCCCTCCGGGGGCGCGCCGGACGAGAGGAAGGTCCTGGATATCGGCCCCGTGGGGCGCGGCGCCCGGTGGACCGCGGCGTCCACGCCCGGTAAGTCGGCCAACTCCTCCCGCCGCTCCCGCCAACCGCCGGGCGGGGCACCGGCGCCGGTCCCCCGCTCGCCCCCGCTCGCCCGACCTCCGCCGTCCTCCCCGCCGTCCCCGCCCTGCCCCTCCGGTGCGTAGGGGTGCTCCCGTAGGGAGACGTACGGGCGGACGCGCAGCGGATCGAAGTCCTCCGCCTCGGCCGCCGCGCACAGACAGCTCGGCCGGCCGTCCCCGCGTACCGGGGCGAAGCAGTGCGGGCAGGTGGCTGCTGCCATCGCGAGGTCCCCTCTCTGGAGGCGTGAACCGGCAGCCGATTATTCAAGCGGTCGCCGCTCCCCGCAGGCGCTCCCCGACATCCGTCCGACGCATCCCGGTACCGCCCGAACCGTCCGCCGCCCCTGGCGCAGCCACCGGGCCCCGGGTCGTCGCCCCGCCCCTCAGCGGGCCATATCGGGTGGAACCGCCCACGATGGAGTCACGAACCGCAACGGCGGCCGCAACAGTCACCACCACACGCACAGCCGCAGACACCGCAATCACGACAGTCACAGCAGTCAGGACAGCCAAAGCAGTCACAGCAAACGCAAGGGACGACCCCCGGCAAGCACCCCGCACCCCGCCCCCAAGGGAGAAGACGCTCATGGCGCAGGACACCGGCGCTCCGGCCGTTCCCGGCGAGGTGGACCGTTCCCGACGGACGGTCCTCGTCGCGATCGGCGCGCTGCTGCTCGGCTTGCTCATCGCGGCGCTCGACCAGACCATCGTCGCCACCGCGCTGCCCACCATCGTCAGCGACCTCGGCGGCCTGGACCACCTCTCCTGGGTGGTCACCGCCTACTTGTTGGCCTCGACGGCCGCCACGCCCCTATGGGGCAAGCTGGGCGACCAGTACGGCCGCAAGAAGCTGTTCCAGGCCGCCATCGTGATCTTCCTGATCGGCTCGGTGCTCTGCGGCATCGCGCAGAACATGGGGGAGCTGATCGGCTTCCGCGCCCTCCAGGGACTGGGCGGCGGCGGCCTGATCGTGCTGTCCATGGCGATCGTCGGGGACATCGTGCCGCCCCGCGAACGCGGCCGCTACCAGGGGCTGTTCGGCGCCGTCTTCGGCGGCACCAGCGTCCTGGGGCCGCTGCTCGGCGGCCTCTTCGTCGACCACCTGAGCTGGCGCTGGGTCTTCTACATCAACGTCCCCATCGGCGCCGTCGCGCTCGCCGTCATCGCCGCCGTGCTGCACATCCCGGCCCGCCGCACCCCGCACCGCATCGACTACCTGGGCACCGCCCTGATCGCCGCGGTCGCCGCCTGCCTGGTCCTGATGACCTCGCTCGGCGGCGTCAGCTACCCCTGGGGCTCCTGGCAGACCGCGCTGCTCGCCGGGCTCGGCGCGGTGCTGCTCGCGGCCTTCGTGCTCGTCGAGCGCCGGGCCGCGGAACCCGTCATCCCGCTGCGGCTGTTCCGCCTGCGCACCTTCAGCCTCTGCGCGGTCATCGGCTTCGTCATCGGCTTCGCGATGTTCGGCTCGATGACGTACCTGCCGACGTTCCTCCAGGTCGTGCAGCGGGTGTCGCCGACCATGTCCGGCGTGCACATGCTGCCGATGGTGTTCGGCATGCTGCTGTCCTCCACCGCGTCCGGGCAGATCGTCTCCCGTACGGGCCGCTACAAGTTCTTCCCGGTAGCCGGCACCGCCGTGGTCACCCTCGGCCTGCTGCTGTTGCACCGGCTCGACCCGTCCAGCGGCGTCGTCCGGATGAGCATCTACTTCTTCGTCTTCGGTTTCGGGCTCGGCCTGGTCATGCAGGTGCTGGTGCTGATCGTGCAGAACGCCGTCCCCTACCGGGACTTGGGGGTGGCCACCTCTGGCGCCACCTTCTTCCGCTCCATCGGCGCCTCGTTCGGCGTCTCCATCTTCGGCACGATCTTCGCGGGACGGCTCGGCCCGCGGATCGCCGACGCCCTGGCCGGGCAGTCGCTCCCGCCCGGCGTGACGCCGGCGGCGATCGCCCAGGACCCGCGCACCATCGGCACGTTGCCGCCCGCGCAGGCCGCCGGCGTCCTCGGCGCCTACTCCAGCTCCATCACCGACGTCTTCCTCTACGCGGTCCCGGTCGTCCTGGTCGCCTTCGTGCTGGCCTGGTTCCTCAAGGAGGAGCCGCTGCGCGGCAGCGTCACCGCCCCCGACACCAGCGAGGTGCTCTGTTCCAACCCGGTGCAGCGGTCCTCCCGGGAGGAGGTCGCCCGCGCGCTGTCCAAACTGGGCAGCATGGCGGGCCGCAAGGACATCTACGAGAAGATCACCGCCCGCGCCGGGCTGGACCTCAGACCGGCCGCCAGTTGGCTGGTGCTGCGCATCCACCGCTACGGGTCGGTGGAGCCGGCGCTGCTCGCCGAACGCACCCGGGTGCCGCTCGGGGTGGTCACCGAGGGCGTCCGGCAGATCGAGGAGCGCGGACTGGCCGAGCGCGAGGGGCTGATGCTGCTGCTCACCGACGACGGCCGCCAGGTCGCGGAGCGGCTCTCCACGGCTCGTCAGGAGTCGCTGGCGGAGCTGCTGGGCGACTGGTGGACCAAGGACCGGCCCACCGACCTCACCGAGCTCGTCCAGGAGCTCACGGCGGAGCTGTGCGGCTCGGACGAGGAGGAGCCGGACGACGGCGACGCCCGCCAGCCGGTGCCGCGGAGCCCCGGCCGCGCGCGGTCGCCGCGCCCGCCGGACCTCACCAAGTAGCCGGCACCCCGCGCCCGGTTGCCGCGGCCCCTTTTCACCAACTGGCCGGCGGTGCCGTCCCGTTGGCCGGCTCACCGTCCGTCGGCGCCGTCAGTCGTTTCTCGAAGAAGACCTCGGCGTAGGGGTCGTTGAAGTGGTACGGGGCGATCTCCGCGTAGCCGTGCCGGCGGTAGAGGGCGACGGCCTCGGTCAGGTCCAGCCGGGTGTCCAGCCGGATGCGTTCGGCGCCCAGGCGTCTCGCGGTCGCCTCCACGGCGCGCATCAGCGCGCCCGCCGCGCCCCGCCCGCGGCTGCCGGGCCGCACGAACACCTGCTTCAACTCGGCCGTCCTGGCGTCCAGCAGCCGCACCCCGGCGCACCCGGCCAGCTCCCCGTCGCGGCGCGCCACCAACAACTCCCCGTGCGGCGGCGCCAGATCGCCGAGCGGATAGTCGGCGACGCCCTCGTCGATCTCCTGCGGCGTCGAGCGGCGGCCCTCGTGCAGCACGTAGTAGCGGTCGGCCACGTCGGTGTAGTACTCGCGCAGCAGGTCGCGCGCGAGCGGCGAAGTAGCCGGCTCGGCAACGATCGTCCAGGGGTGGGTGGCACGGTCGCACATGGCGCCATTCTCCCGGGGTCGGGGCGGCGATCCGCAAGGGCGTTTCCCGGCGCCGGGGCGCCGGTGCGGCCGCTCAACGTCGCGGCCGGCCACCGGTGTTGCTTCCGAGGGCCGGCCGTGGCGTACGGGAGGGGAGCTCAGGCGCTCTTGGGCGCCGCCTGCTGCACGACCTCGAAGGACCACAGCGTCGAGCCGCTGGCGGCCGGCTTGGGGCGCTCGCCGCCCTCGCCGCCCTGCTGGTGGGCGGCCTTCATCGGGCCCTCCATCCACGCCTGGAACGACGCCTCGTCGCGCCACCGGGTGTAGACGAGGTACTGGTCGGTGCCCTCGACGGGGCGCAGGAGTTCAAACCACTCGAAGCCGTCCGCGGAGTCCACCGTCCCGGCGCGGGAGGCGAAGCGCTTCTCCAGGACCTCTCGCTGCTCGGCGGGGACGGTCAGCACATTGATTTTGACGATGCTGGGCACAGGACACCTTTCACAAACCGGACGCCTACCGGCGCCGTAATCGACCGGGTGCGTGCAGTCTGCTACATCGGCCGGTCAAGGCGTCGTGAGGACGGTCTCCGGGCCGGTCGGGCGGCTCAACGGGAGCGGCGCCAGGGCGCCGGGGGAGGGGTGCGGGAAACACGAAACGGCCGGGCGCCGGGACCTTTTGGAGGTCCGGCGCCCGGCCGTCGTGTCAGGCGTGGCGCGATCAGCGGGCCGCGGCGGCGCCGGTCAGCTTGCGGGCCTCGGCCTCGGTCTCCACCGCCGGCGGGGAGCCGGGCAGCTGCTTGCCGGCGCTCTCGGACATCAGCAGGACCGCGATGCCGCCGATCACGGCGGCCGCCATCATGTAGTACGCGGGCATCATCTTGTTGCCGGTCGCGCCGATGAGGGCGGTGACCACCAGCGGCGTGGTGCCGCCGAAGACCGAGACGGAGATGTTGAAGCCGATCGACAGCGAGCCGTAGCGCACCTTGGTCGGGAAGAGCGCGGGCAGCGTCGAGGGCATCGAGGCGGTGAAGCACACCAGCAGCAGGCCGAGCGCGCCGAGGCCGAGCGCGATGGCGGCCAGCGAGCCCTGCCGGATCAGCAGCAGCGCCGGCACCGACAGCACCAGGAAGCCCACGCAGCCGGCGCCGATCACCGGGCGGCGGCCGAACCGGTCGGACAGCTTGCCCACGAACGGCTGGACGCACATCATCGCGACCATGACGCCCAGGATCACCAACAGGCCGTGCGTCTCGTCGTACTTCAGCTCCGAGGTGAGGTAACTCGGCATGTACGACAGCAACATGTAGTCGGTGACGTTGAAGACCAGGACCAGGCCGACGCAGAACAGCATCGCGCGCCACTGGCCGAAGACCATCTGGCGGACGCCGATCCGCTTCTCGGCCTGCCGGCGCTCCTTCTCCTTGGCGTGCGCCTCCCGCTCCAACTGGGCGAAGGCCGGGGTCTCTTCGAGCCGCATCCGCAGGTACAGGCCGATGAGGCCCATCGGGCCGGCGATCAGGAACGGGATCCGCCAACCCCAGGAGTACAGGTCGTCGGTGGACAGCAGCGCGGTCATCAGCGTGACCAGGCCGGCGCCGCCGACGTAGCCGGCGAGGGTGCCGAACTCCAGCCAGCTGCCGAGGAATCCGCGCTTCTTGTCGGGCGCGTACTCGGCGATGAAGGTGGAGGCGCCGCCGTACTCGCCGCCGGTGGAGAAGCCCTGCACCAGGCGGGCGATGAGCAGCAGGATCGGCGCGCCGACGCCGATCGTGTCGGACGAGGGGATCAGGCCGATGGCGAAGGTCCCGACGGCCATCATGATCATGGTGATGGCGAGGACCTTCTGGCGGCCGATGCGGTCGCCGAGCGGGCCGAAGAACATCCCGCCGATCGGACGGACCAGGAAGGCCGCGGCGAAGGTGCCGAAGGTCGACAGCAGCTGCGTGGTCGAGTCCCCGGACGCGAAGAAGACGTGGCCCAGGGTGACCGCGAGGTAGCTGTAGACACCGAAGTCGAACCACTCCATCGCATTGCCGAGGGCGGCCGCCGACACCGCGCGCTTCACCATCGACGGGTCGACGACGGTGACCTCGCCCGGTGCCTGCTGGGATGCCTCCTGCTGTGGGGAGGCGGCGTCGGCCTTCTTGCCGACGCCGGTATGGGACCCGGGTGCGAGGGGGGACTGCGTCGGCACGTGTTCGCTCGCCTGCGCTCTCTGGGACGACTACAAGGACTGCCCCGCCATGGCGTGACGGCGCAAAGGACGACCATACGGGCAGACCGGGTCATCACGGACAGTGCGCGATCGAATGCGCAGCCACTCGCCTACCCGCTCCTCGCTGGGTAAACATGCATCCGCTAACTTTTTTTACGGGGGTCGGTTTGTGATCCATGTCGCGGAGATTGGCTGCAACCAGGGCGCCATCGTGGCGTGGGTCACACGGAATTGGGGCTTCCGAGGCGTGTTCGCGCCTTCACATACGGAAACGGCGCGACGGTGTACGGGCCACCGCCGCGCCGAGGGATCGTCGCGTTCCTTCAGGATCGACGAGCGGACAAAGCCCCGCCAGTCGGGCAGTTGCGACGGTGCTCGCTTTACGGGATCAATGACCGCTAGGGGGCAATGTCCCGCTGGGGGTCTGTGCCCCGCTACGGCATCCACGCCTCGTAGGACATCACCTCTCCCGCGGTGACCCGGAAGTCGGGCAGGTCCTCGGTGAAGGTGATCTCCGTGCCGAGGAGTTGGCCGGTGCGCGGATCGAAGATCACCATCTGGCGGGTGGCGTCCGCGGCGTCGGTGGCGCCGGCCATGCCGTCGTGCACGAACGCCACCCCGCGCCGGCCCAGCCGGTCGGTGACCGCGCCCGCCGGCCGCAGGCCCCCGGTGTCCGCCAACACCCGCACGATCGCGGCGCTCTCCCGCGGCCCCGGCGTCCACTCCTGACGGAACGCGGACAGCGCCATCAGCAGCCGCGGCACGGCCGCCGCGCTCCTGTCGTCGACGCCGGCCGCGCCGTACAGCGAAGTCAGCAGCGCGCGCAGCGCCTTGGGGTCGGTGGGCGGCCGCGTCCGGGCGGCCAGGCCGTCGTGGCCCGCGTCGGAACCGGGCGGATAGCTCGCGCGGTGCAGCACCTTCCCGTCGCTGACGGTCCGCCACTGACCGCCGGCATCGTGGATGACCGGCCGGCCCGGGTGCAGCGGGTCGGTGGCGACGACCAGTTCGGAGCCGCTGCCGTCGGCGTTCCACCGGGTGATCCGCTCCTGTGGCACGGTCACCGGGGGCGTCGCGTCCGGGCCGGTCCCCATGGACAGGCTCCAGCTCTGCAGATGGCTGCCGCGCCGCGGCCCGTCCCCGGGGCCGGCGGCCCTGGCCCGTTCCTCGGCGAGGCGGGCCAGCGCGTCCAACGAGGGGGCCGCGCCGCCCGCGCGCGGGACCAGCGCCGCCGGCGCCGCGACGGCCCGACCGCTGCCGGCGTCGGTGAGCATGAAGGCGAGCACCGCGACCAGCGCCAGCACCGCCGCCTCGGCGCGCAGCACCAGGCGCCGCCGGGCCCGCCGGGTGCGGGCGCCGTGCAGCAGCCGGTTCAGCGCGCGCTCCGCGGGGGCGTCCAACGGGCGGTCCCGCCACCGCCCTTCGCCGGCCGGCACCGGGTTCGCCGCGCGCAGCAGCTCAAGTTCCTCACTCATGGCCGTCGCCTCCTCCTCGTACGGACACCGCGGTCCGGGTGCGGTCGATCTCCGCGCGAAGGCGGCGCCGGGCCCGGTGCAGCCGCATGGCCGCCGCGCTCCGGCCGCAGCCGAGGGCCACCGCCAGCTCCTCGACGCCCAGTTCCTCCCAGGCGGTCAGCCGCAGCACCTCCTGGTCGGCGGCCGAGAGCCGGTCCAGCGCCTCGTGCACCCAGGAACCGGGCCGCTCGGCGTCCGGGCTCGCCACCGTCTGCCGGCCGTGCGCCGCCTCGTGGTGGCCCAGCCGGTGCAGCAGCCGCCGGTAACGGCCCATCCCCCGCACCGTATTGGCCAGGCAGTTCCGGGCCACCCCGTACAGCCAGGGCAGCGGCGGATCGGGAAGCTCGGCCCGCCGCCGCCACGCTATGGAGAAGACGTCCGCCACCACCTCCTCGACCTCGTGTGCCGGGGCGTCCAACCGCCGCGCCACGAAGCGGCTGACCGCCCAGTAGTGCGCGCGATAGGCCTCGGCGAAGGCGTCGTCCGTGCTCATGAACCCCCTGTGTCCGGCAACGCCCCGATCTTCACACCCCACCCACGTGACCCATCCCACCCGCCCCACCGGCCACTTCGGGCCCACCGGCGGTGACGATCCGCGGGCCGCCGGACACCAACGGAGCATGAAGCTCCCCGCAATGTCGTCCCCGGCGACCGGGCCCGCGGCGCAGCGGCCCACCGCCGCCCGGCCCGCCGCGCCGCGGAACCCGGTGACGTGGCTGACGACCACCGACCACAAGACCATCGGCACGCTCTACTTGGTCACCGCCTTCGCCTTCTTCTGCGTCGGCGGCCTGCTGGCCCTGCTGATGCGCGCCGAACTGGCCCGCCCCGGCCACCAGTTGCTCTCCAACGAGCAGTTCAACCAGGCGTTCACGATGCACGGCACGCTCATGCTGCTGATGTTCGCGACGCCGCTGTTCGCCGGCTTCGCCAACTGGATCATGCCGCTCCAGATCGGCGCCCCCGATGTGGCCTTCCCCCGGCTGAACATGCTCGCCTACTGGTTCTACCTCTTCGGCTCGCTGATCGCCGTCGGGGGGTTCCTCACGCCCCAAGGGGCCGCGGACTTCGGCTGGTTCGGGTACGTCCCGCTCTCCGACGCCGTCCACTCCCCGGGGGCCGGCGCCGACATGTGGATCATGGGTCTGGCCTTCTCCGGCTTCGGCACGATCCTCGGTGCGGTCAACTTCATCACCACCATCATCTGCATGCGCGCCCCCGGCATGACGATGTTCCGGATGCCGATCTTCACCTGGAACGTGCTGCTGACCGGTGTGCTGGTCCTGCTCGCCTTCCCGGTGCTGGCCGCCGCGCTGTTCGCCCTGGAGGCGGACCGTAAATTCGGTGCCCACGTATTCGACGCGTCCAATGGCGGCGCCTTGCTGTGGCAACACCTCTTCTGGTTCTTCGGCCATCCAGAGGTGTACATCATCGCCCTGCCGTTCTTCGGCATCATTTCCGAGGTCATTCCGGTCTTCTCCCGGAAGCCGATGTTCGGCTACATCGGCCTGATCGCCGCGACGATTTCCATCGCCGGCCTTTCGGTGACGGTCTGGGCGCACCACATGTACGTCACCGGCGGCGTATTGCTCCCGTTCTTCTCCTTCATGACGTTCCTGATCGCCGTGCCGACCGGCGTGAAGTTCTTCAACTGGATCGGCACGATGTGGAAGGGCTCGCTCTCCTTCGAGACGCCGATGCTCTGGGCCATCGGCTTCCTGATCACCTTCGTCTTCGGCGGGTTGACCGGCGTCATCCTGGCGTCCCCGCCGATGGACTTCCACGTCTCGGACACGTACTTCGTGGTGGCCCACTTCCACTACGTCATCTTCGGCACCGTCGTCTTCGCGATGTTCGCCGGATTCCACTTCTGGTGGCCGAAGTTCACCGGCAAGATGCTCGACGAGCGGCTGGGGAAAATCACCTTCTGGACGCTGTTCATCGGCTTCCACGGCACGTTCCTGGTCCAGCACTGGCTGGGCGCCGAGGGCATGCTGCGCCGCATTCCCGACTATCTCGCCGCCGACGGATTCACCACCCTGAACACCGTCTCGTCCCTCTTCTCGTTCCTGCTCGGCATGTCGATCCTGCCGTTCCTCTACAACATCTGGAAGACCGCCAAGTACGGCGAGAAGATCGAGGTGGACGACCCCTGGGGGTACGGCCGTTCGCTGGAGTGGGCCACCTCCTGCCCGCCGCCGCGGCACAACTTCCACCGCCTGCCGCGCATCCGCACCGAATCCCCGGCGTTCGACCTGCACCACCCGGACGTCGCGGCCGCGATCGAGGCATGAGGGGACGGAGGGGGCCCATGAACGACGAGACCGGCGCGGGCGGGGACGTCCGGATGGCCGAGGCGATCAACGAGATCGAGGGCTTCCTGCTGTGGGAGGCGGAGCGGGAACGGGCCCGCGCGCGGGCGGACGCGTTCTGCGCCCGGCTGCCCTGGCTCACCACCGCCCAACGGGAGGACGTCGTCGCCCACTACTGCCGCGAGCAGCACGAGACCTCCCGCTCCTACCTGGAGCGCATCGCGGCCCGCAGCGCCGCACTGCGGGCCGAATACGAGGCCGCCTACCGCACGTTGCGCCGCCGGATGGTCCTCGCGCTGCTCAGCATCGGCGTACTGGAGGTGCTCGCCCTGGCGGTGCTCACCCTCACCGGTAGCGCACCCGGAGTTCCTTGACCCCGTTGAGCCAGGCGGAGCGCAGCCGTCGCGGGTCGCCGGCCAGGGAGATCCCGGGCACGGCGTCCGCGAGGGCGTTGAAGATCAGGTCGATCTCCAGGACGGCGAGGGACTTGCCGAGGCAGAAGTGCGGTCCGCCGCCGCCGAAGCCCAGATGCGGGTTGGGGTCGCGGGTGATGTCGAAGAGCTCGGGGTGGTCGAAGACGTCCGGGTCGTGGTTGGCGGAGGAGTAGAAGATCCCCACCCGCTGGCCCTTCTTGATGCGCGCGCCGCCCAGTTCGGTGTCCTGGGTGGCGGTGCGCTGGAAGGAGACCACCGGGGTCGCCCAGCGCACGATCTCCTCGGCGGCGGTCGACGGGCGCGCGCGCTTGTAGAGCTCCCACTGCTCGGGGTGGGTGAGGAAGGCGTGCATGCCGTGGGTGATGGCGTTGCGGGTGGTCTCGTTGCCGGCCACCGCCAGCAGCAGCACGAAGAACCCGAACTCGTCGGAGCCGAGGTTCCCCTCGTGCTCGGCGGCCACCAGCTTGCTGACGATGTCCTTGGCCGGGCACTCCTTGCGGGCCGCGGCGAGGTTCATCGCGTAACCGATCAGCTCCATCGCCGCGCCCGTGCCGACCTCCTCGGTGATGGCCAACTCCGGGTCGTCGTAGGCGACCATCTTGTTCGACCAGTCGAAGATCCGGGCCCGGTCCTCCTGCGGGATGCCGATGAGCTCGGCGATCGCCTGGAGGGGGAGCTCGCAGGCGACGTCGGTGACGAAGTCGCCGGTGCCCTTGTGCCGGGCCTCCTCGACGATCTGCGCCGCCCGCCGGCGCAGGGCGTCCTCCAGGGCGCGGATGGCCCGCGGGGTGAAGCCGCGCTGCACGATCTGCCGGACCCGGGTGTGCTCGGGCGGGTCCATGTTCAGCATGATCAGCTTCTGGACCTCGATCTGGTCGCGGGAGATGGCCTGGTTGAAGCGGATGATCGAGGTGTTGAGGTTGGCCGAGAAGACCTCCGGTGCGGTGGAGACCTCCTTGACGTCCTGGTGACGGGTGACGACCCAGTAGCCGTCGTCGTCGAAGCCGGCGATGCCGTGCGGCTGGGCGTTCCACCACACCGGCGCGGTCCGGCGCAGCCGGGCGAACTCCGGGAGCGGGACCCGGGACTGGTAGACGTCGGGGTCCGTGAAGTCGAACCCATCGGGCAGCGCGGGGCAGTGCATCGGCGACTCCTGGTCCAACGACGGCTTATCGCCCTGACGGCACCGTCACCCGACACGTTCTCTGACGGCCCATCAGATGCAGTTCGCGGTGAAGGTAATGACGCGTTCTCCAAGTGGCAAGGGTCACGGCAACGCCACTTGCACACAAGGGCGTTGCAGCCCTCTTGCGCCGCACCGGGCGGCTCACGAGACTGTTCGCAGAACTAGAACGCGTACTAGTTCTTCCCTCCGTGGCCGCCCCGACGCCCACGGACGCGAGGAGAGGACGAGCTAAAGTCATGGCCGCCGAACCCGTCATCGTCGAAGCCGTACGCACCCCCATCGGCAAGCGCCAGGGCGCGCTCGCCAACCTCCACCCCGCCTACCTCCTGGGCGAGACGTACCGCGAACTCCTCGCCCGCACCGGCCTCCAGCCCGACTGCGTCGAGCAGATCGTCGGCGGCACCGTCACCCACGCCGGCGAACAGTCCATGAACCCGGCCCGCAACGCCTGGCTCACCATGGGCCTGCCCTACGAGACCGCGGCCACCACCGTCGACTGCCAGTGCGGCTCCTCCCAACAGGCCAACCACATGGTCGCCAACATGATCGCCGGCGGCGTCATCGACATCGGCATCGGCTGCGGCGTCGAGGCGATGTCCCGCGTCCCCCTCGGCAGCGGCTCCAAGCACGGCCCCGGCAAACCCTGGCCCGAGGAGTGGAACGTCGACCTGCCCAACCAGTTCGAGGCCGCCGAACGCATCGCCCGCCACCGCGGCCTCACCCGCGACAACGTCGACGCCCTCGGCCTGCTCTCCCAGGAACGCGCCGCCACCGCCTGGGCCGAGGAACGCTTCAAGCGCGAGACCTTCGCCGTCCAGGTCCCCACCACCGAGGACGAACAGGCCGCCGGGCAGGGCATGTGGCGCCTCGTCGACCGCGACGAGGGACTCCGCGACACCACCATGGCGGCCCTCGCCGGCCTCAAACCCGTCATGCCCACCGCCGTCCACACCGCCGGCAACTCCTCCCAGATCTCCGACGGCGCCGCCGCACTGCTGTGGGCCTCCAAGAAAATGGCCCGCGCCCTCCGCCTCACCCCGCGCGCCCGCATCGTCGCCCAGGCCCTCGTCGGCGCCGACCCCCACTACCACCTCGACGGACCGATCGACGCCACCCGCGCCGTCCTCGGCAAGGCCGGCATGTCCCTCAAGGACATCGACCTCGTCGAGATCAACGAGGCGTTCGCGTCCGTCGTCCTCTCCTGGGCCCAGGTCTTCGACCAGGACCTCGCCAAGGTCAACGTCAACGGCGGCGCCATCGCGCTGGGCCACCCCGTCGGCGCCACCGGCGCCCGCCTGCTCACCACCGCCCTGCACGAACTGGAGCGCCGCGACAAGGAGTTCGCCCTGATCACCATGTGCGCCGGCGGCGCACTGGCCACCGCGACGATCATCCAGCGCCTGTAGCGCGCCCGTCCCGCGCCGGCCGCTCCGCCGGGCCCGACGCCACCGGCGCCTCCTTTGACGCGCCCTCCGCCACACCCGACGGCCCCGCGAACGCCACCGGCGCCTCGAACGCCGCCCGGCGGGTGGCCCGGCGCAACGCCCGCAGCACCGTCCCCCCGAGCGTCAGCGTGCACACCACCGTCACCACCGCCCGCGGCAGATCCCACCCCAACGACGTCGCCAGGCAGTACGCCAGAAACCGCGGCAGGTTGGCCGACAGCGGATCACCCGCCACGAACGACACCCCCGACGCCAACCCGCCGAGATACGGCCACCCCTGGAGGTTCATCACCGTCCCGTAGGCCACCGACGCCACCGCCCCATACCCCGCCAACAACACCAACTCCCGGCGCCCGCGCCACCGCCCGGCACCCGGCAACAACCCCGCCCCCATCGCCACCCACCCCATCGACAACATCTGGAACGGCATCCACGGGCCCACCCCACCCGTCAACAACGCCGAGGCGAACATCGCCACCGACCCCAGCACAAACCCGAACCCCGGCCCCAACACCCGCCCCGACAACACCATCAGGAAGAACATCGGCTCGATCCCCGCCGTGCCCGCACCCAACGGCCGCAACGCCGCCCCCGCCGCCGCCAACACCCCCACCATCGCGATCGCCTTCGCATCCAGCCCCGGCGCCCCCGACGCCACCCCCGAAGAACCGTCCGCGATCGTCGCCACCACCACCGCCAACAACAACGGCAACAACGCGGCGAACAACCACGGCGCATCCTGCGAATGCGCCAACCCCGACCCGGAACCGGCCAACAACGGCCACCCGAAGGCCACCACCCCGATCGCCGACACCAGACACAGCGCCACCACCGACCGCGGCCCGAGCCGAACCGCCCGCACCCGCCCCACCGGCGCCCTCACGCCGACGCCCCCGCCAACGAGCGCGCCACCTGCGACACCGTCAACCACGGCAACGGCGACAACACCTTCGCCACCTGCGGCGCGAACGCCGGCGACGACACCACCACCTCCTCGGTCGGACCGTCCGCCACCACCTCGCCCTCCGCCAGGATCACCACGCGGTGCGCCAACTCCGCCGCCAACTCCACATCGTGCGTCGCCAGCACACACGCCTGCCCCTCGGCGGCCAACTGCCGCAACACCTCCACCAACCGGGCCTTCGCCGGGTAATCCAGCCCCCGGGTCGGCTCGTCCAACAACAAAAGCGGCGGCCGCGCGGCCAACACCACCGCCAGCGCCAACGCCAACCGCTGCCCCTCCGACAGATCCCGCGGATGCGCCGACGCCCGCACCCCCGGCAACAAGTGCGCCACCAACCGGGCACACCGCCCCTCGGGCGCCCCCGCATCCCGATCCGCGGCCGCACACTCCGCCGCCACCGTCTCCGCCGACAACAGATCCCGCGGCTCCTGCGGCACCAGCCCCACCCGACGCACCAGATCCCGCGGCCGCGTCCGGTGCGGCACACAACCGCCCACCCGCACCGACCCCGACGCCGGCTCATGCATCCCCACCAGCGTCCGCAACAACGTCGACTTGCCCGCCCCGTTACGCCCCATCAACGCGACCGTCTCACCCGGCCGCACCGACAGCCCGACCCCCTCCAACACCGGCACCCGCCCCCGACGCACCCCCAACCCCTCGACCACCGCGACCGGTTCCGCACCCGCCGCCGGCCGCCCCACCGCACCCGCCGACGGCACCGTCGCCCCCGACAACCGCTCCCGCAGCCCGGCCGCCTTCCGCCGCGCGTCCCGCACCGACAACGGCAACGGCGACCACCCCGCCAACCGCCCCAACTCGACCACCGGCGGCCGCACCGGCGACGCCGCCAACACCCCCGCCGGCTCACCCATCACCGGAGCCGCACCCGGCCCCGGCAGCAGAATCACCTGGTCCGCGTACTGCACCACCCGCTCCAACCGGTGCTCCGCCATCAACACCGTCGTCCCCAGATCGTGCACCAGCCGCTGCAACACCGCCAGCACCTCCTCCGCGGCCCCCGGATCCAACGCCGACGTCGGCTCGTCCAACACCAACACCTTCGGATGCGCGGTCAGCACCGAACCGATCGCCACCCGCTGCATCTGCCCGCCCGACAGCGTGCCGATCGCCCGGTCCCGCAACTCCGCCAGACCCAACAGGTCCAACGTCTCCTCGACCCGGCGCCGCATCACCTCCGGCGCCAACCCCAACGACTCCATGCCGTACGCCAATTCGTCCTCGACGGTGTCGGTCACGAAGTGCGCCAACGGGTCCTGGCCCACCGTCCCCACCACATCGGCCAACTCTCGCGGCGGATGGGTACGGGTGTCCCGCCCGTCCACCGTCACCCGGCCGTGCAACGTACCGCCGGTGAAGTGCGGCACCAACCCGCACACGGCGTTCAACAGGGTCGACTTGCCGACCCCCGACGGCCCGACGAGGAGACACAACTCCCCCTCCGGCACGGTCAGATCCACCCCCTGGACGGCCGGCTCGGCGGCCTCCCCGTAGGTGACCGAGACCTGCTCGAAGCGGATCACTGCGCGGCTCCTTCAACAACTTCCGGCAACGTCAAACGTCCGGCGACGTCCGACAACTTCACCAACGGAATCAACGGATCGGGTCTTTCAACGATCGGTCTCTCAACGGATCGGATCCCGGTCGGCAGCGCGGCGACCGGCCGGGCCGACGCCCGACGCCCCACCGCCACCGGCGCGCGCCCCGGACACCACCGGCGCCGGCGCCGCCACCGCGGGCACCAGCCCCACCAACAACGACAACGCCGGCCACAGCGGCAACACCGGCGCCGTCAACGGCACCGCCGGCGGATGCAGCGCCCCCGGCGCATAGCCGTTCGCCGCGATCATCAACGCCGCCACCGCCACCCCCGAACCCGACACCAACCAGGCCCGCACACCCCACCGTTCGGGCCGGTACCGGGTCCGCACCGACCGGCGCCCGCCCAACCACAACCCCGCCAACGCCGCCGCCAGACCGGCCGCCAACAACGGCAACCCATAGCCGCCCCCGGCATCCCCCAACAACCCGTACGCCCCCGCACACACCCCGAGCAGCCCGCCCAACGTCAACACCGCCGTCAGCCGCCGCACCGCCCGCGGCACCTGCGCACTCCGGCCGTAACCCCGCGCGTCCATGGCCGCGGCCAACGCCACCGACCGCTCCAACGCGCCCTCCAACACCGGCACCCCCACCTGCAACAACGCCCTCGCCCCACGGTCCGGCCGCCCCCGCAACCGCCGCGCGGCCCGCAGCCGTTGCACATCCGCCACCAGGTTCGGCGCGAACGTCATCGCGACCACCACCGCCACCCCCGCCTCATACAGCGCACCGGGCAACGACTTGAGCAACCGCGCCGGATTCGCCAACGCATTGGCCGCCCCCACACAGATCAACAACGCGGCCAGCTTCACCCCGTCGTACAGCGCGAAGACCATCCCCTCCGCCGTCACCCGGCCACCGACCCGCACCCCCTTCGCCCAATCCGGAAGCGGGAGTTCGGGCAGCGTCACCAGCGTGTGGGTACCCGGGATCGGCGAACCCAGCACGAACGCGAACACCAACCGGATGCCCAACACCACCAGCGCCAGCTTCACGAACGCCCCGTACGAACGCGCCCACGGCGCATCCGTCCGCCGCACCGCGACCACATAACCGGCCACCCCCACCAACAGCCCCAGCAGCAACGGATTGGTGGTCCGCGACGCCGCCGTCGCCAACCCCAGCGCCCACACCCACCAGGCGCCGGCGTGCAGGGCGGTACTGCGGGTGGCTCGCGGGGCGCTCATCCGCGCCGCCGGCGCGCCTGCCACACACCGGCCGCGCCCAACACCACCACGGCACCGACCCCACCGATCAGCCCCGCCGACGGACCCCCGTCGTCGTCCTTGCCGCCCTCGCCGCCCTTGCCGCTGGCACCGGGCTTCGCCGTCGAACCCGACGAACCCGTCGAACCCGTCGAACTCGCCGACCCCGTCCCGCCGTCGCCGGCCACCTGCTCCGCGCACCCCGACCGCGGATAGCCCGCGATCGCACACAGCAGCGCATTGGCGTCGTACCGCAACGGCTTGGCCACCGCGGCCAACGCCTCACCGGCCGGGGCGTCCGCCGGCACCCGCGCACAGCCCGACCGCGCCGCCGGCGGACGCTCGCCCGACGGCGCATCCGCCGCCGTGCCGAAGTCGACCACCACACCGACCCGCTTGGACCCGGCGCGCGCCGGCGTCCCGTCGCACAGCGCGGCGAAATCCGGGGCGGTGCGCGGGGTGGCCGCCTTCGCGGAGTCCGCACTCACCGTGAAACGGAACCCCACGACGGCCCCGTCGGCCGGCCGCGCGGTCCCGGGCCCCTCCGTGGCATACGCCCACGCAGCGCCCTTACCGTCCCCCTTACCGTCCCAGAACGACCAGTACCGGTACTGGCCCTGCGCCTGCGCCGGCCCGGCACCCAGACCGGCCACCGCCCCCGCCAGCACCAGCGCCCCGGCGGCCCGCCGCGCCCGCATCACAGCCCGGTCTTGGACTTGTTGCGGCCGCTGATCAGGAAGCCGACGCCGGCACCGATGGCCAGCCCGACGCCGATCACCCACCACACCCCGATACCGCCGCCGCCTGCGTCCGTGGCGTCGTCCTGCGCGTCCTGGTCCGCGGCCGGCGACGCCGCGTCACTGCCGGCCGGCGCGGGCCCGGTGGCGTTCAGCGCGGACACCAGGTCGGTGCCGCCGAACGACCGCGGGTCGGCACCGGCGGCATGCGCCGCGAAGATCAACTGCGCATAGGCGGCCGGACCGCCCTGCTTCGCCCAGCCCGCCGCGTTCTTCTCCAGCCACCCGAGCGGCTTCTGCGCGGCCGCACCGTGCCCACCGGCCGCCAACGCCACCACCGCATCGGCGGTGTTGCCCACATCGGGCTGCTGCTCGGCACCCGGCATCGCCGACTTCAGATGCTGCCCGGCGGCGTCCAACTGCCCGACCAGCCACCCGGCGCCCCCGTCCGCGACCGCGCCCCGCGCCTTGGCGCCGCTCCCCGACGCGCCGTCCTTGTCGCCCTGCGCACAGTCCAACGCCTTCACCGGCCGGTCCGCATCCTTCGCCGCCGGCGCCACCACGAAGCCCTTGCCCAGCGCCCCGGTGACCGCCGCCGCCGTCGCGTCGGCGTTCGGCGCCGCGTTCTTCAACTGGAAGGTGAACGCCCCGCGTTCCCCGTCCTTCGCCGCACACCCCAGCCGGAACCCCAGCAACGCGTCGTACGGCGACTTGCCGCCCTTCCCGCCCTTCGCCGTCACCGACTCCGGCTTCTCACCCGCCGCGGCGAGCGCCCCGATCACCACGGCCGTCGAGTTGGCGTCGCTCACCTCGCCGCCCTGCCCACCGGGCACCGAGCCCCAGCCGCCGTCCTCGTGCTGCACGGACTTCAGCCACCGCACGGCCTTGCCCACCGCGTCCCCGTGCCCCCCGAGCGCCGCCAGCGCCTGCACCGCGGCCGCCGTCTGGTTGGTGTCCCGCAGCGTGCCGGCGTCACACCCCTTGCCGGGGTCGGCCCGGAACGCGGCGAACGCCCCGTCCGCACACTGCTGCCCCGCGAGCCAGTCCACCCCGGATTTCGCCGGCCGCACCCCCACCGTGTGCTGCGCCAGCATCGCCAGCGACTGCCGCCACACCCCGTCGTACTGCGGGTCCTTGCTCCCGTACAGCCCCTTCGGCAACTGCTGCTTCTGCTGCTGCCCGTCCGCCCCGTCGGCGAACGCGGCGGGGGCCGCGGCACCGGCCAGCACGACGGCGGTCGCCACGGTGGCCAACGCCGAAGCGGCGCGGCGCGCCCGGGGGGCGGCGGAATGCGACTGCGGCGCGGGGGCCTGGGGAGCCATGGGGGCCATCGGGGGGTGCCTCTCGGATCGGTCGGGGTCGCGGCCGGGCCACGAAGCCGAGCCGCACTCGGGCGACCGCCCGCGCGCACCCCGGGGTGCGGCACGGTGGCACCGGGCTCAGTTCCGTAAACCTCGACGGTGCCGCGCACCGGCCGTCCCTACGCGTGGCGGGGCCGGTGGCGGGAGCCTTGGTCGTGCCCGGTCGGGTGCTCCGACTCGCACGCCCACGCCGCCAGGCGCGGCCGTACTCACGGTTGCGGGTCAGTGCCGGATTTCCACCGGCTTCCCCCGATCGGGTACGGATGAAGTTGTCCCGCACACCTTAACGCTCCGGCGGCCGCCCCCTCACGCCGTTGAGGCACCTCGCTCCTGCTCCCCCTCCCGCTTGCGCCTCGCTCGCCGCCGCCTCCTCCTTATTCCGGCAACGAACGCGGGGCGCCCGGGAGTTCCACGTTCCGTAACTGATTGTAATCGGGTAGTGAAGGGGGGCGTGTGGCGATGTGGACGAGGGGGTGTCCGGCTATACGACCACGTGCCACGTACTAGACGGCCACGTAGTGGACCGGGTCCGAGCCCGGTACCGGCTCCGCGTGGCCGCGCTTGATCAGGTGGCGGAGGTGGGCCTCCGCTTCGGAGACGGCGATGTTGCGGGAGCCGGGGGGTATCCGTTCCCAGGGGCGGTTCCACTGCATGGCCGTGGCGAGCTGCCAGGCCGTGAGCGGCTCGCGCAGCAGCGCGCGGAGGTCGGCGAGGCGTTCCTCGTGGTGCGCGATCAACTCCCGGACGCGTCCCGCCGCGTCCGGGAAGGCGTGCTGGTGCGCCGGCAGTACCTCGGCCGGCGCGAGGCGGGCGACGCGTTCCAGGGAGTCGAGGTAGTCGCCGAGCGGATCGCCCCGGTCGAGCAGGTCGGACGGCACGTCGTCGGGGTCCTCGTAGAGCCCGATGTGCGGGGTGATGCTCGGGAGCAGGTGGTCCCCGGAGAAGAGGCGCCCGAAGCCGGTCGGGGTGGGGGAGGGGTTCGCCGGGTGGGCCTCTTCCAGGTGGAGGCAGACGTGGCCCGGGGTGTGGCCCGGCGTCCAGATCGCCCGGACCCGGCGACCGGGGAGGGCGAGGAGCTCGCCGGGCGCGATGTCCCGGTCGGGCAGGGCGGGCCGCGGCCCGGGCAACTGCCGTTCGCGGCGCCGGGCGCGGGCGGCCCGCAGGGGCTCCATGTGCGCGTTTGGCGCCCCCGCCGCGGTGAGCTTGGCGACGAGGTAGTCGAGCCACTGCCCCGGTTCCGCCGCGCGGGTGCGGCGGACGACCGCCGTGTCCGCGGCGTGCATGGCGACCCAGGCGCCGGAGGTCTCCCGCACCTTCGCGGACAGCCCGTGGTGGTCCGGGTGGTGGTGGGTGAGCACCACGCCGTGGACGTCGGCGGGCGCGAAGCCGCAGGCGGTGATGCCTGCGGTGAGGGTGTCCCAGGAGGCGGGGTCGTCCCAGCCGGTGTCGATGAGCACCGGCCCGCGGTCGGTCTCCAGGAGGTGGACGAGGGTGTGGCCGAGGGGGTTGTCCGGGATGGGGACGGCGATGCTCCACACCCCGCCCCGGTGGTCGATCACCTGCGGTGCCATCGGTCCCGCCCCCTCCTGTGCCGTTGTCGCCGTCAACGTATAACGAGAACGCGTCACGAAACGAGAACACGTTCCTGTATGAGGCGGAACGTCCGTGTCGTGGCGGGGAGTTGGGTGGGGTGGGCGGGCCGGGATGCGCGTCGGCGCCGTGGACTCCGCGACGGGGAACTGGTATCAGTTCTGGGGCGACGTCTTCTGATGAAGCGTCAGAAACGTACGCGCCGCAACAGACATCGGGCGGTCCGCCGCAACAGGCCGACCAGCAGCCGACAACAACCGTCCAACAACCCCGGGGCCGACCAACAGCCCATGGCGTACGGAGTGTCTTCAGACCGTCGAGACCGTCGGGAGGCGGCAGCGATGAGCGACCTCGTCGAGCACGGAAAGCTCTATATAGGCGGTGAGTTGGTCGATCCGGCCGGCCCGGACACGATCGAGGTCGTCTCGCCGCACACCGAACGCGTCATCGGCCGGGTGCCGCACGCCGCGCGCGCCGACGTGGACCGCGCGGTGGCGGCGGCCCGGGCCTCCTTCGCGTCGGGCGTGTGGGCGAACGCCCCGTTGGACGAGCGAATCGCCGTGGTGACCCGGATCAAGGACGCGTTCGCCGCGCGCAGCGAGGAGTTCGCGCGGGTGATCGGCGCGCAGAACGGGACGCCGGTCACCTCGGGCGTCATGGTGCAGTCGCTGGCCGCGATGATGGTCTGGGACGCGGCGCTCACGGTGGCGCGGGAGTTCACGTTCGAGGAGCGGCGCGCCGGAGCGCTCGGACCGCTGCTCGTGCGCCGGGAGCCGGTGGGGGTGGTCGCGGCCGTGGTGCCGTGGAACGTCCCGCAGTTCACCGCGGCGGCCAAGCTGGCGCCGGCGCTGCTGGCCGGGTGCTCGGTGGTGCTGAAGGTCTCGCCGGAGACGCCGTTGGACGCGTATCTGCTGGCGGAGATCGTGACCGAAGCCGGGCTGCCGGACGGGGTGTTGTCGATCCTGCCGGCCGACCGGGAGGTGAGCGAGTACCTGGTCGGGCACCCGGGTGTGGACAAGGTGTCGTTCACCGGGTCGGTGGCGGCGGGCAGGCGGGTGATGGAGGTCGCGGCCCGCAACCTCAGCCGGGTGACGCTGGAGTTGGGCGGCAAGTCCGCTGCGGTGATCCTGCCGGACGCGGACCTGGACGCGGCGGTGGCCGGGATCGCGCCGTTCGCCTGGATGATCAACGGGCAGGCGTGCGTGGCGCAGACCCGGATCCTCGCCCCGCGCAGCCGGTACGACGAGATCGCCGAGCGGTTCGCCGCGGCGGCGGGGGCGTTGGCCGTCGGCGACCCGCTGGATCCGGCCACCGAGATAGGCCCGCTGGTCACCCGTCGGCAGCAGCAACGCTCGTTGGACTACATCGCGTTGGGGCAGCAGGAGGGCGCCAAGGTGCTGGCCGGCGGCGGGCGCCCGAAGGGGCAGTCGACGGGGTGGTACGTCGAGCCCACGCTCTTCGGCGGGGTCGACAACGGGATGCGGATCGCCCGGGAGGAGATCTTCGGGCCGGTGATCTGCCTGTTGCCGTACGGGGACGAGGAGGAGGCGGTGCGGATCGCCGACGACTCGGAGTACGGGCTGTCGGGGTCGGTGTGGACCGCGGACACCGGGCGCGGCATCGAGATCGCGCGACGGGTGCGGACCGGGACGTACTCGGTGAACACCTTCAGCATCGACATGCTCGGGCCGTTCGGCGGCTACAAGAACTCCGGTATCGGGCGGGAGTTCGGGCCCGAGGGGTTCGCGGAATACCTGGAGCACAAGATGATCCACCTGCCGGCGGGTGCCTGATGGGTGAGCGCTGGCGGGTGGCGGTGGACCGGGGGGTGTGCATCGGGTCGGGGCTGTGCGCCGGAACCGCACCGGAGCGGTTCCGGTTGGACGCGGCCCGGCAGTCACACCCCGTGGAGCCGGAAACCGAGGCCGCCGACGACGTGTTGGCGGCGGCGGAGAGCTGCCCGGTGGAGGCGATCGCGATCACGGGGGCGGGGAGCGGGGAGGCGGTGTTCCCACCGGAGGAGTGAGAGGAGGGGGCGGGGCGGGGGCGTGGGCCCGTAGGGGGTGGGGTGGGTGGACCCGTAAGGGTCGCGAGGGCCCCTTGCGGGCCAACTACCCAGTGATGCGGGGAAGTTAACGGGCCGCCGGCACATCGAGGGATTGGCTCAGGGGCAGGTCGCCCCGTTAACGGGGCCGCGCTAACGGGGCCGCGTTAACGGGGCACCGTCAAGTCGATCAAGCGGCAGACGGTTTCGATGTCGATCTTTACCTGGGCGATCGAGGCGCGGCCGGAGAGCCAGGTGATCAGGGCGGAGTGCCAGGTGTGTTCGATGACCCGGACCGCGGAGAGCTGTTCGGGGGTGGGCGGGCCGTCCAGGCCGATGGCGTCGAGGATGATCGCGGTGGTGAGCCGGGAGACGGTGTCGACCTCGGGGCTGACCGAGCGGTCGGCGAAGGTCAGCGCCCGCACCATCGCGTCGGCCAGGTGCGGTTCGCGTTGCAACGCGCGAAAGGCCCGCATCAGCGTCTGCGCGACCCGGGCGCCGGGGTCCTCCTCCGACGGGGGGCGCTTGCGCAGCGTCTCGTGCATGTGCTGGAGCTGGTCCTGCATGGTGGCGACGAGCAGGTGCACCTTGGACGGGAAGTAGCGGTAGAGGGTGCCGAGCGCGACGCCGGAGGATTCGGCCACCTCGCGCATCTGGACGGCGTCGAAGCCGCCGCGGCCGGCCAGTTGGGCGCTGGCGTGCAGGATGCGGCGGCGCCGGGCCTCCTGACGTTCGGTCAGGGGAGGACTCGCCGGAAGCGCCGGCCTGGCCGCCTTGGATCCCGTAGTCATGTGTCCCATTCCGTGGCTTTCCGTCCGCGATGCGGTGAGTGCCGGTGGTGCGATCGGCACAGCATGGCAGGGGCCGGGCCGTGGCGCGAATCACCCGGTGTGGCTCTTTCCGCTCCGTTCCCGGCCGGTAGATTCGCATACCGGTGAACTGATCAGTAGCTTTGCAGTTCTGAAACTTGTTCTAGATTACCGCCAGCGGTTACGCTCCGGCGAAAGTCCAGTGAGAAGGGGGCCGTGCGTGACCGCTGAGGCCGTCCAGGAAGCCGCGCCCCGCCCGGCGGAGACCCCCTCGGACCGTGAGCGTCCCCTGCGGATCGCGATGCTCACGTACAAGGGGAACCCGTTCTGCGGCGGTCAGGGCGTCTACGTCCGGCACCTCTCGCGTGAACTGGCCCGCCTCGGCCACACCGTCGAGGTCATCGGCGCCCAGCCGTACCCGGTCCTGGACGACGGACCCCTCCTCGTCGAGGGCGAGTCGGGAGAGGGTGGCGCCCCCCGGACGGCGTCCGGCACAGTGAGCCTGACCGAGCTGCCCAGCCTCGACCTCTACCGCCAGCCCGACCCGTTCCGCACGCCCGGCCGCGACGAGTTCCGCGACTGGATCGACGCCCTCGAAGTCGGCACGATGTGGACCGGCGGGTTCCCCGAACCGCTGACCTTCTCGCTGCGCGCCCGCCGCCATCTCGCCGCCCGCCGCGGCCAGTTCGACGTCGTCCACGACAACCAGACCCTCGGCTACGGTCTGCTCGGCGGGCCCGCCGCGCTCGGCGCCCCGCTGGTCACCACCATCCACCACCCCATCACCGTCGACCGCCGGCTCGACCTGGCCGCCGCGCAGGACTGGAAGCGGCGCGTCTCGGTCCGCCGCTGGTACGGCTTCACCCGCATGCAGAAGCGGGTGGCTCGGCGGCTGCCGTCGGTGCTGACCGTCTCCGGCTCCTCCCGGCAGGAGATCGTCGACGACCTCGGGGTCCGCCCCGACCGGATCCACGTCGTCCCCATCGGCGCCGACACCGACCTCTTCCGCCCCGACCCGAGCGTCCCCGAGGTGTCCGGCCGGATCGTCACCACCTCCAGCGCCGACGTCCCCCTCAAGGGGCTGATCCACCTCGTCGAGGCGCTGGCCAAGGTGCGCACCGAGCACCCCGACGCGCACCTCGTGGTGGTCGGCAAGCGCGCCGACGGCGGGCCGGTCGCCGCCGCCATCGAACGGCTCGGCCTGTCCGGCGCCGTCGAGTTCGTCAAGGGCATCACCGACGCCGAACTCGTCGACCTGGTGCGCGGCGCCCAAGTCGCCTGCGTGCCCTCCCTCTACGAGGGCTTCTCACTGCCCGCCGCCGAGGCGATGGCCACCGGCACCCCGCTGCTGGCCACCACCGGCGGCGCCATCCCCGAGGTCGCCGGGCCGGACGGCGAGAGCTGCCTCGCGGTGCCGCCGGGCGACGCCGGGGCGCTCGCCGCCGGCCTGTTGCGGCTGCTGGGCGACGAGCCGCTGCGCCGCCGGCTGGGCGCGGCCGGCCGGGAGCGGGTGCTGGCCCGCTTCACCTGGCGGCAGGCCGCCCTCGGCACCGCCGACCGCTACCGCGAGGCCATGGACCGCCAACGGGCCGGTGCCGCCGCCCGGTTCGCCGGTCGCCGATGACCCACGCCCCACCGACCGCCCGCCGCCACCGCCGTACCTCTCCCCGCCCCTGACCGCCGGACGAAAGCGAACGCCGTGCTGACCGTCGACTTTTCCCGATTCCCGCTCGCCCCGGGCGACCGCGTCCTGGACCTGGGGTGCGGCGCGGGCCGGCACGCCTTCGAGTGCTACCGGCGGGGCGCGCAGGTCGTCGCCCTGGACCAGAACGGCGACGAGATCCGCGAGGTCGCCAAGTGGTTCGCGGCGATGGAGGAGGCCGGTGAGGCCCCGACGGGCGCCACCGCCACCGCCATGGAGGGCGACGCGCTGGCGCTGCCGTTCCCCGACGCCAGCTTCGACGTCGTGATCATCTCCGAGGTCATGGAGCACATCCCGGACGACAAGGGGGTGCTCGCCGAGATGGTCCGGGTCCTCAAGCCCGGCGGCCGGATCGCGGTCACCGTGCCGCGCTACGGCCCGGAGAAGATCTGCTGGGCGCTGTCCGACGCCTACCACGAGGTCGAGGGCGGCCACATCCGCATCTACCGCGGCGACGAACTCCTCGACAAGATGCGCCAGGCCGGCCTCGAACCGTACGGGACGCACCACGCCCACGGGCTGCACAGCCCCTACTGGTGGCTCAAGTGCGCCTTCGGCGTGGACAACGACGGTGCGCTGCCGGTGAAGGCGTACCACAAGCTGCTGGTCTGGGACATCATGAAGAAGCCGCTGGCCACCCGGCTCGCCGAGCAGGCCCTCAACCCCCTCATCGGCAAGAGCTTCGTCGCCTACGCCACCAAGCCGCACCTGCCCGAGGCGGCGGCCGCGCCCGAGCCCGAGGCGGCCGCCCAGCCCGCGGCGAAGCCCGCCGCCCGGCGCACCCGGTCCACCAAGCCCGCCGCCACCCGCGGGGCCGCCAAGTGACGAGCCCCGGGCGCACCGAACGGCTCGTCCTGCCGGGGGTGCTCACCGCCGACCAGGCCGCCCACACGGTTGCGGGCATCCTGGCGACCCAGCGCACGGACGGCGCCATCCCCTGGTTCCGGGGCCACCACCTCGACCCGTGGGACCACACCGAGGCCGCCATGGCGCTGGACGCGGCCGGCGCACACGAGCGGGCCGAGGCCGCCTACGACTGGCTGGTCCGGCACCAGAACCCGGACGGCTCCTGGTACGCCGCCTACGCCGACGGGGACGCCCAGGCACCCACCGACCTCGGCCGGGAGACCAACTTCTGCGCCTACCTCGCGGTCGGCGTCTGGCACCACTTCCTCTCCACCGGCGACGAGACCTTCCTGGACCGGATGTGGCCGGCGGTCTACGCGTCGATCGAGTACGTGCTGGAACTCCAGCAGCCCGGCGGCGAGATCGGCTGGAAGCGTGAGGACGACGGCACGCCCGTCCGCGACGCGCTGCTGACCGGCTCGTCCTCCGTCTACCAGGCACTGCGCTGCGCCCTGGCGCTGGCCGAGCAGCGCGAGGAGCCGCAGCCCGACTGGGAGTTGGCCCTCGGTCGGCTCGGCCACGCGATACGCCACCACCCCGAGCGGTTCCTCGACAAGTCCCGCTACTCCATGGACTGGTACTACCCGGTGCTGGGCGGCGCGGTGCGCGGCGCGGCGGCCCGGGCCCGGATCGACGCGGAGTGGGACCGCTTCGTCGTCCCCGGCCTCGGCGTGCGCTGCGTGTCGCCCAACCCCTGGGTCACCGGCGGCGAGAGCGCCGAACTGGCCCTGGCCCTCTGGGCGATGGGCGAGTCCGACCGGGCGGTGTCGATCCTCGGTTGGATCCAGCACCTGCGCGCCGAGAACGGCATGTACTGGACCGGCTACGTCTTCGAGGACGAGGCCATATGGCCACGGGAGTTGACCTCCTGGACGGCCGGTTCGCTGCTGCTGGCGGTGGCCGCCCTCGGCGGCGACGAGGCGACCACCTCGGTGTTCGGCGGCGAACGGCTGCCCACCGGGCTGGCGCCGGACTGCTGCCGCTAGCGGGGGGCGCCCCTGCGGCGCCCCCGCGACGCCCGCGCGGGGCGCGGGAACCGGCCACCCCCGGTTGGCCGTTTACCGGTGGCGGCCCCCCCGGCGGGCGGGTCAGGCTGCGGACGATGTTCCCCAGCCGAGACGTTCGCCAGCCGAACCGAGCCCGCCGGAGGCGTGCCGTGACCGTTCCCCGCGCCGTGTCCGTTCCCCCCGTCCGCAACCCCGCCGCCCTGCGCAGGGCCGTCGTCGCCCTGCTGTTGGCCTGCACGCTGACCCTGGGCGCCGTCGCCTGCGGCGGCTCGAAGAAGAACGAGGGCGGCGCCAGCGGCTCGCCCAGCCCCAGCACGTCCTTCGAGAAGCAGAAGTTCGCCAAGACCCGCTTCGTCACCAACGCGGGCCTGGCGGCCGGCGCCACCTACAAGTGGATCATCAAGCCGTACAAGGAAGGCGGCTTCAAGAAGGGCGCCGAGCACCGCAAACGGACGCTGATCAAGGCCGGCCTGGCCGGCGCCTTCACCTACAACCGCCTCAAGGCGGCGGTCCGCAACGCCCAGGGCGACCCGACGCTCTCCAAGGCCCTCGCCCCGCTCAACAGCGGCATCGACTCCCTCAAGAACCTCGGCACGAAGCTCCGCAAGGGCGAGGCCAGCCCCGACGACGTCGGCACGTTCCAAAACGTCATCGGCAACGTCAAGGACGCGGGCAAGAAGAACGGGGCTACGGTGACCGACCAAGTGCCCAGCGCCTCGCAACTCGGCGGGTAATTCCCAGGTTGTTGGCTTTCCCGCCGTGGGCCTGCGGCCGGCTGCACCCCACGTTGTTGGCTTTCCCGCCGTGCGGGGTGCTGTTGTTTGCGCCTTGCGGCGCGGGCGGTGCCGCTGCGCGGGGCGGGGCGAGTTGTGTCCGCTGCGCGGGGCTGTTGGGTGCGGTGACGGGCCTCCGGGGGCGGTATGCCAGACTGCTTCGCTTTACGTCTGGCATACCGCCCCCTCCGACCCGTCCCCTCCCGTTGGGGGTGGTTTTCCCTGGGTGGGGGCTGGCCCTTGCGGTCCCCTGACGGTCGTTGCCTGGTGTGGCCGGGGTCGCCCGTCCTCGTACGGTCACCGCCGGGTCGCTGGGGCCGCCCGTCTGCTGACGGTCACCACGCAGACTCACGCGTCCTTGTCCGCTGACGGTCACCACTCAACCCAGCGCCCCGAGTTGGCCCACCGACCCGAGTTGTTCCCGAGGGTCGAGTTGACCCAGCGGCCCGAGTTGGCCCACCGGGCGGACGTGGCACCCACCCGTTTCTCCCACCCCCCACGGGAGGGGACGGGCCGGAGGGGTGGGGGTGCCAGACGTAAAGCGAAGCAGTCTGGCACCCCCACCCCGGAGGACCGTCACCGCACCCCGACAGCCCCGCGCAGCGGACACAAGTCGCCCCGCTCCGCGCAGCGGCACCACCCCGCGCAGCGGACAACAGTGCCCGCGCCGCAGGCGCAAAGACAGCAACCCGCGCGGCGGGAAAGCCGGCTACGTGGGAAGCAAGCCAAGCGCAGCGGACCGGCACCACTCCAAGACCGCCATCGCGGAGTGCATCTTGTTCTCGGCCTGCTCGAAGGCCAGGCTCATGGGCCCGTCGAGGACCTCGGCGGTGACCTCCTCGCCCCGGTGGGCGGGCAGGTCGTGCAGGAACACCGCCTTCGGGCTGTCGGCCCACAGCTCCGCGCGGACCTGGAACGGGGCGAACGTGGTGCGCCAGTCGGGGTCGGCCTTGGCGGTGCCGGTGGTCTGCCAGCGCGCGGTGTAGATGACGTCGAGGTCGGCCGGCAGTCCGTCCATGGTGTGGCGCTCGCGCAGCACCGCCCCACTGGCCGCGGCCTGCCGCGCCGCCTGCTGGGCGATCGCGGCGGGGAGCCCGTAGCCGGGCGGGGTGCGCAGCTCCAACTCCACGCCCGGGTAACGGGTCAGGGCCAGCGCCAGGGCGGTCGCGGTGTTGTTGCCCTCGCCCAGGTACAGCACGCGCAGCCCGTCGATGCGGCCGAAGTGCCGGTACAGCGTGGTCAGGTCGGTCAGGGCCTGGGTGGGGTGCTCCTCGGCGCTCATCGCGTTGACCACCGCCATCCGCCCCTGGCGCGCCCAGGCCCGCATCTCCCGGGGGTCCCCGGCGGTGCGCGCCACCAGCACGTCCAGCATCCGGGAGAGCACCCGGCCGGTGTCCTCGCTCGTCTCGCCGGTGTTGGTCTGGAGGTCGCCCGGGCCGTAGGAGAGCAGGGAGCCGCCCAACCGCAGCGTGCCGGCGGAGAACGCGGTCCGGGTGCGGGTGGAGGTCTTGGCGAAGTAGACGCCGGTGACCAGGCCGTCGAGCGGCCGGCCGGCGTCGGCGGTGCCGGCGGCGAACGCGGCGCCCCGGCCGACCAGTTGGTGCAGGTCGGCGTCGGTGAGGTCGTCGAGGGATATCAGGTGGCGCACGGTGCGGGCGTCCTTGGGCATCAGTGGTCTCCCGGAGGGGTGGTGTCGAGGGCGTCGGCCAGCTCGGCGACGGTGGGGTGGGCCAGCGCGGTGGCCGGATCGAGGGGGAGCCCGGCCGCGCGGGCGCCGGCCAGGACGCGCAGCACCAGGAGCGAGTCGCCGCCCAGGTCGCCGAAGTCGTCGTGCACGCCGACCCGGTCGAGGCCGAGCGCCCCCCGCCACACCTCGGCGAGCCGCCGCTCGGTGTCGGTGCGGGGCGCCACGTAGGGGGCCCGGACCGCGGTGTCCGCCCGGCACGCGTCGGCCGCGGGGGCGCCGGTCCGGTCGTACTTGCCGTGCGCGGTCAGCGGCAGCGCCCTGACGATCCGGTAGCCGGCCGGGACGAGCGGGGCCGGCAGGAGCGTCCGCAGCCGGGAGCGGAGCTCCGCGGGGCGCGGCGGGCGGCCGGGGGCGGGCACCACCCAGGCGGTCAGGCGGGGTTGGCCGGCGGCGTCCGGGAGCGCGGCCACCCGGGCCTCGCGGACCCGCGGGTCGGCGACGAGCGCCGCCTCGACCTCGGCCGGCTCGACGCGGTGGCCGCGCACCTTGAGCTGACGGCCGACCCGCCCGGTGAACTCCAGGGTGCCGTCGGGCAGCACGCGGGCCAGGTCGCCGGTGCGGTAGAGCCGGGACCCGGGCGGCCCGTAGGGGTCGGGTACGAAGTGCCGGGCGGTCAGGCCGGGTTGGTCCGCATAGCCGCGGGCCAGCCCGGGTCCGCCGAGGTGCACCTCGCCGACGGTGCCGTCGGGCACCGGCGCCAGGCAATCGTCCAGGACGCGCAGCGTGGTGCCCGGCAGCGCCCGGCCCAGCGGCACCAGCGGGCGCCGCTCCCGGCCGGTCGGGCGGTGCGCGGTGGCGGCCACCGTCGCCTCGGTCGGCCCGTACTCCGCGGCCAGCCGCAGCCGGCCGCCGCCGGCGGCGACCCGCGCCGCGACCCGGGCGGCCTGCCCGGACGGATAGGCGTCGCCGGCACACACCAACAGGGCGGCCAGGTCGCCGAGTTCGACGTCGGAGAGCTGCTGTTCGAGCAGGGCGAGATGACCGGGGGTCAGGCCGACGAAGGTGTGCGGGGCGCCGTCGACCAGCAGCCGACCGAGCTCCTCGGGTGCCCACCGTGGCGGCAGCAGTCGCACCGTGCCGCCGGTCAGGAGCGGGACGAAGAGCGCGGGGACGCCGAGGTCGGCGCCGAGGGAGGTGAAGAACGGGGCATCGGCCGGGGCGTCTTGGGCGTAGGCGTGGACCGCCCAGCCCAGGTAGTGGGCCAGCGCGCGGTGTTCGACCGCGACGCCCTTGGGGGTGCCGGTGGAGCCGGAGGAGTGCAGCACGTAGGCGAGGCGGTCCGGGGCGCGGTCGGGCGCCGGCGGGTGGTCGCCCTCGGGCTCCCCGGCTTCCTCGGGCGCTTCCGGTGCGTTCACCCGCAGCTCCGGGAGGCCGCCGGCCCGGCCCGCGTGCGCGTCCTCGGTGACGACCAGGCGGCAGCCGGCGCCGGCGAACAGGGCCGACAGGCGGGCGTCCGGTGTGTCCGGGTCGACCGGCACATAGGCGGCCCCGGCCTTCCAGACGGCGAGCAGGGCGACGAGGAGGGCCGGGCCGCGGTCCAGGAGCACCCCGATGCGGTCCTCCGGGCCGGCGCCGTGCCGCCGCAGCCGCCGGGCCAACGCGCCGGCCCTGGCGTCCAGTTCGGCGTAGCTCAGGCGGGCGTGTGCGGCGGTGACGGCGGGTGCGTCCGGGGTGCGGGCGGCCTGCGCCTCGAAGGCGGTCAGGACGTCGTCGAAGGGGGCGGGGGCGGCCGGCAGGGCGGCGAGCGCGCGGCCCGACTCCCCGTCCTCGGGGTAACCGCGGCGCGCGTCGCCGTCCGGGCCGCCGGCGGCCATGTCGGTGAGCACCGCGAGGTAGAGCCGGGCCAGCCGGTCGGCGCGGTCCCGGCGCAGGGTGCGGGTGTCGGAGGCGAGCGTGAGGTGGTCGCGCAGCGGGGTGCCGACGACCACCGGGAACTCGTTGGGGCTGTCGTCGCGGGTGGCGAGCGGGTCGACGAGGTCGGTGTCCACCTGGTGGAAGTCCAGGTAGTGGAAGAGCACGTCGATCGGGTGCGGGTCGCCGGGGCGGCGCATCGCCGGCATCGGGAACCGCCGGTGCGGCCAGAGCTCCACCTCGGCGGCGAAGACCTGTTGGGCCAGCTCGCCCCAGGTCCGGGCGGTGCGCCGGTAGGGGAACGGCACGGAGTTGAGGTACATGCCGGAGACCCGCTCGGCGCCGCGCACCTCGGGCCGGGCGTCGGCCACCAGGCCGCCGCGGAAGGCGCCTTGGCGGGTGAGCAGGCCCAGCACCTTGCTGTGCGCCGCGTGCAGCACGCTCTTGTACGGCACCCCGGCCGCCGACGCCAGCGCCCGCAGGCCGGGCGCCAGGTCGGCGAGCGGCAGGTCGATGCGGTACCGCTCGGCCGGCGCCTGGGGGTCGCCGGCCCAGCCGGACGGGATCTCGAACTTCTCGTACGAGTCGAGGAGTTGGCGCCAGTAGGCGCGGTTGCCCGCGTCGTCCAGGGCGCGCAGTTCGGCGGCGATGAAGTCGGCGTAGCGGACCGCGGGCGCCGGTGGGGCCGGGTCGGGCGCGCGGCCCGCGCGCAGCCGGCGGTAGGCGCCGAGCAGCTCCATCAACTGGTTGTGGTAGCTCCAGCCCTCGATGGCCGGGTGGCCCTCGGTGATCGACAGCCACCAGCCGCCGTCGTCCAGGAGGTGGGTGGCCATCCGCATCAGCGGCGCCCGGGCGGGGTCGAGCAGGCGGTGCCGGTCGGCGTCGGCGAACTCCACCAGCGCCGGCCACCGTTCGCCCTCGGGCAGGTGCCGCAGGTCCTGGTGGGCGTAGGGCATCGTGGCGCGCTCGTGCACGAGCTGGAGCGGCCGGCGGTACCCGGTGAGCGCGAACGAGGTCCGCATCGCCTCGTGGCGGGCCACGACCAGGTCGGCGGCGGCGCGGAAGGCCGCCGGGTCGAAGGGGTGCGGATCGCGGATCCTGAACGAGGTGATGTTGTGGTACCGGTGCACGTCGCCGTCCCGGAACATCTCGACGAACATCCCGGCCTGGGTGCGGGAGAGCGGATAGGCGTCGACGGCGTCGGCGGGCAGCGCGGCCCGCTCCTCGGCGTCCAACAGCGCGAAGCGGGCGACCGGTTGGAAGCCAGGACCGCCGGCCAGCGCGCCGTCCCGGACCGCCCGGCACAGCCGGGCCACGGTGCGGTGCTCGAACAGGTCCCGCACCGCCACCGCCAGACCGGCCTCGCGCAGCGCGCCGGCCAGCGCGACCGCGCGCAGCGAATCGCCGCCCAGGTCGAAGAAGTTGTCGTGCACGCCGATCCGGCTCAGGCCCAGGACCTCGGACCAGAGCGCGGCCATCGCGCGCTCGTCGTCGTCGCGCGGGTCAACGTGCGCGCCGACCGCGGTGGCGGCCCGGTCCGGGGCGGGCAGCGCGGTGCGGTCCAGCTTGCCGTTGGCGGTCAGCGGCAGCGCGTCGAGGGTGACGAACGCGGCCGGGACCATGTAGTCGGGCAGGTGGGCGCCGAGCAGGCCGCGGAGCCGGGCCGGGGCGAGCGCCGCGGCGTCGGCGCCGGCGGCCGGCACGAGGTAGGCGACCAGCCGCTTGTCGCCCGGCGCATCCTCCCGCACCAGGGCGACGGCCTCGGCGACCGCGGCGTCGGCGGTCAGCACGGTCTCGATCTCGCCCGGCTCGATCCGGTAGCCACGCAGCTTGACCTGGTGGTCGATGCGGGAGACGAAGTCGAGATTGCCGTCGGGCAGCACGCGGGCCAGGTCACCGGTGCGGTACAGCCGGGACCCGGGCGGCCCGTAGGGGTCGGGCAGGAAGCGCTCCGCGGTCAGCCCGGGGCGGCCGGCGTAGCCGCGGGCTAGGCCCACCCCGCCGATGCAGACCTCGCCGACGGCGCCCAGCGGCACCGGCCGCAACCGCCCGTCCAGCACCCGCATGGTGGTGTTGGGCAGCGCCCGGCCGATGGAGACCAGCTCGACGTCCTGGGGGCCGTCGATGAAGTAGGCGGAGTTGCCGACGGTGATCTCGGTCGGGCCGTACTCGGCGGCGAGCCGGGTGCCGCCGGCCTCCGCGGCGCTCAACCAACGATCGGCGAGCCGCCCGGTGAAGGCGTCGCCGGCCGCGATCACCAGCCCGGCCAGGCCCGTCCGCTCCGCTTCCGTCAACTGCTGGGTGAGCAGGTCCAGATGGCCGGGGGTGAGCTTCACGAACGCATACGGGGCGTGTGCCATCAGCAGCCGGCCCAGCTCGGTGATCTCGAAGTCCTGGTCGAGCAGGTGGACCGGCTGGCCGGTCATCAGCGGGGTGAACAGGTCGGGCACGCCGAGGTCGAAGGCGACCGAGGAGAACAGCGGGGCGCCGCCGGTGCCGGCGCTCGCATACGCGTCGACGGTCCAACCGAGGTAGTTGGCCAGCCCCCGGTGGGTGATCAGCACGCCCTTGGGACGGCCGGTGGAGCCGGAGGTGTAGATGACGTAGGCGAGGTGGTCGGGGTCGTAGCCGCCGGCGGGCGGGGCGAGCGGGGTGGCCGGGCAGCGCCGCAGCGCCGCGCGCTCGGCGTCCTCGTCGAGCACCACGGGCCGGGCCGCGGTGCCGGCCAGCCGCGCGGCGTGCCGGCGCTCGGTGACCACGAGCCGGGAGCCGGTGTCGGCGAGCATGAACGCCAGTCGGTCGTCCGGGTACCCCGGGTCCAGCGGGACGTAGGCGGCGCCGGTGCGCCAGATGGCCAGCAGCGTGGCCACCAGCTCGGGGCCGCGGTCCAGCAGCACGCCGACGGTGTCCTCGGGGCCGGCGCCCAGCTCGCGCAGCCGGTGGCCCAACCGGTCGGCGCGCGCGTCGAGTTCGCGGTAGGTGGTCCGCCGGCCGCCGTGCACGAGGGCGGTCGCGTCCGGGGTCGCCGTGGCCTGGCGGGCGATGGCCTCGTGGACGGGGCGCAGCGCTCCGGCGTCGAGCGGCGTACTGGTGCCGACGGGCTCGGCGGGGCCGTCCAGCAGCAGGGCGCGCTCGGACTCGTCGAAGAGGTCCAGTTCGGAGACCGGGGTGTCCGGGTCCGCGGTGGCGGCGGCCAGCAGCCGGGTGTAGTGGCCGGCGAACCGGCGGGCGGTGGCGGCGTCGAAGAGGGCGGTGGCGTACTCCAGCGCGCCCGCGAACGAGCCGTCGGGGCGCTCCTGGAGGTGCATGGTGAGGTCGAAGCGGGCGGTGCGGGCCTCCACCTCGACCTCGGTCGCCGTCAGGCCCGGCAGGTCCAGCGGCTCGGTCCCGTCGGCCCGGGTCAGGTCGAACATGACCTGGAAGACCGGGGTGGTGGACAGGTCGCGCTCCGGCTCCAGCGCGTCGGCGAGCCGGTCGAAGGGCACCGACGGGTGGTCGAAGGCGGCCAGCACCGCCTCCCGGCCCCGCTCCAGCAGCTTGCCGAACGGCTCCTCGCCCGCCCAAGTGGCCCGCAGGACCAGGCTGTTGTAGGCATAGCCCACCATGGTGGCCAGCTCCGGCCGGTTGCGCGCCGAGACGGCGGTGCCGACCGCCACGTCCGGGGTGCCGGTGTGCCGGGCCAGCAGCGCCTGGAAGGCGGTGAGCAGCACCATGAACGGGGTGGCGCCGTGCGCGGCGGCCAGTTCCCGCAGCCGCTCGGCGACCGGCGCCGGCACGGTGAAGTGCTCCTGCGCGCCGCGCCAGGACCGCACCGCGGGGCGCGGCCGGTCGGTGGGCAGGTCCAGCGAGCTCAGTCCGGCCAACTCACGCCGCCACCAGTCGAGTTCGGCGCGCACCTCGGGACCGTCCTGGTGCGCGGTGAGCCAGGCGGCGTAGTCGGCGTACTGGACCGGCTCCGGGGCGAGCGCCGGCTCCTCGCCACGCAGCTGCGCGCGGTAGAGCGCGGAGAGCTCGCGCAGCAGCAGCGGGCGGGTGGCGGCGTCGCAGGCGATGTGGTGCACCACGAGCACCAGCAGGTGGTCGTCGGCGGCGAAGCGGACCAGGCGGACCCGCAGCGGGGCCCGCTCGGCGAGGTCGAGCGGCGCCAGCGACGCCTCCTCGGCGTCACCCAACGCGGCGGCCGCGCGGTCCGCTTCGGGCAGGCCGGGGCGGTCGGACGCGACGAAGTCCACCGGGCCCGGCGGGTCGATGACCTGCCGGGGCTCGGTGCCGACCAGCACGTAGCGGGTGCGCAGGATCTCGTGGCGCTCGGCGAGCCCGTCCAGCGCCCGGCGCAGCGCGGCCTCGTCCAGCGGGCCGCGCAGCCGGTACGCCACCGGCAGCAGGTACTCCGGCGCGGCCGGGTCGAGCTGGTGCAGGAACCACAGCTGGCGCTGGCCCGCGGAGAGCGCCAGCGGCTCGCCGCGGGGGACGCGCGTCAGGCCCTGGCGGGCCCGCGGAGCGGCCCCGGACAGGCGCCGGCGCAGCAGCTCCGCGCGCAGCGCCGCGGCCGAGGCGGCGTCCGCGGGGGTGGCGGCGGGTTCGGTCATTGCTGGTACTCCCTGTGTGCGGCGGCCAGTTCGGCATCGCTCAGTGACGCGATCTCGGCGCGTACGGCGTCCTCGACGGCCGCGGCGAGGCCGGCGACGGTGGGGTGGTCGAAGAGGGTGCGCAGCGGCAGCGCGACGTCGTAGGCGTCCTGGAGCAGGGCCATGACCCGGGCGGCCCGGATCGAGTCGCCGCCGAGCCGGAAGAAGTCGTGCCGGGCGCCGATCCGCGGGGCGCGGCCGTCGGGCCCGGTCAGCACCGCTCGCCAGATGTCGGCGACGGCCTCCTCCAGCGGGCCCTCGGGCGCGGTGTGCGGGACGTCGTCGGCCACCGCGGCCAGGTCCGGGGCCGGCAGCGCGGCCAGGTCGACCTTGTGGTGGCGGGTCAGCGGCAGGGCGTCGAGCGGCACCACGACGGTGGGCAGCATGTAGCCGGGCAGCTGCCGGGCGCAGTGGTCCAACAGCGCCTCCCGGTCCGGGAGTCGGTCGCCGGCCGGGACGCAGTAGCCGACCAACCGGGCCTGCTCGCCACTCCCGTGGGCGACCACCACCGCCTCGGCCACCGCCGGATGGTCGGCCAGCACCGCCGCCACCTCGCCGGTCTCCACCCGCCGGCCGCGGATCTTGACCTGGCCGTCGGCCCGCCCGGCGAAGACCAGGGTGCCGTCGGGCAGCATCCGGGCCAGGTCGCCGGTGCGGTACAGCCGGGCGCCCGGCGGCCCGTACGGGTCGGGCACGAAGCGTTCGGCGGTGAGCGCCGGCCGGCCCACGTAGCCGCGGGCCAACCCCCGCCCGCCCAGGCACAGTTCGCCGACGGTGCCCGGCGGGACGGGGCGCAGCCGGGCGTCCAGGACGCGGGCGGCGACGTGCGGGTAGGGCCGTCCGATGGCCAGCTCGGCGGCGGTCTCGGGCACGGTCCAGCGGGTCGCGGCGATGGTGGCCTCGGTCGGGCCGTACTCGTTGACGAACCGCTTCAGGCCGCGGGCCAGTTCACGGGCCAGGTCGGGCGGGCAGGGCTCGCCGCCGGTCTGGCCGACCAGCGGGCGGTCGCCCAGGCCGCTGTCGCGCAGCAGCCGCCACTGCGGGTGGACGGCCTGGAGGTGGGTGACGCCGGCCCGGTCGATCAGCTCCACCAGCGCCGGGTAGTCGGCGGTCTCGTGATCCCGGGCGAGCACCACCCGGCCGCCCGCGAGCAGCGGCATCACCAGCTCGGTGAGGGAGATGTCGAAGGAGGCCGGGGCGAGCGCGAGCCAGGCGTGGTCCGGCCCGAACTCCAGGTGCTCCCGGGAGGCGGTCAACAGCCGCAGCAGCGACCGGTGTTCGACGCCGACGCCCTTGGGGCGGCCGGTGGAGCCGGAGGTGTAGAGGACGTAGGCGAGCCGGGCGGGGTCGCGCCGGGCGGCCGCGGGCGCGGTGGCCTTCGCGGTGGTCGCGTCGTCGGGGGCGGCGTCGGGGGCGCCGACGGTGAGGTGGGCGCCCCGGTGGTGCGGGGCCAGCCGGGCGCCGCCGGCCGGGTCCGAGACCAGCACCACGGCCCGGGAGTCGGCGAGGACATGGGCGAGGCGGGCATCGGGCGAGGCCGGGTCCAGCGGCACATACGCGGCGCCCGCCTGCCAGCAGCCGAGCAGGCAGGCCAGCAGGTCGGGGGAGCGGGGCAACAGCACGGCGACGGTGGTCTCCGGGCCGGCCCCCAGCGCGCGCAGCCGATCCCCGAACCAGGCGGCACGGCCCAGCAGTCGGGCGTAGCTCCACTGTGCGTCGCCGCAGACGACGGCGACGGCGTCGGGGGTGCGGCGCGCGACCGCGGCGAAGGCGGTGGCCACGCAGCCGTCGGGGGCGTCGTCGGCGGCCGGGACGGCGGCGCCGAGGGCGAGCAGCCGGGCGCGCTCGGCGTCCGGCAGCAGCTCGGCGTCGCCCAGCCGGCCGGTGGGGTCGGCGGCGAAGGACTCCAGCAGGCGCACCCAGCAGGCGGCCAGCCGCTCCACGGTAGCCGGGTCGAAGAGCGCGGTGGCGTACTCGACCTGGCCCAACAGGGAGCCGTCGGCCTGCCGTTGGACGACGAAGGTGAGGTCGGTGCGGGCGGACTGCCAGGCGGCCCGGAACGCCGCCAGGTCGGCCGCGCGGAGCGCGGTGCCGGTCCGGCCCTCCTCGTGGAAGTCGAACATCACCTGGTAGAGCGGGGTGCGCGCGGGGTCGCGCTCCGGGTGCAGCGCGCGGACCAGGTGCGCGAACGGCAGGTCCTGGTGGGCCAGGGCGTCCAGCACGGTGTCGCGCACCGCGGCGATGGCGTCCGTCACGGTGCCCGCGTCGTCCGGGCGGCACCGCACCACCAGGGTGTTGAGGAAGTAGCCGACGGTCTGCGCCACTTCGGGGCGGTGCCGGCCCGCTACGGGCATGCCGAGGGTGAAGTCCGCGCGGCCGGAGAGCCGCCCGAGCAGCGTGGCGAACGCGGTCAGCAGCGTCTGCTGGAGGGTGGCGCCGGCCTCCCGGCCCAGCGCGGCGAGCCGTTCGGTCAGGGCGGCGGGCACCGCGAAGGTGTGCAGCGCGCCGCGGCCGTCGCGCTCGGCGGGGCGGGGGCGGTCCGAGGGCAACTCCAGCGGCGTCGCGCCCTCCAACACCCGCTGCCAGTAGGCGAGTTGGGCGTCCAGTGCGGTCTTGTCGGCCGCGGTGCGACGGCGCTGCCAGGCGGCGTGGTCGGCGTACTGCACCGCGACCTCGGGCAGGTCGGGCCGGCCACCGGTGTGCACCGCCGCGCCCAGGGCCAGCAGGTCGCGCTCCAGCAGGACCGAGGACCAGCCGTCGCAGGCGAGGTGGTGGATGCCCAGCAGCAGGGCCTGCCCGCCGTCGGCGGTGCGCAGCAGCAGGGCCCGCCACACCGGGCCGCGCGCCAGGTCGAAGCCGCGGCCCAGCTCGGCGCGGGCCGCCGCGCGCACCGCGTCGGCGACGTCGGCCACGGCGGTGCGCAACTCCACCGGGCCGCCCGGCGCGTCGACGACCTGGACGGGGTCGGCGTCGTGCACCTCGTAGCGGGTGCGCAGGATCTCGTGGCGCTCGGCCAGGCGCCCGAGGGCGGTGCGGACGGTCTCCTCGGTCCACTCCCCGGGCAGTCTGATCCACACCAGGTCGGCCCATTCGGGGCTGCCCGGCCGCAACTGCTCCAGCAGCCAGAGCCCGCGCTGCCCGTGCGACAGCGGCAGCCGGCCGGTGCGGGGCACCGCAACTACGGCGTCCTGGGCGTCGGTTGACGTCAGCGCCTTGTCTGACCCGTCCGACTCATCCGACCCGTCCGACTCGTCCGGGGCGCCCAGGAGTGCCGCCTGGTCGGCGACGGTGAGGGCGGAGAACAGCGCGCGCAGCGCGATCCGGCGGCCGGCGGCGGCGGTGAGCCGGCCGGCGAGCTGGCCCAAGTGGAGGGAGGAGCCGCCGCGTTGGAAGAAGTCGTCGTGCGCGCCGACCGAACCGGCGGGCAGCTCCAGGGTCTCCTCCCAGGCCCGGGCGACGGCCCGTTCGGCGGCGTCGCGCGGCGGGACGTGCCCGGCCCCGCCGTCGTCGCCCGGACCGGGGGCGGGCAGCGCGGCCCGGTCGGTCTTGCCGCTGGCGGTGCGGGGGAAGCCGGCGACCGGCACGAACACGGCCGGGACCAGCGGGTCCGGCAGGGTGCGGCGGGCGAACGCGCGCAGCTCGGCCGGCGTGGGCGCGGCGCCGCGCGGCTGCACCCAGGCCACCAGCCGCTGCCCGCCCGCGCGGTCCGGGGCCGTGCCGACGACCACGCCGTCCACGCCCGGGTGGGCGACCAGCGCGGCCTCCACCTCGCCGGGCTCGATCCGCACGCCGTTGACCTTGAGCTGCTGGTCCAGGCGGCCCAGGTACGCCAACGTGCCGTCGGCGCCCAGGCGGACGCGGTCGCCGGTGCGGTACATCCGTGCGCCGGGCGGCCCGGAGGGGTCCGGGAGGAACCGCTCGGCGGTCAGCGCGGGTCGGCCGAGGTAGCCGGTGGCGACCCCGGCGCCGGCGGCGTACAGCTCGCCGGTGCCGCCGGCCGGCACCGGGCGTCCCTGGGGGTCCAGGACCAGGGCGCGCACGCCCCCGAGGGGCCGGCCGATCGGTACCGGGCCGGTGGTCTGGGCCGGGTCGAAGCGGTGCTCGGTGAGGTCCACGGAGCACTCGGTGGGCCCGTAGGTGTTCCAGATCTCCACCTGCGGCACCCGGGCGAGCAGCCGCTGGCACAGCTCCGCGTGCAGCGGCTCGCCGGCGCTGAACAGCAGCCGCAGCGCGTCGCAGCCGTCCCAGCCCGGCGCGCCGACCAGCGCGCGCAGCACCGAGGGCACGGCCTGGAGGACGGTGATGCGGCCGGCGGCCACCGCGTCGAGCAGCGTCGCCGGGTCCCGTTCGACGCCGTGCGGGGCGAGCACCACCGTGCCGCCGCCGATCAGCGGCGCGAACAGCTCCAGCCCGGCCGCGTCGAAGCCGATCGTGGTCTTCTGCAACACCCGGTCCGCCGGCCCGAGTTGATGCCGGGACGCCAGCCAGCGCACCCGGTTGGCGATGCCGCCGTGCGGGACGACGACGCCCTTGGGGCGGCCGGTGGAGCCGGAGGTGTAGAGCACATAGGCGGCCCGCCGGGCGGCCTCAGCGGGCCCGCCGGGAAGCTCGGGCGCGGTTTGGGGGAACGACGAACTGCCTTCGGGGCCTGCCTCGTTGAGTTCGTCGAGCAGCAGCAGTCGGGTGCCGTCGTGGGCCGGGAGGGCCAGCCGGGCGGCGCGGTCGGTCAGGACCAGCGGGGCCCGGGTGTCGGCCAGCGTCCAGGCGAGGCGCTCGGTCGGGTGGTCCGGGTCCATCGGTACGTAGGCGGCGCCCGCCCGCCACACCGCCAGCAGGGCCACCACCAGGTCGGTGTCGCGGCACAGGGCCACGCCGACCAGGCTGCCCGGGCCGATGCCCAACGACCCCAGCCGGTGGGCGAGTTGGTTGGCCCGCCGGTCCAGCGCGCCGTAGGTGAGGGCGGCCTGGCCGGCGGGGAGCGCCTCGACCGCGACCGCGTCGGGCGTGGCCGCGGCCTGCGCCGCGATCAGCGCGGGCAACAGGGGGAGCGGCCCCGCCGCGCCCGGCGCCCCGAAGTCCCCGGGCGCCCGCCCGGGGGACGAAACGGCCGACAGCGTCCAGTCGTTCACAATGCTCCTAAGGCAGCGTCGCCGCGCGGGCGGGAAAGGGGGGCGCCCCGTGGGCGGTTCAGTCGGCGGCGGACCGTGCCATCCGGCGGCGCAGGCTCAGCGGGCGCATGTCGGTCCACACCGCGTCGATGTGGCGCAGGCACTCCTCGCGGCTGCCTTCGGTCCCCTCGGCGTACCAGCCGTCCGGCAGCGGCCGGTCGGCCCACCAGATCGAGTGCTGTTCCTCGTCGTTGCGGACCACGCGGTAGGTGTGGTCGCTGCTGTGGTCGTCCATGCGGTTCCCAGGGTCGGGGGCGGGCGGGACGGTGAAGCGGGCGCGGTCAGTCCGCGATGATGCGCTTGACCGTCGCCTGGAACTCTTCGTAGGTGCCGTTGCGTTCGGCGATGCCCGCGATGTGCTCGGCGATCTCGCGGAACGTCCGCCCCTCGAAGCCCTCCAGCTCTTCGAGGACCTTCAGCTCCAGCTCGTTCTCCAGGTCGAGCAGGACCTGGACCATGGAGAAGGAATCCAGGTCGCGCAGTTCTTCGGGCTCCGGCACGTCGGGCTGCTCGGCGCAGATCGTGGCGGCGGTCCGGCGAATCAACTCGGTGAATTCGTCGAGGAAGGTCGGGGCGCTGCTGTCGGTGGCGATGGCGTTTTCCAACATGGTTTTCGTCTACGCTCCTTGGCCGCTCGCGCGGTCGAAATTCATCCGCCGTGGGGCGGGCCGGTACCGAACGGAATGAAAGCCCTAAGGCCGATCGGGGCGACCGTAGCCCGCGCCGCATCCGGCGGGCAATGCGGTGCGGGCGGCATTTATCTCCGACCGTCCCGCCGGCGAGACAACCGCCGCTTCCTCGCTGGTCGCTGCTTGACCGCCGGCCGTGCGCCGGCCTAGCGTCCGGTGCTTCCAGGGCCTTGGCCGACCGGATTCAAAGCCGGCCCACGCATTGCCCCGCGCATTCCCCGCCGTATACAAATCGGTGCAGAAATCAAGGGATTTACGACGGGCCGGCGGTCCGGGTCGAGCACGGCGAAAGAGGTAGCTGGTCCAATGTTGTTTCCGCACACCGAGACCGACCGGGTCGCACTGCGCCCGGCCGGCCCGCAGGATGCCCCCGAGGCATACCGCATCCTCTTTGAATTGGGGGCCGCGGGACTTCCGGTACTGGACGCCTTCGTCAAGAATTTCGGCGAGGGGCTCTCGGCGTGCTTCCTGGTCCACGACAAGGGCACCGACGAGGTCGTCGGGCTCAGCACGGTGTCCTGCGCCACGTCCGCCGGGCACGCCCGGATCGAGGTCCACCTCGCCGGGCCGGCGGCCGCCGAACTCGCCGGCGACGTCCACGCGTTGACGGTCAACTTCGCCTTCGCCATGTGGCGGCTGCGCAAGGTGTACGTCCACCGGACGTCGCCGGACGCCGCGGAGCTCGGCCTCGGGACGGCCACCGCCGACCTGGTGCGGGCCGAGGCGGTGCTGCCCGACCACACGTATTTCCACGGCCGGTTGTGGGACGTCCACATCCTCGCCGTCCACCGTGACGACTGGAACACCCACGGTGTGCCCCTGCTCAAGCAGATCGGCTGCCTGCGGAGGTGACGTGCCGCGTTGACTCCTCCCCCTCGCAAGGGAGGGGGATTCCTAGCTCACGTCGCCTGACCCCCGGCGGGGGTGCAGGTCTTACACGATCAGCACTAGCCGGGACAGAGACCAGCCCGGACCAGCATCACGCGGGCGGAGTTCTTGTCTCTGGGCGAGACGGCTCCGCA